>NZ_PIZL01000019.1:0-381047 GCF_002835515.1 Vibrio sp. vnigr-6D03
TGGGGTTCGTCATCAATCTGACGCCGCTGATATCAGCGGCGTTTTTTGTAGGTATCATTTAAAGGCACATCAATTAACCGATAACCTTTAACCAAATGACGCCCATATAACTGTCGCCACAAGAATAGGGCAAACAAACTTCACATACGCTGGCCAAATTTTACCGAACCAGCCCAATTGAAAGTCTGGATTACCGAGTTCAAGCTCTTTAATTTTTGAATGTCGATTCCACACCCATCCACCAAACAGGCAGAACATTAATGCAGCTGTAGGCTGTAAATATTGGGTCGCAACCATGGCTACCAATCCAAACAGCTCACCAAAATTAAAGACAATCACGACACTAAACAGTGCAATTAAACCGCCTAATATCCAGCTTGTGGTGCTGCGTCTTGATTCCAAACGTTCACTCACCAAAGCAACTGGGCACTCCAGCATAGAGATAGATGACGTGAGCGCTGCAATCGTAAGAAGTAAGAAGAAAATGATCGCAAATAGCTGACCAAGCAAACCAAGGCTTTCAAACATCAAAGGCAAAACAGTGAAAACTAAGGTATCGGAGCTCAGTAAAGAGCCATCTTCTGCATAAATCTGTACGCCTTTTTGCATGGCAACGAACATCGCAGGCAAAACGACTAAACCAGCGATGAAAGCGACTGCGGTATCCACCAGCGTGACATTCATTGCCATTTTGGGCAGGTTTTCTTTTTTACTCAGGTATGAGCCATAGATGAGCATCGAACAGCCACCAATCGTCAGTGAGAAAAAGCCTTGTCCCATTGCCGCAAGAATCAGTTTTCTATCCCAAATTTTTTCGAAGTCAGGAATCAAATAATGCTTAAGCCCTTCTACCGCCCCCGATTGCATCATGATGTAGACGAAAAGCAATGCAAACAAAACAAACAGCGCGGGCATTAATCGAGTCGACCATTTTTCTATCCCCTGCTTAATCCCACCTTGAACAATCAAAATAGTCAGAACATAAAAAACCAATGTTCCAAACAGGTTTCTTTCAACGCTAAAGCCTTTAAACCATTGAGCTACGGACGCAAAACCGAATAGCTCGGTTATCGCCCCCAGTAAGAAACAGATTAACCACCCACCCACGATGGAGTAAAAAGCAAGAACGGCACTAGGTACACTAAGACCAATCCAACCGACCAAACCTCCGACTTTTTTACCGATCGGGTTCCCTGTAAGCGACTTCATACTATCGACAGGGTTGGCTTGACCATGACGCCCTATCGCCATTTCAACAACCAGCATAGGAAAAGCCACGACGAGGATCATGAAGAGGTACACCATTAAAAATGCACCGCCCCCGTTACTCGCAGCCTGAGTAGGGAAACCCCATATGTTTCCAAGACCTACCGCTGCGCCGGCCGCAGCCAACACGAAACCCAATCTCGAACCAAAATTTTCTCTTGTATTTGCCATACTACGTTACTGACACACTTACGAACTAGTTGACTAGTACAATAGTGTTTTACACAGGCAATAACAAGAGTAAGCAGCAGTAATACCCAATCAAACGCACAAATTACAAACAATTGATCTGGGAATTTAGAATTGCATCGAAAAGTATTCTTTTTCAGACTACGACTAAAAATACACATGAAATTTTCCGAATAAAATAAGGTGAAGTGCCTCGAAAACATACTGAAACTCAAGAGCATCAGAATATTTCTCTGTGATATTCAATCTAGTTTTGCAATTAATTCAATATCCTAACAATGACATTGTTTAACTCTCCGTCTAATAAATAGAGACTTTGTGCGTTTATAAATTAAGCACTTTATACCCAAGCAACCTCTCAGAAATGACGTAAGTCGTCATATTTGGCTGCTTGAGCAAGTTCTGGGGGCAGTTGTATATCCCCATACTTTTTAAGACGGGAGAAGAAATGAAAAGAACAATTATCAGCGGAGCAATACTGTCCGCTTTAAGCTTGACCGGCGCAGTTCAAGCGGCAACGGTCGATTGTAGAACACTGCCAGTTTGGCAGCCAGATGGTGCCTATTCTACTGATGGAAAGGTTCAACAAGACAACAACGCGTATCAGGCTAGATGGTGGTCGCAAGGAAATTCACCAGCGACTCACTCTGGTGACTGGCAAGAATGGAAATGGCTAGGAGCGTGTGGTGGTTTCAACGCATCTCCTGAAGTGAGCATTACATCGCCACTCAACAATGCGCAGCTAACAACAGGTCAAGTCATTGGTTTGCAAGTCAACGCCTCCGACATTGATGGCAGCATCGCGCAAGTCGAGTTTTTCTTATCTGGTGTGAGCTTGGGTGTCGCAACAGCGGAACCTTATACGCTGAATTGGACGACTGAGACAGGTAGCCACACGATTTCTGCCATTGCAACTGACAACTTAGGTGCAACGAACGAATCATCAGTTCTAGTACAGGTAGCACCAGCAGGTGGTTTGGTTGCACCAAGTATCGATCTCATATCTCCAACAGGTTCTGAGTCTGTCACTCAAGGTGACGTACTAACGCTATCCGCTAATGCAGCAGATACCGACGGCACGGTTACGCAAGTAGAATTCTATGTGGACAGTAACCTTGTTGCGACAGACACAGCAGCGCCATTTGAACATAGCTGGACAGCTATAGCTGGTGCGCATACTGTTTCCGCTAAGGCAACAGATAACGACAACCTTTCAACAGCTAGCCAAGAGGTATCTGTGAATGTGAAGTCGCCGTCCTCTGGTGGTTGTGCTGATACTACGCCTTATGTTGCAGGCACTGCATACAGCGCAGGTGCATTGGTCGAAAATGCCAATCAGAAATACCGTTGTGACGTTGCAGGTTGGTGTTCGTCTAACTCAGCATGGGCATACGAACCTGGTGTGGGTGAATACTGGAAAGAAGCATGGACTGGGCTAGGTGCATGCAGTGCAGCCCCAGAAGTCACTTTAACAGCACCTTCTACTGGTGATGTTATTCTCGCTGGCTCAACCGTAGCGGTAAATGCGCAAGCAAGTGATGCAGACGGAAACGTAACGCAAGTTGAATTCTTTGCAAACAACACAAGTTTAGGTATTGATACTCAAGCACCATACACCGTTAATTGGCAAGCAACGGCTGTAGGTGAAACCACAGTGAAAGCCATCGCCACTGATAACGGTGGTTCAACAGGCGAAGCAAGTGCTTTGGTTACCGTGAGTGACCAACCCGTTGTTACCCGACTCACTTCTCCGGCAAACGGAAGCACCGTTGGCGTCGGTAAATCAACGGCAATCAGCGCGGACGCAACCAGCTTAACAGGTACAGTTCAAAGCGTTGATTTCTTGGTTAATGGCTCTGTTATTTCATCGGATACTACTGCACCTTACAGCGTAAATTGGACACCGGCTGCAATCGGTAACTACACCCTAACTGTTATTGCCAAAGATTCCTCTGGAAACAGCGCGGTTTCATCCGGTGTTACTGTTAATGCGGTTGAGCAAATCGCCAAGAAGCATAATCTTATTGGTTACTGGCATAATTTTGTGAATGGTTCAGGCTGCCCACTTCGTTTGGCTGATATGTCAGAGCGATGGGATATTATTGACATCGCATTTGCAGATAACGATCGCAACAGCGACGGTACTGTTCACTTCAACTTGTATTCAGGCGATATCCACAGTTCTTGCCCTGCACTCGATCCAGCTCAGTTCAAGCAAGATATGGCAGCGCTGCAAGCCAAAGGGAAAATCTTTGTTCTGTCACTAGGCGGAGCTGAAGGGACTATTACCTTAAATACCGACCAAGATGAAACCAACTTTGTGAACAGCTTAACAAGCATCATCAAAGAGTGGGGCTTCGACGGGTTAGACGTTGACTTAGAAAGTGGTTCAAACCTATTACATGGCTCTCAAATACAGGCTCGTTTAGGTCGTGCTCTTAAAGCGATTGAAGCGAATACGGGTGGCGATATGTACCTCACAATGGCGCCTGAGCACCCATATGTTCAAGGCGGGATGATCGCGTACACTGGTATTTGGGGTGCGTACATTCCGGTGATTGACCAAGTGCGTGACACTCTAGACTTGCTTCATGTTCAGCTATACAACAATGGTGGTTTGCCTAACCCTTACATGCCCGGCGCTGCACCTGAAGGCTCTGTCGATATGATGGTAGCCTCAGCAAAAATGCTGGTTGAAGGGTTTAAACTGGCTGATGGTACTCAGTTCGCTCCGCTGCGTGACGATCAGGTAGCCATTGGCTTGCCATCAGGTCCTAGCAGTGCTAACTCAGGTCAAGCTCCAGTACAAAACATCTATGATGCGCTCGACTGTCTAATTAAAGGCACGAAATGCAGCACGGTTGTGCCTGCTAAGCTGTATCCAAGTTTTGGTGGCGTGATGACATGGTCTATCAACTGGGACCAGCACGATGGCTTCAACTTCTCTGTGCCTGTTGGTAATAAACTAGACCAACTGAATGCAGGACAATAGCGATTCGCTGAGTCAGCACAGGTAACTAAATAGAGAAAGGGGAGCTATTCGCTCCCCTTTGTTGTCTGTTTTGTAGTATTGAAAGTATTAGATTAAGAATACTGGGTAGTCTTTTAGAGCTGGTATTTTCTCATGCAGTTTTTGTTCTTCACTCGCCACATCTTTTAGCTGTTCACAGTATTGCTGAGCTTCTTTGCGAATCTCCTCCGATTGCCCTTCAATCTTTTCTTTCAGCGTGTCTTTTAGTGAACCCAATTGCTTTTGTAATTCAGTAAAATTAATGCCGCCTTCCGTCTTCATTTTTTCAGACAAAGCCGAAAATGCACTGGAGAAAAACTCCCCATTAAACTTTTCCATCGCCCCATCAAAGTCTTTTTTCCAATGACTGAAGGCATCACCAAACGCATTTTCCTTAAGAATAAATTCACCGTCTTGGTAGTAGCGAGATTCTAAGTCAGTGTAAAAATCATCGATGGCAGATTTCACATTATTGAACGCTTGACTGTCGTTAAAACTGGCACTGACATCATCAACAATATCTTTTGCGAGATCCGCACCATTATTAGCAATGTCTTTGGCTCTTGGCACATACTCGTTCATTTTCTCACGATATGAATCTACAGCTTTATGCTGCCATTCATCAAGCGCCAACTTCTCACCGTTGATAAAGACATTATTGTCCTTATCTATAAGAACTTTTGCTTCCCCTTGTTGATAAACTTCAACTCGGTTCCCATCTAAATGGACCTCATTTTCGACATCTACCTTACATTGCGAAGCATGTGAGTAAGTACTTATTGTTAGCAGTGCTAACCCTATCCATTTGATATACATAGTCACCTCAAAATAGACCCATGTTCAATTTTTGCTAACAGAATAATCAAGCTAACAAAGTTAATGGGTGAATTGTCAGTAATTTGTTATAACAGCTCAACGACTTCAAAGTTGCTCTGTTGATTTCCAGCCAATAATTGTATTTCATCGCCCAGATACTTTCCTTTCAACTGCTGCCCTAAAGGTGCTTGTAATGTCACACTTGCTATCGACTCACCATTGAATTCGACACTCGTTCCACCAGCCGTTGGGGCGATAAAATACCAGCTCTCATTTCCATTAAGATCGTCAAGTTTTACCAAAGCCGAAACAGCAATCGGCGTGTCCTCATCAAATTCTCGAAGCACTAACTCAGAATAAAGCCGAATGTTCTCTTCACACTCAGCGACTCGCTGCGCTTGTCCGTGAGCAAGATATGCCGCTTCTAATGCCAACGTATCGTACTTATGTTCTGGTACCGTTTCTTCATCTGTTGCGGATTCAATAGCCGTTTGAGCCGCACTTAGCGCCGTTTTATGTATGCGCTGCAATTCATCTAGAAATGCCTGCCGAACCTCAGACTTATTCATATTTTTTATTCACCAAACTTAAAACCGTTAGAAACGTATATCTGTTAAAAACCAAGATCTGTTAAAGCTTAGATCTTTTAGAAACTAGAGGCTGTTAGAACTTTAGGGTCTGTTAGAATAGCCGGATTGATACAAAGAGGGGAAGGTTTTACATGGTCGATCAGGCTATTCGCCAAAGTTTGCAGCACGTATTCGGCTTTAACGAGCTAAGAAAAGGTCAGAATGATGTAGTGAATCACGTTCTGCAAGGTCATTCTAGTGCGGCGATTTTTCCGACTGGTTCAGGTAAATCCCTTTGCTACCAGCTGCCCGCCTTGCACCTTCCCCACTTAACTTTGGTGATCTCACCACTATTAGCATTGATAAAGGATCAGCTTCAGTTTTTAAAAAGTAAAGGCATTGAAGCCGAATCCATCGATTCAACCCAAGACAGAGAAACCACTCAACGCATCATGCAATCTGTCCGAAATGGGACAACTAAGATACTGATGATTTCAGTTGAAAGGTTGAAAAACGAGCGTTTTCGTCAATTCATTTCACAAGTTCCCATCTCTATGATGGTTGTGGATGAAGCGCACTGTATCTCTGAATGGGGGCACAACTTTCGCCCTGACTATTTAAAGCTGCCTCAATACCAACAAGCGTTGAACATTCCGCAAGTGTTGCTGTTAACCGCTACGGCCACGCCGCAAGTCATCTCAGATATGCAGAGTAAGTTCGCCATTCAGCCGGAACACATCACCATTACGGGGTTTTATCGGTCTAACCTGCATTTAAATATTCAAACTTGTCTTGCCGAAGATCGATTGGAAAAGTTGGCAACCATTATCAATGGCTCGCCTTCAGAACCCACTATTGTTTATGTCACTTTACAGCAAACGGCTGAACAAGTTGCTGGGTTCCTACGTAATCACGGGGTACAGGTTCAGGCTTACCATGCCGGTTTAAAAAGCGAAGATCGCGAGCGTATCCAGCACGCTTTTATGCAAGGTCATGTCCCTTGTATCGTCGCTACCATAGCCTTTGGAATGGGGGTGGATAAAGCCGACATTCGCCGCGTTATTCATTTTGATTTGCCAAAGTCTATCGAAAACTACTCACAAGAAATTGGTCGAGCGGGTCGAGACGGACAAAGCTCCCAGTGTATTTTGCTTGGTGACAAATCGGGGTTAACAGTATTAGAGAACTTTGTATACGGCGATACACCCGACGCTCATTCCATTCAAATGGTCATTGAGCAAATATACGAACACTCAGACGAGTGGAGCATTATGCTTAATAGGCTTTCTAAAGAGGTCAACATTCGTCAACTCCCGTTAAAAACCTTGCTGGTTTATCTTGAGCTTCAAGGCGTCATTGAACCGCGGTTTACCTATTTCGCAGATTACCGATTCAAATTAAATGTCGATCAACAAGCGATTTTCCAGCGATTCCAAGGGGAAAGGAAACAGTTTGTGGAAGCGATTTTCCAATGCTCCCCCAAAGCTAAGACTTGGCATACATTGGATTTTGACGCTTTATGGCAAGGTTACTCAGCAGAACGAAGCCGAGTGGTTTCTGCCTTGGACTACTTTCATGAAAACGGTTGGATTGAGTTGGAAAGCAAACAAGCAACCGATGTTTACCGTGTACTGGATACCCAAAAATCACCCCACGAATTAGCCGAGCAAATGCACCTTTTGTTCGAGCAAAAAGAAGCCAGTGAAATCAATCGAATTCGGGAGATGGTCGCCTTCTTTGAAGACAGTCGATGCTTAAGCCAACAACTTGCTCGCTACTTTGCCGATGAAAATGCCCCAGAAAATTGCCAACACTGCTCAGTCTGCAACGGGCATGTTGCCACCCTGCCATCTTCAAATTTCGCTGAATACGAACGAGAGAATATCCCAAATTGGATCGCACCTTATCAACATGCGATGAAAGACCAAGCCACACCCAAAGCTTTAGCGCGCTTCTTATGTGGTATCACCACACCAGAATCGACACGACTTAAAGCAAGGCAAATGGAAGGATTCGGTCGGCTGGAAAGCACCCCATTTAGTGAGGTTCTAGAGTTAGTAAAATGCAATTAGGTGTGTATTAGATTCAAAAGAAGCTGAGCTGTCTGGCTTCTTGCTCGGGTTTGAGCATAACACTCAACCCGAGTAAACGAATCTCTCTGCCTTTCTGACGTTGCAGCACTTTTTCTAATAAACCACGAAAATCTTCCAGCTCTAATTCACCATGAATATGCTCTATCGTGGTTTGCTGAAAATCAGCAAATTTCATTTTTATACCTTGTTTAATGATCGCTTTTTCTGGTGAAGCTTTCACTAAACGATGTTCTAATTCAGGGAAGAGTTTGTTTGCTATCACCTTCCAACACTCATCAAACGTACGAATATTCTTAGAAAAAGTACGCTCGACACCAACCGATTTACGTTCGCGCTCAGTAACCACATCTCGATTATCAATACCTTGGCTTCGCTTCCATAGCGACGCTCCTAGGCGACCAAATTGAGTCAGCAGTGAGCGATAATCCGATTCACGAATATCTCGGCAAGTAAAAAATCCCGCGTTATTCAGCTTTTCTAAAGATACTTTTCCCACACCGGGAATTTTATCAAGTGTCAGTGTATCAATCGTTTCCTGAACCTTATCTGGCGGGATCACGCACAAGCCATTGGGTTTGTTAATGTCAGATGCAACTTTCGCTAGGAATTTGATAGGTGCGACGCCTGCAGAAGCCGTTAATTTCAATTCATTCCAAATGTCATAGCGAATCGCCTCCGCTATTAATGTGGCACTGCCATGAAGAACTTGAGTTTCAGTAACATCCAGATAGGCCTCATCAAGTGAGAGAGGTTCAATGATTGACGTATACCGCTCAAAGATTTCGCGTATTTTTCGTGAGGTATCAACGTAAACTTGCATTCGCCCTGGCACCACTAGCAAATTAGGGCAGAGTTTTAAAGCCTGCCCTGTTGGCATTGCTGATCGAATACCAAATTGACGCGCTTCATAATTACACGTACTCAGAACACCGCGTTGCTTTTCACTACCTCCAACAGCAAGAGGTCGCCCCCTATAGGAAGGGTTATCGCGCATTTCCACTGCGGCATAAAAGCAATCCATATCCACATGAATTATTTTTTTCATCGCATCATTTGCCATTGCTCAAATGCTCTCACATGAAACACTGTATAAAAAATCAGTATAATAAAAGTCTGAAGCATGGCCCAGCACTTACCAAACTCTCCTGACAAATTTTGGCAGTTCAAAAAGCTTAGCAATTGTATATTCTGTCTCATCCTTTTTACGACATTGGAAATAAAATGTTTTTTTATGGAAGTACTCACTTTTGTGATTAGACTTAACAAACAGGTCATTAAAGAATTAGAAGAAATATGGAGCGCTGGTGCTAAATCGGATTTTGGTTGTCGAGGATAGTCGAGCCTTTCGTAATTATCTTAACTCGCAACTTAAGCAAATTGGTTTTGAGGTTGTCTTAGCCGAGTCTCTAGAAGCGGCAAATAACATAATAAGCCAAGATACTGACTTTCTATGTGCTGTATTAGATTATTGCTTACCCGATGGTCCTGACGGGGAAATCATCGATCTCGTTTTATCACACAAGATCCGTGCGATTGTGCTCACGGCGCAGTTTAATGACAGTATCCGTGAACATGTTATTGCCAAAGGTGTACTCGATTACATCACGAAAGACAGCAGTGCTTCTGTATCCTATTTGATCCCACTTCTAAAGCGTTTAATGGCGAACCATACGCACAAAGCATTGGTTGTCGACGATTCTATTACCGTGAGAAACCACGTAGTATATCTCCTTGAGCATCAATACATTGACACTTTACAAGCAAATGATGGTCAGCAAGCGATAGATATATTGGCAGAAAACCCCGACATCACTATGATCATCACCGATCATGATATGCCGAATAAAGACGGTATTACCATGACTAGGGAAATTCGAAACCAGTACGATCGTAACCACTTGGCTATTCTTGGTCTGTCGGGTAATAACGACCGCACAATGACAGCCCGATTTCTAAAAGCGGGCGCTAACGATTTCCTCTACAAGCCTTTCAACCAAGAAGAATTCTATTGCCGTGTCCAACACATTCTAGACATGAAGGACGCCACTGATGAACTTTATCGCATTGCTAATCAAGATGCGTTAACTGGGCTTTGGAATCGTCGCTACTTGTTCAATGAGAACAATAATAAATGTTATGATAATCGCAATATCGCCATGATTGATATCGATTTCTTTAAGAAAGTGAATGATACCTATGGTCACGATGGCGGCGACAGAGCACTGGTTACTGTGGCGCAAATTATATCCATCTACTTCAAAAATGAAATTGCGGTGAGATTTGGTGGTGAAGAGTTCTGCATTCAACATTGTGGGGATTATCAAGAATTCCAAAGCCGCCTAGACAACATGCGTCAGCGAATAGAGAAAACGGCTGTTCAATACGAGGATTTGCAAATTCATCTAACAGTCAGTATTGGGGTTAGCTCTGGAAATGAAGAGCAAAATCTAGAAAAAATTATTCGGGATGCTGACGACCTATTGTATCAAGCAAAAGAAGAAGGTCGAAACCGCCTCGTTGCACGCTAATCTACGCCTACCATTTCTATATATACGGATCACTCAAAGCGGCAAAATCACTTCAAGCTACATACCCCCTCTAAACAAAGCACGCCATGCGTTTAATCATCAGCTCAATGGTTTATTGCACGAAATCCAAAGGGTTAACAAAATACTCTTCATACCCAGCCCTCGGGATCATGTGTGCAAGGCGATTCAAATAGTGCGAGTCCCCTAGCCTATCAGTTCGAGGTCTTTTCCCTAGCCCCGATCTGAATGGAGTTTCATTGTGTGGAAAAAAGTCACGATTCTAACCATTAGCACCCTTTTAATTTCTTACTCTTCGATTGCTTTTTCCAAGCCTTTAAATGAATTTTTCTCCGCAAAAGATAATGGAGCACAAACAGTTGAAGAATTCTTAGAACACGATGATCTTTGGTTCGACATTTTAGACAATAAGTCTCTAGCTAAGATCCAAAGCGTCGCCTTGTATTTCGAGGGTAAAGCCGTAACGGACGAAGAAAAAACAGAGCTGCTCAAGCTGACATCAATCCTAACTGCCAAAATGAAAAACAATGGGATCAAAGTACGCAGCTGTATCGAATGTGGAAAAACACAAGTCAACCTCTCTGCCTCCAACGTAAAGTTTAAGCATGGACTTTCAAGTAATGATGAACTGCGGAAGCTCGGAAAGAAAATACGTGTCGACGCCTTTCTAACGTGGCGAGCACCTCTTAGCGACAATACTCACAACATCACGATGTCACTAGTTAGTACTCAAAATAACGAAGTGGTGTGGACGGGAAACTTCGATATAAAGGAGGATCCGGATGTAATCGCAAAGAAAAATGTAAAGGAGAGCGGGGTCGGCGTCGCTCTTGGTTACATTGGTATCAACGGTACTTCAACTGATGGTGAAGACATACAAAATGTAACGGACCTTTCTATACGTTACTACAGCGGGCACACCCCATCAGAACGCGCTCACTTTGCCTTTATCGGTAACTATTTTCGCAACTTTGACGGTAGTACAAATTTCTCGATTCAAGGCTTTGGTGCAGAAGCAAGAGCACTGTATGCGATTACCGATGATTGGTTATCTGTTTACGCGGGTTCGGGCTTTCAGTTTGTTGAGAACAAACAAAAAATCGCAGTACGTGCAGGGCTAGAACTGTCACCACCACGAAATGCCTTCTTTACTCAAGGAGATATTTTTGTCGATCTCGGTTTGATGTACATCAGCAAAGACACCTTTGAAAACGGCACATGGGGCGGCAACCCTGCCTTCGACCTAACGTTAGGTGTGAGGTTTTAATCCATGAAGAATACAATCCTTTGTGCTTGTCTATTTTTGCTGACAAGTACCGCTTGGGCTGAATCAGCATCTCAACCAGAAACTCAACAACGAGTTGCAATGAAAGATGGAAAGATAACCATACACATGCAGGGCAACCAGTATGAATCAGGTGTGCAATTTGATTTGTCTGATCCGGATATGGTGTTAACCATCGAAACAGACAGTGCTGAGCCCATATACACCAACGAGTCTCAGAAAGAGTCATCATTTCCTCTTCCTGAGGAAGCTGCCCCACCGACTGAAGATGACGTACCCTATCAAGAAGAAAATGGAGAGAAGTCTGTATCTCCATTCAATGAAGCGAGGTCACTCGCACTCAAATTAGAAGCTCAAGAAAATGCAGTGAAAGGAGATTTTAATGCCGCACTGACTCTACTTGAACAAGCCCAACCACTAACAGAAACACCAGAAAACATTCTAGCGACAAAGGGGAGTGTTCTTTACAAACTGGGCAAAGTAGAAGATGCCATCATTGCTTGGCAACAAGCGTTGAAGCATAACCCTGACCTTCCTGAAGTAAAACGAATGATGAAATGGCTGGAAAAATAATGATGAACCCATTAGTTAAATTTGCCTTCATTCTGCCTTTTTGTATATCTGGCTTGAGCATCGCGCAATCATCCAGTGAGATCCAAGCGCTTGAATTCTCAGCGAGATTAGAAGCGCGTATCAATGATGATATTGAACGCATCATAGGACCCAACAAGCATGTCTTGACCATTCAATCGGAGTTCGTACTAAAGGGGAGTACAGGAAATTCGGAAATCAACGCACCTGCAGCTAATGTACCTGCAGCCAATACAACCGAAACTAAAGCCGATCAAACTGGAGCACCTCAAAGAACGACAACCATTGCCGCACCTGTTCGAAGAGTACCTGAATTCGTCCCTGAACTGCCTGGATTAAGCGGCATACCCGCCAAAGAGAACATTGAGGTTCCAGTTCAGCCCATAGCTCAGCCAGCGCCTTCCCCCCAGCAAAATACGCCTGCACCCGCCCCAACGGCTAATATCAGCAAAAACCAAAGGGAAGCCAAACCTCTCTCTACTGAAATCAACAAGTTGTCCGTAACGCTATTATTGGACGAAAAAGTGAGCAGCGAAAATGAGCAGCTCCTTAAAAAACTTCTGATTCAAAAAGTGGATTACAACCCACTTAGAGGCGATTCGCTGGACATCATCCGCACTGTCTTTGAGGTTCCCAACAACGACAGTACTCAAATTCAGGAGAGAGCATTTTGGCAAGATTACGTTTGGCTAGCGCTCATTGCACTTGGCTTAGCGGTACTGACTCTAATCATTATGGTTATTCGTTCTCGCTCAACAAAACCAGATAGTGATGCTCAAAACGCTCCTCATCCTGCATCTCCAGTGCAAACAGAGCCCTTAATTTCTCATCAGTATTATGAACACGAGGCGTGTCGCCAAGAGTTAGTAAAATTCAGCTTAAGCGAGCCCCATCAAGTCGATCAGGTCATTAAAAAGCTCAGTTTGAACGAACAAAATCTGCCTATGTTTGCTTGCGTCTATCAAGAGCTTGGGAGAGCAATGTTCACCACGATGTACCCTAGCCTGACTTCTCAGATACCTAGCTATATAAGTTATTTGGAACAAAACCCAAATGATCGCGAGCAAGTAGCCAAACACGTTGCAGCTTTCAAGCAACTTCTTGTCGACTCAAACCCTCACGCACATTCAACCCGCAAGTCACAACCATTTGATTTTCTCGAGACCCTGTCCATCAACCAAATCCGCTGGCTGTTGGAGAATGAGCCTGAGCGTATACAGGCTATGGTGATTAGCCAACTTTCTTCCGAGAATTCTGCAGCGCTGCTTTCTCTATACCCAATGGAACGTCAGGCTGAATTGGCTATGGAAATCGCAAGGTTAGACACTCTGCCTATGACTGCTTTTAATGATGTTGCTTCTTCATTGGCGACGAAAGCGCAATCCATTCCAGACTTTAGAACGCTACCTACCGACGGTCCTTTTGTTTTGACTCAAATCCTCGATGGGTTAAGTATCACCAAGCAAAACGACCTATTAAGCCAGTTAAAAGAAACCTCTCCGGGTGCTTATGTACAACTAAAACAACGTTTTTATAGCTTTGATGATATTTGGCGAACACCGACACAAATCATTAGCAATCATATCCGAAACCTTGACGCCCAAACGCTTGCTTATGCCTTTTCAGATATGCCAGTGGAACGCGTAAAAGCGCTAATTTCAGGCTGCCCAGACCGCTACGTAAATATGGTAATCAGTGAGTTAGAGATTGCAACGGACGTCAACGAACAAGATAGAAACGCTGCAAAACAAAATATTGTGAGAGTCATGCGTCAAGCGTTAGAAGAAAATAAGTTTAAAATGAGTGAGTTAGAGGGGCTAGTCTAATGTCTTTGAGCACCATTACGGGATGGCTGTTTTCTGTTGCAGTATTAATGACTGCTGTAGTATCAAGCACCGACAATTATTGGCTCTTTGTGAGTGTTTCCAGCCTTCTTATTGTTGCAGGGGGGACATCAACTGCGGCTTTAATTAGTTACTCTTATCCCCTTTTCTTTAAAGCTATTCAAGCGGTTATAGCCAGCTTGTTTGATGGTAGGAATGAAACCAAACTGAAGCACTCTTCTATCGTTCGCTCACTAGAATGGAACAAGGTGTATCGCATCGAAGGCATTGCTGGCTTGGAGAAAGCCTTAACGAATAAAGAATTAAAAGACCCTTTCATTGCAATGGCCATAGAACTATTAGGGACGGGATACAAAGGGAAGGCACTTCGTAACTTGCTTGATGAAAGTAACGAAAGCCAGCGAGTGCAGGAAGCACAACCCGCCAATGTGTTGAGTACCATGGCAAATTTCTCTCCTGCATTTGGCATGATAGGCACACTGGTTGGGTTGATTGTTATGCTGGATAGCTTAGATGGGGACATGGCTACCATGGGGAAAGGGCTGGCGATTGCCCTACTTACAACGTTATACGGCACTCTACTTGCTCAGGCTTTGTTCAAACCGTCAGCAATCAATGTTAGGCGTAAATCTGACGACAATTTTCACCGTCGAGATATGCAGATCCAAGCCTTTGTGATGATGACGGAAAAGCAGCCTGATTTGCACATCAAAGACTCAATGAACAGCTATCTCCCTCCCAAGAAACGTCTGGAATCCTAGTTATGCCGCGTAGAAGACAGAGTGGTGTTGATGTCCGAGAAGAAAATGACTGGCTAGTAACATACAGTGATTTCATTACACTTTTGATGACTTTTTTCATCGTTATTCTCGCGACATCTCAAATCGATCAAGGCAAGTTTGAAGAACTGAAAGCCAGTTGGAGCGCGCTATCAAACCGAAAAGCCGAGATGCCAATGACCCAGCTCATTCAAACCCTAGAGCAATCGACTGAGCATGTGCCTATCTCCTTAACGAAAATGCCTGATGGAATTAAAGTGGATTTCGATACAGAAGCTCTTTACGAAGAAGGTTCTGCAACGTTAAGTAATGAAGGCGTTCGGCTTTTAACTATTTTTGCGTCATCCATAGAAAATACAAACCTAGACGGAAAGGAAATTGTCGTCGAAGGTCATACAGATGACTTACCTATTCATAATGCCCAATTTGATAGCAACTGGGAGCTTTCCGGTGCAAGAGCAATCAGGGTGACAAAACAGCTGATTTCCTTGTCAGTCGACAAGACAAAACTGAGCGCTGTTGCGTACGCAGATACCTACCCAACAATATCAGATTCAAAAGAACTCGCTGCTCAGAGGAAAGCCAATCGTCGCGTTAGCATTTACATCAAACGCAGTACTCGGCACTAGGTACAACACTGTCATTGTCGCGATCATATACCAAAGTAATCTCTCTATAGGATCCTAAGGGTGAGGTTACTTGGGTATAACTTTATATTTTTGCTTGGGTCTGTGCTATTGTCCTTTGCGCCTAATATGACATCAGACACATCGTATAACGTGCTATGAATACGCCAACAGCAACCAAAACTAGAATGCCATTTTTTCTGCTTCGTACCCTGAAATATTTGGGTATAGCCCTTCTTTCACTTGTCGCCATGCTGGCTATCGCGCTTACCATTGGGTTCAACATAAACCTGACGCCGCATAAGCAAAAAATCACCCATATTCTCGAAAGCCAAATCAATCGTTCTGTCAAAATTGATGGTGATATCCGATTTCATGTATCGTTTAGACCTGAGTTGGAAATCAACAATATTGAAGTCGCGAATATTCCTTCAATAGAGTGGCAACCGCTACTGCGTGTGGGGCACGCTTCAGCAAAAGTGGCGATATTCCCCTTATTCGAAAACACACTGTTCATTGATTACATAGATTTGGAAGGGATCCATCTCTATCTAGCAAAAGATATGAATGGCAATGAAAACTGGGTAATTGGAAAGCAGGCAGAATCTATTACTCCCCAAACAACCAGAGTGGCACAAGAAAACAGCGAGAATTCAGAGAGCAGTTTAAATTCAGACAGCAATTTCAACTCAGATAGCAAGTTAGCGCATTGGACGGTCAAACTCGGCGAGAAAGCCGTAGCCAAAAGCTTGAGCGTGATTTACGAAGATCAGAATACCCAAACTTATGTGGATTGGTTTCTGGATGAATTTGATTTAACCAAAGATGATAAAATTTGGCATCTCAACACCAAAGGGGCAGCATTAGGTCAAGAGTACAACCTGAGTGTCACGGGTGAAATTGAAAAGCTCCTCAATGCCCAAACAGGCTCCCTTGATGTCAAAGGCCATTTCGCAGGCGCTTCTCTGGAATTCAATTCCAATATTCAACCAAACGGGAAAGCGCTTTCAACGGCAAACATCCAATTAGACTGGCTCGACACACAACCTATTGAAGCCTTGCTGGGGCTCGATGTCTATCATATAGCTCCGCTTAGTATCTCCGCTGATATATCGGCAAAACAGGGCGCACTGCACGTTAAGTCGCTTAACGTGGATAGCCCTATCACACAAGCAGAAGGGTATCTGGACATTGCACTTGGTGACGTTAACACCATTGATGGCAAACTCACGATTCCTGTGATCGATCTTAAGCCTTGGCTCCAACCAGAGCCAGAACAGCAAATGATGGGTTATGCGTCGGCTCCGCAGCAAAAATCCCCATTACAACAAGCTCTTGATCAATGGCTAGTCTCTACCCAAACCAATCTGTCGGTCTCCATAGGAGAAATATTAGGTCTCGGTACAGAAATAAAACGTTTATCCCTCGCCGTCGTTGGTGAAAAAGGCACATTGAACGCCCCCATTTCTGCCGATATCGCTCAAGTTCCTTTCCGAGGAAAGGCATCAATTGACGCAACAGAATGGTCTTCAACGTTAAATATAGAGCTTGGTGCTCAAGACTCCCCACTTGGTGAACTTGCTCATTGGCTGGCGGGTATCGAAGAAGCGGAGGGTCACCTTGAAAGTGCGTTACTGAGTGTCCAAACTGAAGGCACCAAACTTAAGGAGTGGATAGACAACAGCCACCTTGCTTTCGCATTGGATAATGCCGCTATATCTTGGACAGAAGGTGCAAAGTTTGCCATTGAGAAAGCGCGATTCGAAGCAGGAATGAATCAACCAGTCGATGTCGATATTCGCGGTAACCTCCAAGGTGTGCCTGCGACCATCACAGCTAAAGCGGGTGCACTGTCAGATATTATCAACAAGCGGGATTGGGAAACGACCATCACATTAGACAGCCCAATACTGAATATTCACGCGTTTGGCTCTCTCCCTGAAACACGCTGGCAAGTTGGCAGCCAATTTAAGCTAGACATATCGAGCCCGAATATCTCAAAGCTTTCACCTTGGTTAGGTACGCAGTCAGGGGCTAGCGGCCCTCTAAAGCTCAATGCGACCTTAGAACATCAAAATGAGTTGCTGACACTGTCTACTCAAAACCTTCGCGTTATGGACAGTAGAGGGACGTTAGCGCTCAAATGGTTAAATGACCCTAAACAGTCATTTGTGGACATTGATGCTGATTTTTCCAAATTGGATTTCAATCAACTCGCATTGCTAGCACAAGAAGAAACGTTACCTGAAGTAGAACAAGCCATACCAACTCAAGGGGTCAACCTTTCCGTTCCAATCTTGAGTAACGACATAAATATTGTCGATGCAGATATCAACCTAAATGTCGGTGATATGCGATGGTCCAATCAAAGCCTCAAACACATCACCTTTTCGGGGAAGCTTCGAAACGGCATAATGAAACCAGCACCGTTTTCAATGCACCTCGCCGACAATCTAATGACAGGCGATCTTGCTGTTAGCATCAACGCTGCTCAAATATCCTCAACACTTAACCTTAAAGCTGACTCACCAAATATTGCCGCGATCGCCCAAAGCTTTGGTATCGCCGATGATATGGATATGGCATTAGATAGTGCCCGAATAAGCTTAACGCTTTCAGGAAAAACGTTACTTGAGTTTATGGAGATGACTCAAGTACAAGCTGTACTTGAAGGCGGGTATCTCAAGGTTCCGGATATCTATACCGGAAAATCGATGGACATTCGCATCTCGGAAGGACGTTTCCATACAGGACCAGAGCTCAACACAGAGCTGTTATTGACCGGATCCGTACAGGATAAAAAAACAACACTGAGCATCCAATCGGTATCTCTAAAAGAAGCCAATAGGCTATCAGAAAGCTTACCTGCTAATCTCCTTTTCACCCTTGGTGACATAAAAATCGAAGCCTCAACGGACATTGCACTACCCTTGGATTTCACTCAATTGGAGCTTCAATTAAACGCGGCTGTTCCTAATTTGGAGAGACTTAACGAATTCACAGGGGTCAAGCTTCCGCCTTATGGTCCAATAGATTTATCGGCCAAGTTATCGCTAGATGACGTTCAATACCAATTACAACAACTTATCCTCAATGTTGGTGAGAGTGAACTTATTGGTACTGGGCAATTACGCCCATTAGGGAAATATTCTCGTCCTGATATAGCACTAAGCCTGTCATCATCGTTAATTCAAATGGACGACTTTAAAGTGGGTAATTGGAAAGCTTGGATACCGAATGCGGCTAACCAAGAAGCCTCAAATCATAAACCAACGGTTAAAGAAAACACAACACAACCGCTTATCGTGAGCCCTGAAGGCTTATCATGGGCAAACGTGGAAATGAGTTTAGAAGTAAGTAATGTTCGTTCAGGTGATGATTGGTTAGGCGCAACATCCGCGAAGCTATCGCTATTGGATGGAAAATTACGAGTCTCTCCTTTAAAAATCAGTATTCCTGGTGGATCGGTGTCTTTAGCTGGACAAATTGAAGCTCAGCAAGACCAGTTCGATATCGCGATTCAAGGGCAAGTGCATCATTTTGACTACGGTGTCATCGCTAGACGTATCGATAATAAGACAGATATGGGCGGAAATCTCAGTACTTACTTTAATTTGACCAGTTTGGCCAACACTCCTGATAGTCTTATGAATAACGCGAATGGGTTTATTGGTTTTTCTATTTGGCCACAAGAGTTTGAAGCGGACTTAATCGACCTTTGGGCTGTCAATCTTACCGATGCAATACTGCCTAGTTTTACTAAAGAACAGGAATCGGTTCTGAATTGCGTGGCTGGTGGTTTTGATATTACAAATGGTGATTTGCAGCAGCGAGATTTGTTATTGGACACTACGCGTATTCAAGTAAATGGCAACTTTTCAGCCTCTTACTCAGATAGGACGTTTGACCTTTATCTCGCTCCAAGACCCAAATCAGCCCAGATATTCAGCCTTCAAACACCGATTGAAGTTTCCGGTAATTTTGAAGACTTTGATTTGAGTGTGCCATTTTCTGCCATTTTAGAAACGTCTGTACGCTTCACTACCAGCCCTGTTATTTCACCGATTCGTTGGCTAGTTGAAAAACCGCTAGATAGCGATGGAAGCCATCTGTGTGAAATGATTTCGCGTGGAACCCCGATCACGAAGTAAAGGTGAAGAATGAACATTCAGGTGATGTGTTTATTATTGGTCGCTGCCAGCTTTCCGGCGGCAGCCAATTTTGACTACAAGGCGTCTATTACGCTAGAGCAACAGGGTCAACGCCACTATTTTGAAGCGTTTCTAGAAGCGAATGAATGGGGAGCAGCCGTATCGGGAAACTGTAAATTCCTCGCGAAGATAACGCCAGATTCCTTAGGCAATGTGGAGCTAACTGGCAGTGTTACCTGTAATGAAAAAGGTGGTCCAAGTTCTTTGGCGTTGCCGACGCTGACGCTAAGCACAAACGATGGCAAAAATGCCCGCATGAAAGTCAATACAGAGAACGGGGCGACATGGCGCTATTCTGTTACGCTAACCAGTCCATCAATTTAAATCTTGCCTATTTAACCTGAACTCGGGATAACAGATTGGTTTCTAATGGCTCTTTTACTTATTACTTCTTTAAGTAACCACAATACGCACAGTCGTCTCTCTCTGAAAACAAAAAGCTCAGCAATGGCTGAGCTTTTAACATCTTCGATTTTATCTGCTTCTTAAGCTAAAGAGCTTAGAGAATTTTATCTTTTTCCCAAGCAGCAATTTTTTCAGCGCGTATTGCCTCGCGTGCTTCACGCTTTTTACGCGCATCACAAGGTTCTGGGCAGTTACACACTTTATCAATGCCGACAGCATCTAAGCCGCCACAACTTCCTTTAACGACTTTCTTTTGGAAAATGTAACCGACAGACATGGCGGTGACAATTGCCAAGAAAAATCCAAATGTAACGATAAACGTAGCCATTGCTCACGACTCCTATTATTTATTTAAATACTTCTTAAATGCGTCTGAATAATTTTCTTCGAACCCCTGCTCTGTTTTTACAATGATCATAACGGCAAGGTCATTTTCGTTCGCGATTTCCAGACCAGCGTCTTCACCTAACACCATAATACCAGTAGATAAGCCATCAGCTGTCATACTAGAAGGGTGAAGCACCGTAACCGAGACCACTTTATGGTCGATCGGCTTTCCTGATTGTGGGTTGATAATATGCGAGTATCGAATACCATCCTTTTCAAAATAATTTCGGTAGTCACCTGAAGTAGCAATTGCCATATCACCAGGTTCGATAATTTCTTGAATCGCACGCTCTGTGGTTGAAGGCTTTTCAATAGCAATTCGCCATGCTTCTTCGCTTTGATTTACACCTTTTAAGCGAATCTCACCACCAATTTCAACCATATAATTGTGAATGCCTAGCGACTCAACATAATTGGCAACAACGTCTACCCCCCAACCTTTTGCAATGGTAGAAAGGTCAACGTACAACTCCGGCAGCGTCTTTGTCAGAGTCGTAGAAGTCGCGCTTAAATGTGATATTCCCGTCATGGCTTTTCGAGCACTCAGTTCTTCATCACTTGGTACCACTTCCGGTCGAGCTTCTGGTCCAAAGCCCCATAAATTAACGAGAGGACCAACAGTCACATCCAGTGCACCACGAGTAAGCTCATTCAGGCGAATCGCTTCTTTCACTACGATTGCAGTTTCAGCGGACACCTCAAATGCTTCGTTACCTTTGTATTGGTTAAAACGACTAAGCTCTGAATCCTTGCGATATGTCGACATCTGGTCATTCACTAATTCCAGTAATTTATCGACTTCTTTCTTAATATCGGCAGATGCAGGCGCACCATCGACCTCAATATATTTAATATTGTAAGTCGTTCCCATAGTAGGACCGGATAAGTGGATTTGTTCTTTCGGCTGGCTACAACCGGCTAGAAACAATAAGGAAGTTAAGACAACAAGCCAGTATTTCACTTGCTCACTCCTGCTTATAATTATTTAAGTTGATAGAGAAAAATACCCAATACTTTAGCGTCTGTTGTTCTGGATACTATTCTGTAGCAACTTGATTTACAAAAATAAATGGCTGACTCATACGAGTCAGCCACAAATCAATCACTTAGATGGGTTTAGCCACCGAAGTCATCCAGTAGGATGTTTTCATCTTCTACACCAAGATCTTTCAGCATGCCGATAACAGCCGCATTCATCATCGGTGGACCACACATGTAGTACTCACAATCTTCAGGAGCATCATGGTCCTTCAGGTAGTTTTCGTACAATACGTTGTGGATGAAGCCTGTGTAACCTTCCCAGTTATCTTCTGGCATTGGATCTGATAGAGCACAGTGCCAAACGAAGTTATCGTTTTCAGATTGCAGGCCATCAAAGTCTTCTACGTAGAACATCTCACGCTTAGAACGTGCACCGTACCAGAATGACATCTTACGGCTAGAGTTCAGACGCTTAAGCTGATCGAAGATATGCGAACGCATTGGCGCCATACCAGCACCACCACCAACGAATACCATTTCAGCATCCGTGTCTTTCGCGAAGAACTCACCAAACGGACCAGAGATCGTACACTTGTCACCTTCTTTAAGAGACCAAATGTACGAAGACATGATACCAGGTGGTACATCAGGATTATTAGGCGGCGGCGTAGCGATACGCACGTTCAGCATAATAATGCCTTCTTCTTCAGGGTAGTTAGCCATTGAGTAAGCACGAATGGTTTCTTCGTTCACTTTAGACTCATAACGGAACAGGTTGAACTTGTCCCAGTCTTCACGGTATTCGTCAGGAATATCGTAATCAGCGTATTTCACGTGGTGAACTGGCGCTTCGATTTGAATGTAACCACCAGCACGGAAAGGTACTGACTCGCCATCAGGGATCTGAATCTTAAGTTCTTTGATGAATGTCGCTTTGTTATCGTTAGAGATAACCGTACATTCCCACTTTTTAACGCCGAAGATTTCTTCTGGAAGCTCGATGTCCATGTCAGTTTTCACTGCCACCTGACAAGCCAGACGCTCACCTTCACGGGCTTCACCTTTAGTAATGTGATCAAGTTCTGTTGGTAGAATGTCACCACCACCAGATTTCACTTTCACACGACACTGACCACAAGAGCCACCGCCACCACAAGCAGATGAAACGAATACACCAGCGCCAGCAAGAGAACTTAGCAGCTTGCTACCTGGTTGAGAAACGATCGCTTTTTCAGGATCGCCGTTTACGGAAATGGTAATGTCACCTGTTGGTACTAGCTTAGATTTGGCAAATAAAATAACCAAAACTAGGGCTAGAACAATCAGTGTAAACATCACTACACCAAGAATAATGTCCATTGACTATTCCTTATGCCTTACAGTTGAACACCAGAGAATGACATGAAGCCCAGTGCCATCAGACCTACAGAGATAAATGTGATACCAAGACCACGTAAACCTGGAGGAACGTCTGAGTACTTCATCTTCTCACGAATACCTGCTAACGCAACGATAGCAAGCATCCAACCTACACCAGAACCGAAACCGTACACGACGGACTCAGCAAAGTTGTAATCACGCTGCACCATGAAAGATACACCACCGAAGATTGCACAGTTAACTGTGATCAACGGAAGGAAAATACCCAGTGCGTTGTACAGAGGTGGGAAGAAACGGTCTAAAACCATCTCTAGAATCTGTACCAATGCTGCAATTACACCAATGAAGGTAATGAAGTTCAGGAAGCTCAGGTCAACACCTTCAACCAGAGCGTTCTCTTTAAGCACAAGGTTGTAAACCAAGTTGTTTACTGGTACTGCGATAGTAAGTACTACGACAACAGCGACACCTAAGCCAAAAGAAGTCTTAACTTTCTTGGATACCGCAAGGAATGTACACATACCCAAGAAGAAAGACAGTGCCATGTTTTCGATGAAAATCGATTTAACTAGCAGACTAATATAATGTTCCATGACGACCTTACTCCTTCGCTTCTACTTGTTCTGGCTTGAACACACGGATCGCCCAGATTAGGAAACCGATCAAGAAGAATGCAGATGGTGCCAGAAGCATTAGACCGTTTGGTTGGTACCAACCGCCATTACTTACCAGCGGAAGTACTTCCATACCAAATAGCTTGCCGCTACCAAATAGCTCGCGGAAGAAACCAACTGTAATCAGTACAAAACCGTAGCCAAGACCGTTACCAATACCATCAATTAAAGACGGTAGAGGTGCAGATTTCATAGCAAATGCTTCTGCACGACCCATTACGATACAGTTTGTAATGATCAGACCAACGAATACAGATAGCTGCTTAGAGATATCGTATAAGTAAGCTTTTAGGATTTGGTCTACCACGATTACCAAGGAAGCAATGATCGCCATCTGTACGATAATACGAACACTGTTTGGAATGTGGTTACGGATCAGAGAAACAAAGAAGTTTGACAGTGCCGTTACAAAAATAACCGCAAGTGTCATTACAAACGCTGTTTCTAGTTTGGTGGTTACTGCTAGTGCAGAACACACACCAAGTACCTGAAGCGCGATTGGGTTATTATCCAATACTGGCGCTAAGACACTCTTTTTAATATCTTTTGCACTAGACATTAGTTCAGACCTCCGTCACGAACTTTAGCTAGGAATGGACCAAAGCCCTTCTCACCCAGCCAGAAGTCGAATGTACCCTGAACACCGTTACCAGTTAGTGTTGCGCCAGATAGACCATCAACACCGTGCTCAGAACCGGCTGGTGCGCCACCTTTAACAACCTTGATTGCTGGCTGGTGGTTTTCGTCGAATAGTTTCTTACCTACCCACTGTGCACGCCAAGTTGGGTTTTCAACCTCACCACCAAGACCAGGAGTTTCACCTTGCTCGTAGTAAGTAATACCCGACACTGTATTACCGTCTGTTTCAACAGCAACGAATGCGTACATCATTGACCATAGACCAGTTCCATGGACAGGGATTATAACTTTAGAAAAGTCACCGCCATCTTTAACTAGGTAAACCGTTCCTAAGTTTGCACGACGAAGGATCTTTGCTTTGTCGTCTTCAGACGTCAGTTTGATCGACTGAGAAAGATCTTTAGAGGCTTTACGCTGATCGTAATTTGAAGCAGTTAAACCGTCTTCAGTTTCCTGAACGTATTCACCCGTGTTGAAATCAACCAAGCGAGGTTCGATTTTTTCACCAAACAGTTCACGAACTTCAGCTGGGCTGCTGGCTTGGTAGCCCGCAACTTCAACAATCTTGCTTTGCTTATCCAGAACAGCATTTGCCTTCTGTTGACCACGTAGACCTACGGCTGCTGTTGATACGACGATTGAACAAACCAAGCTCAATCCGACAACAACACCCAGCGTCTTTTTAATGCTATCGTTACTACTTGCCATAACGTGCTTTTCTCCGCTTGATGTTCTTCTCGATCACGACGTGGTCGAACAGAGGTGCGAATAGGTTCGCAAATAGAATCGCCAGCATCATACCTTCTGGGTAAGCTGGGTTAACCACACGAATCATCACACACATTGCACCAATCAGTGCACCGTATGCCCACTTACCTTTATTCGTAAAGGAAGCAGATACTGGGTCGGTTGCCATGAAGAACATACCAAATGCAAAACCACCCAAAACTAGGTGCCAATGCCACGGCATGCTGAACAATGAGTTAGTGTCTGAACCAATGACGTTGAACAGGAATGACGTCGCCACCATACCTAAAAGCACACCAATGATGATTCGCCACGAGGCAACACCGATATAAACAATAAACGCAGCACCTATCATAAGCGCCAGAGTCGACACTTCACCGATAGAGCCTGGGATATTACCTAGGAAAGCATCCATCCAAGTGATTGCATCACCTGTGATCGTGTTCACTAGCGCACCGTTACCGCCTTGAGCCCATTGGCTAAGAGCAGTCGCACCAGAGAAACCATCCGCCGCAGTCCAAACTACATCACCAGAGATTTGTGCTGGGTATGCAAAGAATAGGAACGCACGACCAGCAAGCGCTGGGTTAAGGAAGTTACGACCTGTACCACCAAAGATTTCTTTCGCAACTACAACACCAAAGGTAATACCTAGAGCTGCTTGCCAAAGAGGAAGTGTTGGTGGAACGATCAACGCAAACAAGATTGAAGTAACAAAGAAGCCTTCGTTTACTTCGTGCTTACGAACCATACAGAACAGAACTTCCCAGAAGCCACCTACCACAAAGACTGTTAGGTAAATCGGTAGGAAATAGGTTGCACCAAGAATCATCTTGGTTCCCCACCCGGCTTCAACGGAAACTGGACCGGCAATCATCTCTGTCAGCCAATAGTGCCAGTTGCCAGCGACAACATTCGCTAGTTCTGCACCTTGGTAAAGATGGTTAAGACCCATAACTGCTTGGTTACCTGCGTTGTACATACCCCAGAAAATTGCTGGGAACGTCGCAAACCAAACCATGATCATGATGCGTTTTAAGTCAACGCTATCACGAACGTGTGAACCACGTTTTGTCACCAAACCAGGTGTATAGAATACTGTTGCTACAGCTTCGTACAGTGCAAACCATTTTTCATGTTTGCCACCAGGTTCAAAATGGTGCTCTATATCTTCAAGAAACTTCTTTAGGGCCATGACTTAACCTTCCTTCTCGATCTTGTCTAGACATTCACGAAGCAACTCGCCGTAATCATATTTACCTGGGCACACAAACGTACACAGTGCTAAATCTTCTTCGTCCAGCTCAAGCGCACCGAGTGACTGAGCACTATCAGTATCGCCGGCACATAGGTCACGAAGCAGCAGAGTTGGTTCCATATCCAGTGGTAATACCTTCTCATAGTTACCGATTGGCACCATAGAACGATCACTACCGTTGGTCGTTGTTGTCATGTTAAACAGACGCCCTGAGAACAGGTGACCAAAATATGCACGAGTAATAGAGTATTTGTTCTTACCAGGCATCGCCCAGCCAAATAGCTCTTTTTCATAGCCTTCACGAAGTGCAGACACTTGAAGGTGGTAACGACCAAGGAAGGCATGAGGACCTTTCGCTTGAGTACCAGCTAGTACAGAACCAGAAATAATACGTACATCACCAGGCATCATCTCACCATCGGTAAGCTGATCTAAGTTTGCACCCATTGTTGTACGTACTAGACGAGGGTTGTTTACCACTGGACCTGCCAGAGAAACAACACGGTCTGAATAGACTTCACCAGTAAGGAAGAGATGACCGATTGAAATCACATCTTGATAGTTGATGCTCCAAGCAACGTATTCTTCGTTAACTGGGTAAAGGAAATGCATGTGTGTACCAACAAGCCCAGCAGGGTGTGGTCCATCAAATACATGTTCTTCAACATTTGATTGAGATGAGCGAGGAAGGCTTTCGCCATTCTTACACACTAATACTTTGCCATCCGTTAGACGAGAAAGAACGTCCAAACCGGCAGTAAAAGCATCAGACTGCTCGTTAATGATCACTCCAGCATCTGCCGACAATGGGTTGGTATCCATAGCGGTTACAAAGATAGCTTGAGTTGAAGACTCGATCGCGGGAACCTTGCTGAACGGACGAGTACGGAGTGCAGTCCACGCGCCAGAATTAACCAGTTGAGTTTTGATCGCTTCACGTTCAAGGCTCACTAATTTATCGGCTGTGTAACTGTCAAAAGTCACTTTCTCGTCACCAGAAACTTCAATCACTACAGATTGAAGAACGCGCTTTGCGCCTCGGTTAACTTCAATGACTTTACCACTTGCTGGAGAAGTAAATAACACGCCTGGGTTCTTTTTGTCTTCAAAAAGAGCCTGACCTTTCTTCACTTCATCGCCTACGCGAACATGCATCGTAGGACGCATTCCAACGTACTCTTCGCCAAGCAAGGCGACTTTATTGATGGACTTGCCATCACTTATCACCTGGGATGGAACTCCAGAAATTGGAATATCCAAGCCCTTATTTATTGTAATCATACGCACTTGCACTACTTTATCGGGAAAAAGATTCTTTTAATTGCGTAAAAGTTAGACACGACATTTTGTGTCCGGTTTTGACCTGACACCCTGGTCAAAATCGCAACATCCTCTTAATTAACTCGTCACAAAAAATAGCGAGTTTTATCAGGTGCGATAGTCTAGCATCTTTTGTGAAGGTGATGCCATGACCATGCATTGGATAAATCTGTAATTTTTTGTATGTTGGTTATAGATTAGCTAACCAAAGTGAATAAGTTTGAACTGTCGCACAAATGTTAATATTTCATAAAAATATTTAGACTTAAGCCATTCATTTTTATTTATATGTTTTTTTAACAATTCACTTCTTTAATATTCATTCACTAAACGAGTAATTGCACAAAAAAGGCAGCCACGCCGCCTTAAAATCACCCCAGTTTGCTTCCACCCAAACACATTGGGCTCTCTGGAGCACCATCCGTTTGTTGCAACCATTCTGATTCAGTATAGGTATGAATAGAGAGAGCGTGTATGTGATTTTCTAATTCTTCTATCAATACGCCATTAACTTTGCGGTGACGAGCAACCAGTCTCAAGTTTTCAAACGCTTGGCTAACGATGATCACTTTAAAGTGACTTTCAGAGCCTTTGGGGACGTTATGCATGTAACTTTCATTAAGAACTTCTAAGTGCTTTGGTTCAAACGCACTGCGCAATTTTTCTTCAATGATTTCATGAATCATATTTCTTCCTTGCTCAATTTTTGTTTGATTATACCTTACTGACGATCGCCCGCTATGTCCTTGTTATCAATATCACAACATTCTAAGGTCAGATAACCACTCAAGATGGCTTTTGAAGAATAAGCCCTTGGTAGCGAGCCCCCTTTCTACGCATCCAAGCGAATTGTATTTATTTTCATTTCTAGAATTTGCCGCTTTCTGCGACAATGCGCTCTTAGCCCATAAGAAACCAAGCACAATGAATACCGAGCTACACATCGACGGTCGCACTTTAACGCTACAACGCTTTCCCAAACGAGCACAAGAAACACTTCAGGCATGGAATGCGGGTGACGAATACCTTATTAATTACGTTGAGAACGAGCTTAAAGTTTCAGACGGAAAAAAAATCCTTATTCTGAACGATAACTTTGGGGCTTTATCTTGCTGGTTTTCAGAAAAACATCACGTCACGATGATGACGGACTCGTTTGTATCGCATCGAGGAACACTGAAAAATCTGCAACGGAATCAATGCAATAAAGTCGACTTTCTAACCAGCTTGGAATGCATCCCTACCGATGTCGACTTAGTACTCATGCAGATCCCCAAAATTAATCGATTTTTAACGTATCAGCTCAACCAATTGCGATCGGTGTTACCTTCGCACTGCAAAATAGTGGCAGTGAACAAAGTTAAAGAAATACACACATCCACATTAAAGCTGTTTGAAAAACACCTTGGTACTACAACGACCTCTCTTGCGTGGAAAAAGCACCGCCTTGTATTCTCGACACCGAACTCTCCCGTCAGCCATAAGGCAGAACCTGAAACTAAATGGGAAGTGGACGGTGAAAACTTTTCTCTAACCAACCTCGCTAATGTCTATTCCGGAGAAGCGCTCGATTTAGGTGCGCGCTTTATGCTTGAGCACATTCCTCAGAACCCTAAGCTAGAGCACATTCTCGATCTTGGTTGTGGCAATGGCGTTCTTTCTGTTAAAGCAGGACAGTTAAACCCCCAAGCAAATATTACCTGTGTAGACGAAAGCTACATGGCTGTGGAATCGGCTAAGCGTAATCTCACAGAAACTCTGGGGGAAGATCGCAATATCCAGTGCATAGCCAATAATTGCCTTGATGGATTTGAAAAAGAGAGTACTTACTTAGTGTTATGCAACCCCCCGTTCCATCAACAACAAGCCGTTACAGACCACATTGCGTGGCAGATGTTCTGTGATGCAAAGCATGTTCTTAGTAGTGGAGGGGATTTATTTGTTATTGGTAACCGTCACCTAGGCTACGATATAAAACTTGAACGCTTATTTGGAAAATCGCAGGTTAAGCTCGTCGCATCGAACCGTAAATTTGTTATATTACAAGCCACTAAAAAATAGAAAACGTCCTGCGAGAATGTTTAATTAAGGAACTCGTCATGAGAAAATTGATACTTGCTGCATCTGTGACACTTTTAGCAGCTTGCGCTTCTCCACAGAAAGAAGAACAAATAAACCTCACACCGACACCCACCTTGAGCAGCGTGAAATTGGTGAATGGGCAGTCTTTCTCTCTAGAAAGCCGTGATATACGAACTTCTCAGTATGTCGCGTTGGTCAACAGCGGTCGTCGCACGACACAACCTATCCATACGAAGCAAAATCTGCGTATCGCCATTGAAACTGCGATGTACCAGCAATTGGTCTCTCAAGGTTTCCAAATGGTAGCGAATAGCAACAATACACTTAGCCTTGAAGTTCAAGAAGCTTTAGTCAATGTTTCAAACACATTAATGGAAAACGAGTTGGACGCCAAAGTAACGCTTCAGGTCACTGCTGAAACACCACGCGGTAAGCTCGTTAAGTCTTACAACGGTACAGCGACGAAAACAGGCACTTTATCTGCGTCTAATGACGACGTTGAATTGGTACTAAATGATGTAGTCGACTTAGTGCTTGCTGAAATCGCTAACGACAAAGAACTTCTAAACTACATGAAGGAGAGATTCTAATGCGCAGCCTGATTTTATCTTTGGTATGTCTTTTCTCACTACCAACTTGGGCTCAAAACGTTGTATTTGAAACAACACTTGGCTCATTCACAGTGGAATTAAATGAAGAAAAAGCCCCTGTCACAGTCAAAAACTTTCTTCGCTACATCGAAGATGGCAGCTATGAAGGTACTCAATTTCATCGCGTAATTGCTGGTTTTATGGCTCAAGGCGGTGGGTTTGATGAAAAAATGGGTCGCCTGCCCACTTATGATGCAATAAAGAATGAAGCCAGCAATGGTTTGAAAAACGACACTGCGACTATCGCAATGGCGCGCACATCTAACCCTCATTCTGCAACACGCCAGTTCTTTATTAACTTGCAAAACAATGACTTTCTGAACTACTCATCTTCCAATCCAGGCTACGCCGTCTTTGGAAAAGTGACAAAAGGATTTGATGTGGTTCAGCAAATGGCCACCAAACCAACCAAGTCCATGGGTAGAATGCAAGATATTCCAGTAAAACCTATCGTTATTAAAAAAGTAACTCTACAAAAATAACAAAACTAACGCTGGCAAACCGCCAGCGTTTTCTTTCGCTTTTCATACAAGGAGTGTTCTATGTCAAGCAATATGACTTGGACAGAAACTATCCGAAGTTACCTTGATAAACGCTTGCTCTGGGTCTTTATGCTTGGCTGCTCCAGCGGCTTTCCTTGGGTACTCATCGGCTCTAACATGTCCGGTTGGCTCAAAGATGCAGGGCTAACACGCGCTGCAATTGGTTACTTTGGTTCTATTTTCGCGGTTTACGCTATTAACTTTTTATGGGCACCTTTAGTCGACCGCGTAAAATTACCCATTCTTCACTCTTTGTTAGGTCAAAGGCGCAGTTGGATACTTTTGTGTCAATGTCTTATTTTGATTTGCACTCTGTTTATTGCAGGAGTCGATCCAGCAACCAACTTGATGTTTACATCGATGATTGCCTTCGGTATTGCGATAGCGTCTGCAACACAAGACATCGCCATTGATGCTTACCGTATTGATACTTTCCCAAAATCTCAATCCAATAAACTCCCTCAAGCTTCCGCTATGGCAGTCGTAGGTTGGTGGACTGGTTATTCTCTTCCTGGGTACTTAGCCTTTATCAATGCCGACAGCATTGGCTGGAACGGTGTGTTTTATGGAATGGCTATCATTGTAGGTGTGCTAATCCTATTCACGTTGTTAGTAGGCGAGCCACAAACCCAACGTGAAGCCCTTCAGAAACAAGCCGAGGAGCGCCACTCTGAAGTCGTCGGGTCTCCGGTCGCTGCATGGTTTACAGTAACCGTTATTGAACCGTTTTATGACTTCTTCAAACGCAACGGTGTGCAAGTTGCCGTCACTCTGCTTTTATTCGTATTCCTTTTCAAAATCGGTGAAGCCTTCTTGGGGCGTATGTCGATTACGTTTTATAAGGAAGTCGGCTTTAGCAATGAACAAATTGGCTACTACTCCAAATTGATTGGTTGGGGCTTTACCATTCTCTTTACCATCATCGGAAGTATGGTGAATGTGAAGTTTGGCATTGTTCGCGGCTTAATGATTGGTGGTATTGCTATGGCGGCAAGTAACTTGATGTTTGCTTGGATAGCCAAAGTAGGACCGAGTGAAACACTGTTCTTCGCAACCATTGTTGTCGATAACTTCACAACGGCGTTTTCTACCGTCGCGTTTGTGTCCTTCCTAACCGCGATGACAGGTCAAGCGTTCTCTGCAACTCAATACGCGTTGCTCGCTTCACTGGGTAATTTCGGAAGAACGACCTTGGCGTCTTTCAGTGGGGAGCTTGTGGATTTCTTGGACGATTGGTCAACCTTCTTCATTGTTACTTCGTTGATGGTGATTCCAAGCTTGATTATGCTTTACTCTCTAAGACACCACTTCACAAACTTGCTGGCAAAAGCCAAAAAAGAATCTGAAAAAGAAGAAATGGAAGATTCTCCTTTGGTTAAATAAATTTCAGACGTAAAAAAGAGGCTCGTATTAGAGCCTCTTTTCGTTTTCTATTCATTTAACTGGAACAAACACACCTTAAGGGTACATGCCTCGTCCAAACAAGTTGAAGACTCGTGCCACACCTTGAGTGAATATCATCGGTTCTGTCAAAACAGTCAGACACAAACAGTCCTGATTTCCCGACGTTTGCGGAGCATGCTTCACTGATGCATCGCGAGACATGATGTCTCCTTCAGCATATTTTCCATCCTCGTCACTAAAACTGCCATGAAGAACTAACGTAGTTTCGACGCCTTTATGTGTGTGCTGAGGAACTTGAACCCCTTCCTTGATGTAAAGTAGGTTCATTCTCGCGTCGTTTTCTTCAAGCTCAATTGCAGCGCTGTACACCTTGCCGCCGTAACTGCGCCACTCACCAATGCGTGACACCTGATTTCTCAACGCCTTAGGTAACACAAACTTCTTCCCATTTAACTCAATATGCACGGAAGGGGTTTCTTCTGCATGAGAAGTTGGCTTGAGCTGTTTCATGTCAACTATGGTTGAGAGCATTGATTCCAAATCTAGACTAGGTGCGTTTTTTTCTTCGGCGATGCCATGCTCTTCAGCGAAGCTTGCCTTATCTGCAGCACTGTGCGCTTCAAACATATCATTAGCCGCTTCAGCCTCTAACCTTTGAACGGTTTGTCTACATTGACTGCATGTTTCTAAGTGCGCTGCCACCATAATGCCGTGGCAAGGGTCAATAGTGCCATCTACGTAGGCGCGAATCAGCTCGAACTCTGGGTGATAACTCATAATGCATCTCCCTTCATTGAATGCCGTAACTTCTCTACAGCTAGTCGCAACCGCGATTTTACTGTCCCTAAAGGAATATCAAACATGTCAGCGACTTGTTGATGTGGAAGCTCATCTAGGTAAACCGCTTTAACTACGTCTTTTTGACTCTGCGGCAGAGTGTCCAAAAAACGGACGACCTGTTCTTTTAACATATTTTGTTCCGGGGAATAATGCTCTACAAGATCCGGCGGGCAATAGTCGCTTGCCCAAATGTCTTCAGAATGTACATGAAGCTCTTTGCCTTTTTGTTTTCGTAATAAATCAAAGCTTAAGTTTCTCGCAATCGTATAGATCCAAGTTGAAAGCGAGCTTTTATCGGGATCAAAAAGATGACTTTTTTGCCATACCATTGCCATTGTGTCTTGGATAATCTCAACTGCCACATGCTCGTTACTCACGTGCTTGATGACGAATGTTCTAAGTCTTGGCGAGAAAAATCGAAACACTTCAGCGTATGCCTCTTTGTCTCCATTCTGAATTCGTGCCATGCAAGCCGACCAATGCGCTCGGTCGATTCCTTTAGCTTTTGACTTACATTCAGAGCCTGCTTCTAGCGTCTTGCTCATGATAGTTCCTTAACATCGAGCTGAGACTTGTCCCAGCACCGGAAAATAGTTTTTATTCCTGTAGAAAGCATATACGAACACGCAGGATTATCGATCACTTTAAAATGAAAAGCAGGCAAAAGAGATGGATTTAAAAAGACTAAAGCTTAATTCTCTAGTCTCGAGCTAGTGGCTTGCTATCTATTGCTTCAGATAAAAAGTCCAACGTAGCGCTGCAAGATTCTTGGGAAACCAAAAGATCGAATTTCGTTTGGTTTATCGGAAGCAGCTCAAGCCAACGTTGACTTACCCACGTTGCATCATCGAAAAAACATTGTTCATACAGGTTTTTAACTTGTGGGAACTGACTGTAGACATGCCTGAGTTGTTGCGAAACATGCTTTGTATCCTCAACAAACTCCGCTGTTTGCCAGTTAGGAAGGTGTTCAATCTCCCCTACTCTCAACCCATCCTTCTCAGACCAGACCCTTTTTACGCGAATTCTTTGCTTTCCATACACAGTAATCCCTAACAAACCGTCTTCTAACGTTTCAAAGTCCACGATCTCAACAAGCGTACCGATTTGAGAAACATTGTGTGGGGAAGACTCATCACCGTCGGACATGAGGCAAATTCCAAATCCCTCATTCTGTTGGCAACACTCTTTCACCAGTCTTTTATAACGGGGTTCGAATATTCTCAAGTTCATTTTCCCCTCAGGTAAAACAACCGAACTCAGAGGAAACAATTTGGTAATTAATGACATGCTCATTTTCCTTTGTCTTTATGTTCAGGATTTACGAGCGCGCCAGTAATCGCGATCACAATCATTATTCATTTACCGCACGAATGCAGTAACCACCGATGTTTCAGCCCGGAAATATCTAATCTCCTAACGCTGTTGAAAGTAAGAACGAAAACGTTTTTCTCAAATTAACAACTTTGTCATTAGTAAAACCCTGATTACTATTGCACCCAATTGACAGAGTTCCTAATTATGTTCAGTTACGTGATCTTAGTCACTCAATTGCTTTCTATTTGCGGTATTTTTCACTTCCAAATGAGAGATGAAAATATAGAATGCGCGGCGAAGGATTTAAGGTTTATGGATTGAGCCCTACACCAATCGTTTATATGAGAGAAGAACCTAATGCATAAGTCAATTTTAGCTCTAAGCCTTGCATCTGCAGCTATCGCTGTTCCAGCACAAGCAGAATATCTATTTGGTTTTGGTAGCGCGTACCTTGATTACCAAAAGTGGGATCACGGTATCGGCAATGATGCTTCTAACTTTGGTCAGGAAATCCATGAACGCAACCAAGCCGTCATCGGCATCGAAGGTGGTGCGGTATTTGATTGGGGCCAAATCTACGGGTTTTACGACTACGAAGGTGTTGACCGTGGTCAAGACAACCGTGGTGCATCCCTTAAAGGTACAATCCATTACAACCTAGCAGACACTGGCGTCAGTCTTTATGCACAAGTGTACAACACAGATAAAGACATCAGCCCAACACTTCACGAGCAGAACCGTGTTGCTGGCTTAGGCTACACAGCGTTAAAAGGCGATAACTGGGGGTTCACTCCATTTATTGGTGCTCATCAAGTTAACACCGAAGGCGGCATCAGCGGTGCAAACGGCGGAATGGTTGGCTGGGTTGGTTTCTACAACACCGATCTTGCTGGTCAAAACTTCACGTTTTCAACTTGGGGTGAATACGAATTCGGTCGTCAAGAAGCGTACGCTGATATCAACGGTGGTAAAACAGGTTTGAATGGTAGCGTAAACGCTATGTGGAACTTCCATCAAGATTGGTCTGCAGGCGTTCTTTACCGTTACACAGTGAACAAACTGGCACGTAAAGATTACCAAGACATCGTGATCTATCGTTTAAGCTACAAATTCTAACAAGTAGCTATATAAAAAAGTGGCGCTATTGAAGCGCCATTTTTGTTTCGACTTTATATTGCATCTTTCATTCCTGTCGCTATCCTTGCTCCAATCGTTTCTGATAAGGCTTCTAGGTTTGAATATCGTCATATTAGGTCCAGGTGCAATTGGATCACTTTGGGCGGCGTCGCTGGCAACAGCAGGACATCACGTTTCCCTGTGGACACGTAATAACAAAGATACCCAAAGAGATCTGTCGCTTGGCGATACCCCACCAGTTACCTTTGAAACCAATAACCTGAATGCCTTAAAACATTGTGATGTCGTTTTGGTCACAGTGAAAGCATGGCAAGTACAAACAGCCTTGCTCCCCATTTTGTCGCACCTACATCCAGACACCATATTGTTGTTTCTTCACAATGGAATGGGGGCTGTTGACACGTTGAAATCCGATATTGCCTCTTTTCCTGTTGTTGTCGGTACTACGACTCAAGCCGCTTACAAGCCGAATGTTGATCAAGTAATACACACAGGAGTAGGTCAAACTCAGATAGGCGGTTTCAATTCAAAGGGTGAGAAATGTGAGTTCTTAGAAGAGGTGCTGAATCACGCCCTTCCTGAAGTAAAGTGGAATCCCAATATCCGTCAAGCCCTTTGGGATAAGTTAGCCATCAACTGCGCCATCAACCCATTAACAGGTATTCATCAATGCTTGAATGGAAACCTTTCCGAACCAAAGTTCAACACAGTGCTGGATGAAGTCACACAAGAAGTTGTTTCTGTTATGCTCCGCGAAGGTTTAGAGGCAAACTTTGAGGTATTGAGAGAAAAAGTCAGTACCGTAATTCACGCCACGGCTAAAAATCATTCTTCAATGCAGCAAGATGTATTTCACCAACGGAAAACTGAGATAGAATTTATCACTGGCTACGTCATTCGAGTTGCCGCTCGCCATCATATTCCAGTTCCTGCTAATCAAGCATTACTGGACGCCGTTTTAAACATTGAAAAAAGCTGGATTTCATCATGAGCCATAAAATACTGGTCCCTATCGCTGCAGGTACAGAGGAAATGGAAGCCGTAACCATCATTGATATTATGGTTCGTGCTGGTTATGACGTGACGGTTGCAAGTGTCGATCCTGAAGGAGCGCTCACCATGAAAGCCTCCCGTGGTGTCACACTAACAGCCGATTGTCGGTTGGTGGATGTTGCCGATGAGCAATTTGATGTCATTGCACTGCCAGGTGGTGTACCGGGCGCAGAAGTTTTTAGGGACAGCACGTTACTCATAGAGATCTTGAAGCAGCATATGTACGATGCTCGCTGGATGGCTGCGATATGCGCAAGCCCTGCTCTCGTTTTACAAGCGCACGATCTTTACCCTAAAGCCATCATGACCTGTCATCCAAACTTCGAGGATAAGATCCCAGAGTCGCAATGGCGTGTGAAACGAGTCGTCACCGATATCAATCACAAACTGATTACCAGCCAAGGACCAGGCAGTGCATTGGAGTTTGCGATGGAAATTGTCATCCAGCTTTCGGGTAAACCACACGCATGGAAGGTGGCTGAGCCAATGGTGACGTTACCTAACCTTCACTACCATGAAATGGGTAAGTAAAGAATGCCTTTAACCGACGTACGCTCACAGTTTCCTGCGCTGGCACAAGATGTCAACGAGACCCCTTTGGTTTATCTTGATAGCGCTGCGACCACTCAGAAACCTCAAGTCGTGATAGATGCGATTCAAAAATATTACAGCCAGCAAAATGCAAATGTACATCGCGGTAGCCACTCCTTAACCGCCAATGCCACTTCTCTTTTTGAAGAAGCCAGAGAGACTGTTGCCGATTTTATCGGTGCGCAACCAAAAGAGGTAATTTGGACTCGAGGTGCAACGGAAGCGTTGAACTTAATCGCTCAAACTTATGCTCGAAGCACACTTCAAGCAGGTGACGAAATTCTGATCGGCGAAATGGAGCATCACGCGAACATTGTTCCTTGGCAAATTGTGGCAGAGCAGACGGGCGCAAGTATCGTCAAAATTCCCATGACGCCATCTGGTGAGCTCGATATGGCGGCATTTGAGTCTCGCTTATCTCGCAATGTGAAAATCGTGGCCGTTGCTCATGTGACGAATGTAACAGGGTATCGGCAACCTATTGAAGAGATCATCAAGCTCAGCCGGCAAGTCGGCGCGGTCATTGTCATTGATGGCGCTCAGGGCATTGTTCATGAATCCGTAGACATCAAAGCGCTGGATGCCGATTTTTATGTGTTTTCCGGTCACAAATTATATGCGCCAGCAGGAATTGGGGTGTTGTACGGCAAGCTTGATTTACTGCAAGCAATGCCGCCATGGCATGGCGGTGGGAAGATGGTCGAGCGTGTGAGCTTCACCGGAACGACATTTTCCGAGCTTCCCGGAAAGTTTGAGGCTGGCACACCAAACGTTGCCGGAGCGATTGCGTTAAGCACCGCCATCAGATGGTATCGCTCGTTCTCTCTTGAGGACATAGAATCGCACATTCATCAGCTGCAAAGACTAACGGCTAACAAACTGGAACAGATGGAAGACATTTCACTACTCGGCTATCAGCCTAATGCGAGTGTGCTGACTTTTGTTGCCGATGGCATTCACCACCAAGACATTGCCACCCTTCTTGATCAGCAAGGAATAGCAGTAAGAGCTGGGCACCATTGTGCTCATCCACTCATGGATGCTTTGGGAGTAACAGGAACCGTAAGAGTCTCGTTCGGGATTTACAACACGGAAGAAGATGTAGAGAAGCTGGTGAAAGCGGTAGAAAAAGCGTTAGACATTCTTTAGGGTCTGTTGATCTTTTGCGGTTAAATTTTGTTCGAATTCTATGCCTTTTAATCGCGACGCAAGGTGTGACGCCTAGTCATTCTAAGCAAATACCTTGCAACAAAGAGTAAAAGGTATAGAGCGGGGACGCCTAGTTGAACCCTTCGGGCAGCATTTGTGGCTTATTTCTACTGCGTTATCGCTCATTGATGTAGAGCGACTACACCGAATAAGCTCTGCCTTGTATAAATCACCCACAAATTGCTGCAAAAATCATCTCGAAAGGTCAACAGACCCTAGTCTCCACCACAAAAGAAACACCTCCAACAGGCATTAGCTCGCTGGTTGGAGGCATTCAAGCTTAAAATTTATAGCCAATCAAAAACGCCCCTTGGCTTAACCGGATATTTTTCAGTTCGACCAACTCAACGTTTAAATCCGCATAAACCCATGTGATGCAATAAAACGTATGCCTGCGCCATACACCAAACCAGACTCTCGCTCTTGCGGTGTAAATGCCGTTGCTTTCACAGTATGTAGACCATAGCCAAGCGTTGCATAAGGTTTAATTGCTCCACCGGCATCAACATTGAATGGGTGTGAAAGCTCGCCCGCAATTTTTCCGGTGTTAGCGGAAAGCAAATCTTGTGAATTGGCTTCAAAAGTTAACTTTGCAGCAAACATAGCATTGAAATCATAAGCCCCGTCAACTCTCAATCCGCCGCCGCCATTGGTGGTGAAATAGGTGCTGTTTACACTGGATGAATAACTGGTACTAGCAAAACCTGCCGCTAAGCGAAAGCCTTCTCGCTCACCGTGTTTTTGTGATTCAGCCATGCTAAATGTAGAAATAAGTGCGGCAGCCAAGACGAAATATTTTTTCATGTTATTCCTTTTTCTTTTTATTGAATCAAAACTCGATCCACGAAATCGCTAAAGCCAGCAAGCTATCGGGTCACCGTTTGAATATGCTCAACAATGGCTTTCAATCCATTGCCACGTGAAGGGCTTAAATGGGCAATAAGACCTGTTCGCTCAAAATAGTCATCAATATTAAATTGCTGAATTTGCTCCGACGTTTTTCCCTCATAAGCCGCCAGCACAAGAGCAATCAAACCACGAACGATTCTTGCGTCTGAATCGGCGCAAAAATGCCAACAATCACCGTGCTTTTCAGTAACAAACCATACTTGGCTTTCACACCCAGAAATCGTGACAGTATCTGATTTCAACGTTTCAGGCATAGCGGGCAGTTTCTTACCCCATTGAATAACTTGTCGGTAACGGTCTTCCCAGCTTTTAAAACCTTGCATTGTCTCTGCAATGTGCTCGCTAGAAATATCGGTACCAAAAGGGGACGAAGGAAAGTTGCTCATAATATTTGCTGAATTATCCAATTTAAACTGTGTGAGATTATATACCCAAACCCACTCAGGTGAAGGTTCAAAATACCTTTCTACTGTCAGTATAAGAAAGGCTAGCTAGTACAAGAAAACCTAGCCAGAATAAGAAAGCCCAGCATCAACGCTGGGCTTTCTTTTAGAATATAGGTGTTAGGAGCAGTTAGGCTGTTTTCATTCCACGCTGAATCAACTTCTCGACAATTCGCGATACCGCAACAAACCCAAACGTTGCCGTAACAACCGTAGCCGCACCAAAACCGCTGGCACAATCCATACGTTTCGGACCTTCCGCCGTCGACTTAGTGGCGCAAACACTGCCATCAGCTTGTGGGTATTTAAGTTGTTCAGTAGAGAAAACGCACTCAATACCAAACTTGCGTTGCGGGTTTTTAGGAAAATTATGATGGCGACGAAGTGTGTCTTTGATCTTCTTCGCTAACGGGTCTTGAATTGTTTTGGTTAAGTCGGCAACCTGAATTTGTGTTGGGTCCACTTGACCGCCCGCACCACCTGTCGTGACCACTTTAATCTTATTGCTCCGACAAAATGCCAGTAATGCAGCCTTGGCTTTCACACTGTCAATCGCATCCAGTACATAGTCAAAGTCTTTAGTGATGTACTCTTTTAAGTTGTCAGGCGAAATGAAATCATCGATTAAATTCACCTTACACTCTGGGTTAATCAGCTTCACCCTTTCAGCCATTACTTCAATCTTGCTCTGACCAACGGTGCCATTCAATGCATGGATCTGACGGTTAATATTGGTGACACACACGTCATCCATATCGATTAATGTCAGCTCGCCAACCCCCGTTCGGGCAAGCGCTTCTACTGCCCAAGAACCGACACCACCAATACCCACCACACAAACATGAGATGCCCGAAGAATATCGACTTCAGAATACCCGTATAACCGCCTTGTACCACCAAATCGCTGATCGTACTGCTCGGATGCTGGAGGAAGGTTGTCTTGCATGATATGACCTTGTGCAAAGTAGAGTTCAAAAAGAAAGAGTGCGATTTATACGCACTCTTTCTAGAAAAGTCTATACCCAAGTAACCTCAAGATGCTAGGTTCAGCGAGAGTTAACTGGCTTTCAGACAAGGCATCGATTTGAAGATCTAGTGGTTCTAAATCAAGAATCGATAACGCAGTATGAAAGCCAGTTAAACTCGCCCTTGGGAGCCCATATTCTGCCCCACTTCATCGTCTAAGAACTTGGAAAGGACTCGTCATTCCGCTGCGTTCCTGATTTTGAAGTAGAAAGGCTTGAATTGAAACAGAATATGAGGCTCTGAATCCTGCACCTTGAGGTCACTTGGGTATGGCGAGATGCGTTTAGCCTATTCACGCTTTTCAGGAGGCAGTGCCCATGGCGATTGTGTAGGTGACGCTTCTAATCCTAATTTCCACACTCGACCAAAGTGCCTATAGTGCCCCGCTTGTGTTCCGGCTCTTGGTCCCATGCCATGATAAAGGTCGAGGTGGTTCTGTTTTACAGCACCGCCCGTATCCAACACAATCAGCAGCCTCAACTCATGCGCACCACTGAACGTGCCATCCGCATTAAGCAGAGGTACTTCTGCCAAAATAGGGGTTCCCATAGGGAACAAACGTCTATCACCTGCGACAGACGCCATGGGCAGCAATGGAATACCAGCAGTTCCCGTCACCGGAGCCGCCTTTCTAGGTTCAAAGAAAACGTAAGATGGATTTTGTTCCAGTAGCTCGCGAACAACCTCTTCTTCTTGTGCTAATACCCACTCTTTAATGGCTTTCAGCGACATTTTCTCACGAGGTACTTGGTTTCGTTCAATCAAAACCTTACCAATGCTCACATAGGGGTGACCATTTTTTCCGCTATAAGCAAAGTATTCTAATGTGTCATCGTCTTCAAAATGTACAAAGCCACTGCCCTGAACTTCCATAATGAACGGATCAATCATATTGGCTGCGTAACCAAGCTCTAACCCCAACCCATTTAATGCTCCGTCATTGATTTCTGCACGAGTCGGACACTGACCATGACATTCAGGCATTTTGTAAACAGGGTAACGGAACGTGTCGTTAGGCTGGTGCCTAAGCTCTATGACAGGAGAAAAATAGCCCGTAAACAATACATTACCTTGGCTGTCTCCCCCACCAAGCTGCGCAGACTGAATCCCGTAATTTGCGAGCTCACTTGGTTCACCGCTATTGAGCGCCCAAACTGAAAGCTGTTCATACAAAGATTGATAAGTACGTGCCATCGAAGGAGATTTGGATAAAACAGCGTCTGCCTGAGCATCAAACGTAAGAAAGTTTCGGGGCTTGTTCGACTCGATTTGAGCGGTTTGATTCAATGGCGATGAGAATTCACCGTCAAGGTATTGCTGACCGCGTTTTTTAGGTGCAGCACACCCAACAAGAACCAACGCGATACCAAAGCAAAGAAATTTTTTAAACACAAAGACATCCAGACAAAATGATTTGTATCAGCATGGCAAAATATGACGCCATCAGCAACACAAGTCACCCTATTGAGATAGCTAGTTGCTTGAATTTAAGACAGCTGGAGGTGTTGTATTCAAAAATATGGATTCGTAGTGTTCGGGGCGGAGTCGGCGCATTCTGTTGAAACTTTCAGAAATCACGATGAACTCATGCTCAACACCACCGCTTTCGAATTCCAATTCAGTGCCATTAAAACTGAATTTTGACGTCAGCATACGCCCATCACGGTAAATGCCTTCGGGTTTAATGGTATAAGAATCTGACATATAAGGGGCTACATGCTGTTCAACCCAATGACCATAGATGTTCTTTTTGAGGTCTTGTTGTTTTGCATTGTATTCACCGAGTACATGATACAAGGTGACACCTGCGCCAATCGCTACCGTAACAACCAACAATATTGCACGTAAATAATACGACACATCTCGACGCGAACTTCCCCGCAAATTCTTGCTCACTTCACCACTCATACATCTAACATCTCATAACGTGTGCCAAGAATTACAGGTGTGCACTTACTTGTCTATATCAACCCGTCTCTATACCAACGGTCTCGATATCAACACATGTCTATTACCAACAAGTGTCCATTATCAAAATTTTGATAATTTCTTTGATAATTTCATAGTAAGCGCAATTACTGCTGACTTTTCACTCAGTTTAAACCATAGTCTATATGAATTCGCATTGCATGGATCATTATTTGGCACAGTTCCAAATTTTTGATTGAACAAAAAGAAATTTGGCGTCAATATACAGAAAATAAATAATCATAAAATCAGCATAAATAGTCACGGATAGATTAAATAGTGAAGATAAGAAGTACAGCACTAGTAAAAGGGTTTAGACAATCCGCCCCTTATGTTAACGCTCACCGTGGAAAAATCATGGTGATAATGCTGGGTGGAGAAGCATTCGAAGATCAGAATTTTGGCAACATAATTAACGATATCGCACTGCTACATAGCTTAGGGGTAAAGATCGTGTTAGTGCACGGTGCTCGTCCTCAAATTAACCAGTTGCTCGACAAACAAGAACATCGCACTCCTTATCACAAAGGTATTCGTGTTACCGATGAGAACGCCTTAAGCGTTGTTATGCAAGCCGCAGGGCAGTTACAGCTCGCCATTACCGCTCGGCTTTCAATGAGTTTGAATAATACCCCGATGGCCGGCACTCAGTTGAACGTGGCTAGCGGAAACTTTATCGTCGCACAACCTATTGGTGTCGACGATGGCATCGACTATTGCCACAGCGGTCGTATTCGCCGTATCGATACCGAAGGCATTTACAGAACACTTCAGCAGGGATCTATTGTTCTTCTCGGTCCTATTGGGTCGTCCGTTACAGGGGAAAGCTTTAACTTACTTTCAGAAGAAGTGGCTACGCAAGTCGCCATCAAACTCAATGCCGATAAGCTGATTGGTTTCAGTTCTGAGCAAGGCATTACAGACGACGAAGGCAATGTCATTGCCGAACTCTTCCCAGCGGGTGCCCAAGAAATACTTCAACAACGAGTTTCCGATTCGGACGAAGGGCAGAGAGGATCGATTCGCTTCCTTAAGGCTGCTATCGCCGCGTGCAGAGCTGGCGTTCCAAGAAGCCACTTAGTCAGTTACAAACTGGATGGTGCCATTCTACAAGAACTGTTCTCACTCGATGGTATCGGAACTCAAATAGTAATGGCCAGCGCAGAGCAAGTTCGCAGTGCTGATATTGATGATATTGGCGGGATCCTAGACTTGATTCGCCCTCTGGAAGAGCAAGGTATATTGGTTCGTCGGTCACGCGAGCAACTGGAACAAGAGATCCACCAATTTACGATCATAGAGAAAGACGGCATGATCATTGGCTGTGCCGCTCTGTATCCCTTTCTTGAAGACCAAACGGGTGAAATGGCCTGCGTGGCTATACACCCCGATTATCGTGATGGTAACCGCGGTGTTCACTTACTTAAACACATATACAATCAAGCTAAAACGATGGGGCTAGAGAATTTATTTGTGCTCACCACGCGAAGTATTCACTGGTTTAGAGAGCAAGGATTCACCGAAGTCGGCATAGGCGCGTTGCCTGGAGAGAAGCAAGATTTATATAACTACCAGAGACGTTCTAAGATTTTACAACTCCAAGTTATTTAATAGAACCTCGTTCCAATTAATTTCGTTCATAAGCAACTGATTTATAATTAATTGCTAAAAAAAACCGCAAATCGGTTAAAAATTGACTTTTCATATCACATTCTGCTGGTACAATCCCCGCCACTGGAAAGCCATGCTTTCCAGTGCCAAATTCAGTTGAATCATTCTGTTTTACCTTTTAGTTTGCTTTATCGCCTATCAAAAGGTTTTAAACATCAACGTCAAGAATGTTCACTGCCACATGGAGGTTCACTCTAGTACGGAGTCAAATGCTAGGAAGCGAGAGTCCACAACTTGCGAGCATAAACTCAATGAGAACCATTATTTGCAACTCGGCCCAAAGCTTTTGGGATATGGCTGACAACCAGTTTTTGGATGGCAGAGAAGTACACTGCGTTTTTCCAGTAAACGACAGCATGAAACGTTACATACTGTCTTATCAAAATCGTTGTAACATAAGAAACATCTCATTTTCGGAAGTATTCAGTACGAAAATAGATGAAAACAGCAGCGTCAAAGACGTTTTCAAATTCCTAGCACTTGCCGAAGTTTAGGATTTGCAGACCTTAGAAATTTGATGGTCCACCAAGGACGGTGGAGCCAAAAATTCAATCACACTTTCAAACTGTATCTAGCGCCCTACCAATCCAATCGCCCAGCTAACCCACTTGCGCGTAGTGTTTTCACTTTTACCCCTCGATTCATCACATTTCGCTCACCAAACAGATCCAGCTTCTTCTTAGCTCGTGTAATACCGGTATAGATCAACTCTCGCGTTAAAATAGGGCTAAAGCTTGGCGGCAATACCATAATCGTATGTTCAAACTCACTTCCTTGAGATTTATGAATGGTCATAGCATACGCTGTTTCGTGCTCGGGGACTCTACTTGGAAGAACACCTTTCACCGTGCCATCGGGTAATTCAAAGTACACCCTAAGTCTTGGCACTTCTTCAGACTCATCCAGCATACAAATTCCAATATCACCATTATAAAGCCCAAGTGCATGATCATTACGCGTGACCATGACCGGTCTGCCTGGGTACCAAACATCATCGGTGGTTGGTAACTTATTCTGCTTTCTAAGGCTCTGCTCTATTCGATGATTCAACCCGACAAGCCCAAAATCACCTTCACGAATAGCACATAGTAGCCGGCATTCTGAAAACAGTTTTAACACCTGCTTTGCTTTCGCACTGGGTAATTCATCCAGTGAAACTTTGCGGTTGGCCTCTTGCAAATAAGGGGCATAACCTGCTGTAACCATTTTCAGCATCTGCTGATAGGTGTCTTTGTCCAAGTCATAGTGGGCAATATCACCAAACCCTTGCTCCCAAACTTTTTCGACTCGAATGGGATGACCTGAATTGATCGCTTTAGCCAACTGCCCTATGCCAGAACGGGCATCAAAACGGTAGCTTTTTTGCAACATGCACAAACAGTCCACGATGGGTGGGGCTGACGTTGAATGTTGGCGGCTCACTGCATCGTAACCCGTTAACGTAGCGATTTGTTGGCTTTGCGCTGGGCTCATGAACTGTTCACTAAAATCACAGATATCACCTAGCACTGCGCCTGCCTCCACAGAAGCAAGCTGATCTTTATCGCCAAGTAAAATCAGCCTTGCGTTCGGTGGCATCGCATCCACCAGCTTATACATCATAGACAGGTCAACCATTGAAGCTTCATCGACAACCAAAATGTCGAGATGCAATGGGTTGTCTTTATGGTGTCGGAACTCAGCTCGCCCAGGGATCGCACCCAGTAAGCGGTGAATCGTACTCGAATCGGTTGGGATTTGGTCACGGATATTCGGATCTATCGGCAAAACATCCACGGCTTTACCAATGGATTCGGTTAAACGAGCTGCGGCTTTCCCCGTTGGAGCAACCAGTTTAATGTCAGGCACCCCACCTAGGTCACTCCCCTGCTGAACCAAAGCCGCCAACAATTTAGCGACCGTTGTGGTTTTTCCTGTTCCTGGCCCACCAGAAATCACAGCAAAGCGTCTGGTAAGCGCGACAGCAGCAGCCACTTTTTGCCAATTTAAGCACGCAGACTGCGGTACTAAGGCATCCAAACTGCTTAAGTCCGTCACTTTTTTCGCACTCACCAAAACGTTGTCAATCGCATTCCAATCCAATGTTTCCGGTGCAACGACATCTAAGTGATCGCATACCCATTGCTGTCGCATGACCTGATGGCTTTGTTCTGAATGCACTATTGTTGAGAACAAGTATTGGTAACTGCGAGCAAACAAATGATCTAGCGTTGTTTTTAGGCGAGTCGCTTGAGCAGGCTCTAAAACAATGGGCGACATCAAATCGCGCAGCGTCTGACTGAGCACCACCTCGTAATGCCAATAGCGGTGCAGATACAATTTCGCACCATCTAGAATTAAAGGTTTGGCTTCACCGTTTCGTCCGACGACAGGAGAGCTCTCCAACTCTTTTTTCCAATCAATACCCGCGAGTTTTTCTTGTAATAATTGTGCTTGCTCGCCATAAAGGCCAAGGCAAGCTGCAATATCTACTCTGTCCATGGGCACACAAATATGCCCTTTTCCTAATTCAGAACTGGCTAATCCCGCAATAAAAGGCACGGAAAGATTCGAATCAGGCTGTTGAGAGGCAATAAATCGAGCGAATTGATAATCCAGTTGTCGAACTGCTCCTTGAACCGCAAGCTGCTGCATGACATTGAGTAAATCGGTTGTAGGCATGTCGGAGTTTACTGGCTGAGAATCAGACATCTAATGCTTCTCCATCAATGAGCTTATCGAACTGTTCCAAAAAGGCTTGGGAAGGTTTCGCTGAAAAGATCCCGTTATTCGATTGCCCATCCACACCTCGTAAAAAAAGATAATACACACCACCGAAGTGCTGTTCATAGTCATATTGTGCAAGCCGACTTTTTAAGAAGCGGTGCAGTGCCAACGCGTAAATTTGATATTGTAAATCGTATCGGTGATCCGCCATCGCACGCGCCAAATTCTCACCATGGTAGTCGGCGACGGAATCGCCTAAGTGGTTCGATTTCCAGTCGAGGACATAATACTTTCCGTTGTGCTCAAACACGAGATCGATAAAGCCCTTCAACATACCTTTTAAGCGGTGAAAACCTAGATCGCCAGCCTGCTTAGAAAGCGGATCATGTTGGTGAGCCAATTGGTTAAACGTTGGAGCGAGGAGTACATCGATAGGTAATAAGAATTCCATCTCCACCAATAGCTGACTTGGCATTTTGTTCGAAAGTTGGAGCCCTTCCCCATCCAAAGGCGTGTTAAGCACCGTATCTACCAGTAATTCCAATACGGGCTGCCATTCTGGTTCGAGCTGTTCTACTTCCATCAAATGGGCAATAGTTGCACTATTGGCTTCACTGTGCGCGGGTTCGTTGAAAATCACCTCTTCAAATAAAGTATGAAGAAACGTTCCTGGTCTCGCGCCTCTTGGAAAAGTAAATATAGAACGCGCGGGCGCTTCTATTAGGTGTTCTTCCTCTTCAGAAAATGAGTCAATATCAAACCCCGCGATTTCAAAAGACGCATCATGTGAACCGTGCCCTGATTGCTTGACTAACCCCGAGTAACTGCTGATTCTCCATGAGCGATCGATATCTTGCTGTAACTCGCTTGCCGTAAGGACTTCTGCCGCTTCTTTTACTGGTGTATATGGCTGTCCTTGCTGATCAGGTGGCGTATCAATGGTCATGAAATCATGATTATTGGTCACTAAAGCAAGGCACCCCGCTAATTCTTCTGGCGATTTTGGCTCGCCGTTTTGCACTAAATACCCAATGGCGCTTAAATGAAGCCCTGAAGGTCCTTTAGTGGCTCGCCCTTTTCGTATCGGTGTCATACCAATAAAGCAACCATAAACCGCGCGGGTAAGCGCCACGTAAATCAAACGTAAATCTTCCGCTAATCTCTCTTTGTCGGCCAGTTCTAGGGCTTCACTGTTCTTAGTAATGTCTAATACGGTTTTATCCTTCTTTACGTCGTAATACTTGCCTTCACTGGCTTCGCGGTAACTGCTAACAAAAGGAAGAAAGACCAAATCGTATTCCAAGCCTTTGGATTTATGGATGGTGACAATTTGAACCAAATTACGCTCAGACTCCAAACGTTGGATTTGCTCGTCGCTGCCCCCCGTTAAGCCAGACTGAATATCGCTGATGGTTTCAGATAGCCAACGCAGCAAACCGTGATCACTTTCAAGCGACAAACTGGCTTGCTGTAATAGCTCGCCAATGTGCAGCAAATCGGTAATGGTGCGCTCTCCGTTATCTTCTTCCAGTAAGCGCTCTGCCATCATTCGCTTTGACATAACGGAACGAATCATTGGCATTACGCCTCGTTGCTGCCAAAGTTTCCGATACTCCCGAAACTCATTCACCGTATTTTCCCACAGTGTTTCTTCGTTATTTAGGGCATCCAATTCACGAGCGTTCAAAGCGAACAAAGACGATGCCAAACAAGCGCGAAGCGTTTTGTCTTGCTCCGGCGTTAGGACGGCTTGGAGTAGGCGTTGTACATCGTGCGCGACGACACTGTCAAACACGCTGTCTCGGTTAGATAAATACACACTCGCAATGCCTTGATCGGCTAATGCTTCCTTAATTTTTCGCCCTTCCGTACCGGTTCGAACCAAGACAGCAATATCACCAGCTTGCACGTTGTGGCGTTCCCCTCCATTTTCAAACCAAGCTTGTTGCTTATCTGATGCAGTTAACACCGTTTGAATTTGGCTGGCTGTGGCTGACGCCATGACAGAAAGGTAATCCCCTTTCGTTACGGGCTTACCGTCTTCTTCTTCATGCAGCCAAAACCTTAGAGCTGGCTGCTTAACGCCATCCAAAAACCAATGGCTAGAATCGGCTTTCGGGCTGAACTTGACGGGTCTGAACGGAATGTCTTCATCATAAATAAAAGGGGCATCACTGAAGTCGAAAACTCGGTTCACTGCCATGACCATATCGGCACTGGAGCGCCAGTTGGTACCAAGCGTGTAGTGATCTTGCACTTCATTACGGGCTTTAATGTAGGTAAAAATATCTGCGCCACGGAATCCATAGATCGCCTGTTTAGGATCGCCGATCATAAACAAGCCTGTTTGGGGCTGACCTACGTAAATTTGACTGAATATCTGGTACTGAAGCGGGTCCGTATCTTGGAATTCATCGATCATAGCCACCGGATAAAGAGTGCGAATACGCTCAGCCAACAAGTCATCTTCATCGGTATCTAAGGCGGCAGAAAGTTGCGTCAGCAAATCATCGAACGATAACCAATTCTTTCTCTGCTTGGCTTTCGCTAATAGAACACGGCACTCTGCGATCGCGTGCGCCAAAATGGGATCACGCAACGAAACCGACTGCGAGATAAACTCGTCTATCAAATCAAAAACTGGGTGAGTGGGTGGTTCGCCTTTGGGGGTCTTTTCGTTCAGCGTCGTCTGACTGAATTTTTCCAGCTTATCGGGAAAAACGTAATCCACTGTTGGGCTTGCTGCCCAAATAGCGACTTGTTCTAGCCAAGTAGGCAGCGATTTTTTGGTGTAGCTGCGCTTGTTTACATCTGAACTTGATATCAGGTCTTGTAGATCGTCTTGCGCCGCTCGCCATTGCGCTTTGAGTTCATCGATTTTACTTAAATTCTGTTGATGCAGATCCGCAATATTTGTTGAAAGAGGCGCGACCGTCAGTTCAATATCTGCACCCGTTAAGTGTCGGGATACATCGTTAAGAAGCGCTGAAGGTGCCCCCCAGATCTTCCCGATCTCGGCAGCAAGATTCATCGGTAATGGATAAAACTGCCTACGCCAATAATCGGCAACGACTTGAGCTTTGAGCTGAGTTTCGTCGGTAACAAATTCGTTGTTAAATCGGCTGCCCGATTCAAAGGCATTTTGAGTCAACATGCGCTGGCAAAAGCCGTGAATGGTATAGATGGCGGCTTCGTCCATCTGGCGTTCAGCCTGAAGCAATATTTTTGCGGCTTCTTTGTGATCCGAAATGGCGTTTAACAAGGGCTGGATAACGGGATCTATTTTTTTATCATTTGAAGAAGCCCCACCACGAGAAAACGCCAAACGTGCGTCGTGAATTTTTGCGCGGATACGATCTCTCAGCTCTGCCGTGGCAGCTTCTGTAAAGGTCACGACCAATATTTGATCAACAGTCAATTGGCAGGGATGTGAAGTGCCACTCTCACCATGACCAAGAAGTAGACGTAGATACAGCCCCGCAATGGTGAACGTTTTCCCTGTTCCCGCAGAGGCCTCTATTAATCGGGCACCGTGCAAGGGGAAATCCATTGGTGACAAAACACTCGCTTGTTGAGGTTTTGAATCAGATTGGCTAGTCATATGTCGTCGATTCCGCCTAATAATTTGTGATCAAACACTTATTTTGCAATTTATAATTAACTTTAAAGATCAAAATAGATCAGGTTGAGACTTGCTTCACGGTTCAGGCTACCTGCTGTGGTTAGTATCCCTGCCACAGAATTGTGGTCACCTCTGACCCTGTGGTCGCACAGCGAACGCCCTACAAATAACAATGATTTGCTGGCGACCACCCTACACCCTTTCAAATGAAACTTACTCTATCTCTTCACTGTTTTGCGTTGCCATAACTGCGGCTTGTAAAACCAAACTTGCGTTTAACCTTACTTCTCTACCGAGCTCTTCATTCCAGTGAGACCAGATCCTTTCGATGTAGTTATCTGAGCCTTCACCGGGGAACATATAGCCATCGTTAAAAGCATCTCCCATCTTTTTAAGTGCCGTTTCTTCATCATCTACCCATTCACCTGCTTTGTTAATACAGGCTTGAACGCCCGCTAGCGCTGTCTTAGGGAAATAGGGTAATGGTTGATTCATGCCTTGATAAAACAAGCGAACCAGCTCTTGTAACATGGCGATGGCCTGATCGCGGTTATCTAAAGGAGAAATGACCCAATGCACCGCTCCCTCTTTTTTGTCGTAACCAACGATGTGGGTACGGCTCACGCCTCCCATGGCAGCGAGACAGAGGTGATCAATCCATGCAGATAACCAATCTTGTGCGCGGATTTTTCCGCTACGATACCGAAGCAGACCAGATTGGTATCGATGTGTTAACCAACCCGTTAATTGGCAAGGTTTCCCGTCTATTGTTAGGCTGATCTTCACTTCACTGTCGTCAAGCGGTTTTCCAGCCAAAGGATGAAGTACATTCACGAGTGAATCCGTCTGTTCTCGGTTGGCAGCAAATTCCAGTTCACCGAAAGCACCAATAGGCAGTAACCCTTTGGCGCGCTGTTTTTCCATGTAACGGGCTAAAACAGGCTCCTCTGCTTCACCGTTTACTCTGCATTGAAGTAACGTATCCACCAATTCGTCGCGCATTTTATAACTTTGTAAACCACCCAAAACAAACGGTTCATCATTTTCCAGTGTCGCCATAGGTGGCTCAAAAAACACTTTGAGACGTCGGTTAAAGAAATACTGAACGGGTAAACGCCAGAAACGTTGAAGTTCCACCAAATCAAGTTGGTAAGGCGCACTTAGCTCGGCTAAGTAATCATCCAAAGGTTGCTCAAATGCGCCAGCGCGCGCGCCTAAACGGTTAACGCTCGGTAGCCACTCTTTGGCGTAGCTTTTGTCGATGCCCGAAAAAGCAAGAGGGCTAAATGGCACCATGGGGTGAGTATTAGAAAGGGCAGCCAGAAGCTTGTCGCCGGACGCATCCACGCCCAACATTTCATCCCCTTCCAAACAATAGTTTTGGTGGCAGTACTCCAACAACTCCGATACTAAAACCGATGGTACTTTGTCTGTATTGTCTTGAATGGATCGCCCGACATAACTGATGTATAAGGATTGCTGTGCTGACAACAAGGCTTCGAGAAATAAGTATCTATCGTCATCTCGTCGAGAGCGATCGCCGGGCCTTGCGCGATTGTTCATTAAATCGAAGCCTTCAGGCGGCATTGAGCGAGGGTAAGCCCCATCATTCATGCCAAGCAAGCACACCAATTTAAATGGAATAGAACGCATGGGCATCAATGTACAAAAGTTCACTTGCCCAGCTAAAAAGCGCTGACTGACACGGGTTCCAGACAGTTTGTTCTGCAAATATTGCTGCAATACCGTATGCGAAATGTCTTCTTCAAATCCGGCATCATGAACCTGTTCAAGCAACTGAGATAAGGTGTCTCGAATGGATTTAAGCGCCATTTCACCTTCAAGCTCTACGCTAAAAAAGGCATCCAGCATGCCATTGATGATGCGAGTCCAATCTGCCGCGCTTTGAGTGGCGTTCAACTGCTTTTGGAATCGGTTGAGTGTATCGACGTAGTGCGCCAATTTGCCCGCTAATTCAGCGTCCATTCCTTGTACTTCATTGTAAGAAGCAATGGTTCTTTGCCCTTCAAACAACCCAGCACTTTCTGGCATCGCGTAGCCCAATAGCATTCTTTGAATACCAAAAAGCCATGTATTTTGCGTTAGCTCTGGAAGCTCAAATTGCCCGGCGGTTTGTTCATCTAGCCCCCAGCGTACACCAATTTCTTCAATCCAGATCTTTGCTCGCTCAAACTGGTCTTCATCCAGACCAAACCGAGCCATAATGGCTGGCACTTCGAGAAGCTCGAGTATCTCAGAAGCTTGGAAACGGCTATCGGGTAGCAGCATTAACTGCATAAATGCAGACAGAACAGGGCTCTCTTCTTGCGCCGTTCTGTCTGAAATGGAGTAAGGAATAAAACGCTCACCAGGTGCATTACCAAAAACCGACTGTATCGCGGGGCTGTAAGCATTAATGTCCGCCACCATGACGATAACGTCACGAGGTTTTAAGCCAGAGTCTCTGTCAAACATGCTTAAAAGCTGATCATGCAGTACTTCAACTTCACGCATTGGGCTATGACAAGCGTGTACCGAAAGCGATGTATCCCCTTCTGAAACCAACTGTTTGTGTTGGCTGGTTTCAAGCACTTCATCTTTTTGGTGCTCTTCTAAATTCAAAATATCCGCTTGTAATTGGTGCAATACGCTATCGCAGTCCACCTCTACGAAGGCTTCCACTTCATGGGCTTCTAACTGGGAGAGCAGATACATATTATCGCGCCCCAATTTCCCCATGGACGCCAGCAAACTGTTTCCAACGACATCGGTATGAAGTTCATCAATCACGTTATCTTCAAGTTCGCCTTTTAGCTGCTCTGTCACGCCGTGCTCTTCAGAATGATCTTGTTTCCACTCAATGTGTTTTCGATGACGAGCCGCTAACTTAGCGAGGTATTTTCTGTCTCGAACCTCTCCCCAGTAATAACGACAGGGGTTGGTAAACATAAGATGAACATCTATGTGCTCACCCAATGCTTTTAAGGCATCCATGTAGCGAGGCGGCAAGGAAGAAATACCAAACACAAACAATCGCTTGGGTAAGTCAGCAAGCCCCGAAGGTGCTTGGCTTAAGGCATCGATGAAATGTTCGTATAAATTAGCGCGATGGTAAGGCGATTGATCGAGTACTACCGTGCGGTCGTAAAGCGCTTGCCAAAGGATGGGCTGCCAAGGATGTTCTTCACCGATTTCCTGTACCGTTTCTCCCGCTTCCCATGCGGCGATCCATTCCGGTCGGTACACTAGGTATCCATCAAAGATATCCGCTATTTTCTCTGACAATTGAAAGAGTTTGGAATGATCTTCGTCGTTTTCTAAGTAGCGCAGTAAAGGAGAAAATTCAGGTTGAGATAGCTGCGATGGCAGTATGTCCATGAGCTTCCAAGTCATGGCTTCTTTGTTGAAAGCACTGCGAGTTGGCACATCGGGAAGGACTTGCGTAAATCTATCCCAAATAAATGTCGCAGGAAGAGGAAAATCAATATTTGCGGCAACACCAAATTCTTTCGCCAATTCCATTTTTAGCCATTGAGACATGCCAGGGCTTTGAACCAGTATTTGTTCTGCTTCAAATGGGTTTTCTAATGGGGAAAGTTTGATGAGTTCAACAAGTAGAGATTTCAGCAACTCTATTTGATTCGAGTGATAGACAGTAAACACAAAGCATCCGGCTACATGGTTGGACGGTTACTGCTTAGATTAGCATAGAGCATCGAATCTGCTGAACTGAAATATGCATTCAAAGACGAGCGAAAGGACGGTCAATCAGTAAGTTAGTTAAATATGCGCAAATGACCTTGAGGTGGTTTGAGTATAGATAGTCACGTCGATATTTTCGTTTACTTGAGCTGATGCGAAATTATGGCAAGGCTTGCCATTAAACTTGATGAGTATCGTTAGTGGCTCATTTTCGCGACCATATACACAGTTATTATCGCAATAATAACGATGCATTCTGATGGTTGAGAATTTGCAGTTTTATAACATAGCTCAGTTTGACTTCTGAACCCACCATGCTGAACTTAAGGCAAGAACTTACGTTGGTGCCTCTTTCGATCTAGATAGACAATATCGGGTCAATAGAGGATATGTTGTATTTCTTTCATTCAATAAATGCCTCGTGCGCTATTTTCTCCCTTGCGCTGATAACGTTATGCACATGGGTAATAGCAGCGAGGTCGCTGGATGAGTTGTAGTAAGAAAGGTTATATATGCCAAATGTTGTTGCAAGGGCAGTAAAGAGCTGGCTAAAAACGTCGGTGCACAAAGTAAATGGTTTAAGGGCGAAGCCCGAACTCGAAAACTTGATGAAACACCAATCACCCGCGGTAAATGCGGTTGGGGCAGCTCTGTATGATGTACTCAATAGTGCTAACTCGCCAGAAGAAAGAATGACGTTCGAGAAAATTGAACAGCGCCGCGCAACCTTACTGAATTCGAACGCTGAAATTTCAGTCATGGATTATGGTGCTGGTAGCCCTAGCTCAATAAGAACTCATGAAGAAATGGCTCAGGGAGTTGAATTCCACTCAACCATCAGAGCGGTGTGTCGATCTAGCAAACCGGCGTTTTGGGGAGTGTTTCTTTTTAAACTGATTCGCTACTTGCAACCCAGCACCTGCCTCGAGTTGGGATCCTGCGTCGGAATATCAGCCTCTTACCAAGCTTCTGCTCTTCACATGAACAACAAAGGAAAGATGCTAACACTTGAAGGCTCTCCAGAGGTCGCTAAAGTGGCTCAAGAAAGCCTCGATTTCATGGAGCTAAACAACACGTCCATCGTGACGGGGCCTTTTCATTCGACACTTCATAAGACGCTCAGCGCCCATCAACCAATCGATTACCTTTTTAACGATGGTCACCATGATCACGATGCCGTTCTAGAATATTTCAATACAGCTTTACCCTACCTTGCGAAAAGCACAGTAATGATTATTGACGATATTAACTGGTCTGAAGGAATGCGTAACGCTTGGCAAGAAATTGAAAAGGACGAAAGAGTCGCGCTTTCTATTGACTTGAATGAGATAGGAATTGCACTTATTACTGATACTTTAACTTCCAAAGAAATCATAAAGATCCCGCTTTAGGAACGAGATCTTCATTTCGGTGCCTTGCCTGAAAGCCAGTTCCCTACTCTTTGGTAGAGAGGACGCTGAAACAAGCATCTTGAGGTTACTTGGGTATAACTGACTAGCTCGCTACTTTTCCGCTCATCATCACGGTTGGTAATACGTGTCGTACATAACACCAACACACGTAGCCGACGACCCCACTGGCTATGATTAGCTCTATGTTCGCAAGAAAACGAACCTGTTCTACATATTGCGATGAAACGGCGATGCTTTCTAACCAATTCGCCATTTTAAATAACGCTGTTGCACCAATCACCATTGGAAAGGTAAAAGCAGCATACGCAGGGCTAAAAGGCAGGCGAAGCAAGTGGAAGAAAGCCGCATAAATAACCACTGTCATCAAAATAGCGATACCAAATAACAAAGCAACCAATACAGGAGACGGCTCTTGAGTTACCGTTAAATAGCCAGCCAAAGAAAGGCTCGCAGGAGCGGCAAGAATCGCGATAGTAGGTTTTGCAGCATCCGGAACACTTTCACAGAAAACAAGACGATATATCATGGTTGGCAGCAAAATCGCGTAAGTGACCAAACCAAAATTAAGCACACCTTCTGCAATATAAGCGAGCGCAGGCGTTCCTGAGAAAGAAACATCAGCAACAATCAACCCTACAGGTGGCACAAACCAACTTGGCACCATATGGTTGAGTTGGAAATTCATGCTGCGGTGATAAATAAAGCTAACCAAGAACGATACGTGCATTAAGACTGCCGCCATCCAAACAGCATCACCAAACCCTTGATTCCACTGACCAAAACTGTGTGAAATCACCATTAGAGCCATGGCAAAGGTAGGCAAAACACTGCCAACAACAGGGTGTGCCATGTCTTCTTTAAGTAAATGCCGATGGGACATGAACTTAACCGTTAAGATAAGCAAAAGAATGCCCGCGATACCCGCACCTAACAGTTGTCCCATTCCGTTTAGGTTAGCGGCGTTTTCCCAACTCCACCCTAAACTTGCAATGCCAAGTGCTAACCCTGCCATTGGAGTAGGAGCCAGAGCGCTTCTGGTGGTCATTTTCTTGATCATGGCTGCTTATCTCTAATTAACTCAATAGCAACATAATAAACTTGCCAAGTATTTAATTATATCTGAATATATTTAAACCAAGGTTAAGTAAAGTTGAACGTTATGAATATTTCGCTGAAACAGCTCCGAGTTTTTGTTGCTATAACACAGGAAAAAACCATCACCGCCGCTGCGGATCAACTTTACCTCTCGAAGGCGGCGGTCAGTATGTCGTTGAGTGAACTGGAAAAGCAGGTTAAGCACGCCCTGTTTGATCGCGTGAACAATCGATTAATATTGAACCGTGAAGGGAAAAGACTGCTGCCCATCGCCGACGAACTGTTACACAGAGCCAATGACATCGATCAGCTCTTTCAAAGCGATCAAGCCTTGCATGGCGAACTCAATATTGGTGCCAGTGACACCATTGGTAATCAAGTTGCTCCGTTTATGCTCAGCAATTTTCGTTCTGTTACCCAGCACCATCATCAATCGCTTTTTATTGCCAATACCGCCCTCATTTGCGAAAAATTGGCAGATTACGAGCTAGACGTTGGATTAATAGAGGGAAAGACACAACACCCTCAGCTCATCACCCAGCCTTGGTGTTTAGATGAAATGTGCGTCATTGCGAGCCCAAAACATGAACTCGCCAAACAGACAAACTTAGGGGTACGGGATCTAGAATACACGGATTGGCTTCTGAGAGAAACGGGATCAGGGAGCCGAGAGTTTTTCACTCAACGAATTGCCCCGCGTATCGAGTATTGGCAAGAATCTTTCCAGCTAAATACAACCGAAGCCATCATCAACGGCACAACCGCAAACTTGGGGTTGGCGTGTTTGTCACGGCGTTCCGCACAACATGCGATTGATGATGGACGAGTGGTCGTTTTAGATTTACCAATAGATTTCCAACGTAAGTTTTGGATACTTCTACATAAAGAAAAGTACCAAAGCCCACTTCTAAAAACGTTTTTGGAGTTTTGTTCACGCTGGCAAGTGTAGGCTATCGACCTCTCACAATACGTGTGTAGACTGGACACTCAGGCAAACAATCTGTATAAACAACCAGTAGATTAAATCTAAGTTCAAAAGAGGATAACCATGGCTGTAATCGTCAAGTACGTGGTGGAGCGCAACGGAGAAGAAAAGATGACTTTTACCTCTAAGGCTGAAGCCGACGCTTATGACAAAATGTTAGATATGGCAGATGAGCTTTTCGGCCTTATCTCAGAAAGCAAGCTTATTGAAGATGAAGGGAAGCAAGAAGAATTGTCTCTTTATCTGGCGAAAAATAAAGATGAAGTGTTGTATGCGCTTGGCGCTAAAAAGCGTAAAGCTGCAACGCCTAAAAAGCCTAAGGTTGTTGAAGATAATGCAGACGACTCTAACGAGTCTGAAGAAGACGCAGCCTAATTTAGAGCCGCACAACACCCTAACAACTTATCAGAATAGCCAGCTTATAATTGCTGGCTATTTCTTTTTAGAGATATTATATCTCCAATCAGACAGCATATATCGTTTGGCAGACTATCCGGCTTTTCCCTCTTTCATCTCGTAAGCGGGGTGAGTAGGATGCATGTCAACAAGATTCAAGATTGATGACTTGCTTGGGTGGTCGTTCCCCTTCCTAAGCAAACAAAAGAAATTCAACCAAGGAGATTTCACTCATGGCAACATTTTCTCTGGCATTTGGTACAGCTACCAAGAACCGCGATGGCAAAATCATTGAAGCTTTCTTCCCTAACCCAGCTCTAAACCCAAGCGACGCTTTGGTGAAAGCAGTAGCGGAAGTGGCTGGTTACCAAGAAGGCAACCAAGCGATCGAAATCTCTGCGGCTCAAAGTGCAGAATTGGCTAAAGCATTCGAAGCAAACGGCGACGCTGCTAACGCTTCTTTTGCAGCAAAAGCCGCTGAGTCAGCTCAGCCACTGGTTCTTGTTGTTTTAGCGACTGACGAGAAGCCAGCCTCTGTTGCAGAAGGTTTCTTGAAGCTTCAGCTTATCTCTAACCGCCTAGTGCTACCTCACGGAACTGTCCTTGATGGTATCTTTGGTTTGCTTCACAACATTGCATGGACAAACGAAGGTCCAATCGATCTTCCTGAACTTGCTGATCGTCAAATCGAAGCGCGCCTAGCAGGTCGTAACCTGTCTGTTGATTGTGTCGATAAATTCCCGAAAATGGTGGATTACGTTGTACCGACTGGCGTTCGTATTGCGGATACTTCTCGCGTTCGTCTTGGCGCACATGTGGGTGAAGGTACAACAGTGATGCACGAAGGTTTCATCAACTTCAATGCGGGTACTGCTGGCGTAAGCATGGTTGAAGGTCGTATTTCTGCGGGTGTTGTTGTTGGCAATGGCTCAGACATCGGTGGTGGTGCATCCATCATGGGTACACTTTCTGGTGGTGGCACAGTGGTCGTTTCTATCGGTGAGAACTCTCTACTTGGCGCAAACGCAGGTCTTGGTTTCCCACTGGGCGATCGTTGTACGGTTGAATCTGGTCTGTATGTAACGGCGGGTTCTAAAGTACGAATGCTGGATTCCGACGGTAAAGAAGTCGAAGTTGTGAAAGCACGTGACTTAGCTGGTAAATCGGACCTGTTGTTCCGTCGTAACTCGGTAACAGGTCAAATTGAGTGCCTAACAAACAAAACCGCCGTTGAACTGAACAGCGAGCTTCACAGCAACAACTAATTGTTTAGCTGAAAGGCAGTATTTGTTTAGATGTAGGAAAGACCAGCATTATGAAGTGACCCCCAATAGTTGGACACCAATTATTGGGGGTCTTTTATTTTTCTATTTGTTTAGCGTTCTGTTTTAACTATTAATCTTTAATAACTTTTGACAAGCCTGTTCTAACGTGTCGCGAGAACACCCTAAATTCAATCGAACATACCCATTGCCACCCGCACCAAACTCAGTACCCACCGAAGGCAATACTCCAACATCAATAAATAATCGACGAAGGGCTTCATCGGTCAAGTTGAGTGCTCTGCAGTCGACCCAAACAAGGTATCCGCATTGTGGCATTTGAAATGAGAGAGCAGGAATATGTTGAGAAAGAAAGCTATTCAAAAATTCCATATTCCCTTGAACATACACCTTTAAGTCATTTAACCAACTCAACGAAGTGGTGTAAGCCGTTTGGGACGCGACAATTGCCATCGCATCGAACAAATCTAAAAACAGAGCTTGTTTTCGCTTTTCTATTGCCCCTCTCATCGTGGGGTTCGGTATGATTAGATTGGCTAACCTCAAGGAAGCTAATCCAAATGTTTTAGTTGCAGCCGTTGTTACCACAAGCTTTTGTAAGTAACGTTCTTCTAAGTTAAGCGCACTCCAACATTGGTACCCAGGTAACGCCAAATCACACCATATCTCATCACTGATCAGCCACACATTGTAACGGTGACACAATTGGGCAATCGCTTGTACTTCTTCAGGGCTCCAAATACGCCCGATAGGGTTGTGCGGATTACATAAAATAAAAGCTTTTACCCCAGAGGCTAAAGCCGCTTCAATGGCATTGAAGTCCATCTCATAACAACCAGACTCTTCCACCATGGTAATTTCTTCGACTTCTCTACCAGATAGAGCGATGGCCTCTTTGAATTTACCGTAACCGGGTGACTGCACTGCAATAGAATCGCCTTCATTGGTCAATTGTTCGATAACCAATGCAATGCCCGGCATTACGCCATTGACTGGTACAACCCAATCGGTATCAAGATCGAGCTGGTGCTGCTCCTGATACCACGTTTGAATGGATTCGAAATACGTTTTAGTGACCTCTGTATACCCAAACACACCATGTTCTAGCCGCGACTGTAAGGCATTAGACACCTGAGGAGGAATCGAAAAATCGTAATCAGAAACCCACATTGGTATGGCATTTTCACTGACATCGCCAAATTTCTGTTGGTTGAAATCCCACTTTACTGAGCCCGTTCCTCTACGGTTATGTGGTTTATCAAATAAAGAAGACATGATTTTTCCTTTAGAAATGGGGTTGTAGGGAAGATTCTCACTCATAAGACTTTTTAATTCGAATAGCAGACGCAATAATACTAAGACGATATAAACAAATCATGGATATAGACTATGCGTTTACTTTTAGCTTTGTTGCTACCTTGGCTGCAATTTTTCACCATCGGCAGACCATTCAGCGGAATCATCTGCCTGATTCTACAAATTACATTGGTTGGTTGGATTCCTGCTGCGATTTGGTCGGTATATGCGTTGAGCCAATACAAAACCGATCAGAAAATCAAAGACGCAATGGATAACTAATACGTAATAGATAGCGAATAAACAGTAGTTAGCGAATAAGCAGTAGATTGTGAATATATAAGACCGTTAGGCGCACAGCTTGGCGGTTTTAAAAACTCCGGCTATTACGAAATACCTTACTATTGCGAGGCAATGTCTTTCATTGCCTCGACCAAAATATCCACAGGTTGCGCTCCGCTGATGAGGTGCTGTTCATTAATCACAATAGCGGGTACTGCATGCACTCCCAAAGATAACCAGTGAACTTCTTCATCTTCCACAATCTTATTCCATCGCTCCGAAGAAACGACTTGTTTCGCTTTTATAGGATCGAGCCCAATCGATTCAGCGCATTCAGTTAATACGTCGTGGTTTTCAATCGCTTTGCCATCACTAAAGTACGCTTGGAACAACGCGAGTTTCATTTCAGTCTGCTTATCGGATTCGCCAGCCCAAGCGACCAGTTTGTGGGCATCACGGGTATTGTAAACGTTCATTTCATCGGAGAAATTAAAATCAAAGCCGACTTCTTTCCCTAGTTGAGTCAGATTACTTCGTACCTGAATACTTTGCTCTGCGGTTGTGCCATAACGCTTCATCAGGTAGTCACGCAAGTTTACGCCCCCTTGATGAAGATCGAGATTGAGCTCAAACGGATGCCAATTCACTTCCACTTCAATTTGGTCAGCAACTTGGGTAATCGCTTTTTCCAGCCTTTTATAACCGACAATACACCACGGACATGAAACATCTGATACCAAGTCGATCTTAAGCTGCTGTTTACTCATCCGTGGCTCTCCAATTAGGGTCTATACAGTACAAACTTACTGTAACTCAACTTATTGAAATTATCTTCTTTTTGCTTTGAACAACACGAAAGTTATGATCGAGACCCAAACAACCTAAATGCCCAGTTCTCAACACTGCCAGTTTCAATGCGTTTTTCGAACAACGCTCTCCATGAATCGACCAAAGGAATGTCTAGCACGGCTTTCAGCTCTTGTTCGTCTAAAACACCGCGATAAACCAACCTCATCACACGCGCAAGAGACCAATCTGGATACGGGCGCTCAATCAGGTAAATCGCATCACCAGCACCTATATCCCCTTCTTCCAACACACGAAAATACCAACCCGTTCGCATAGTCATTTGAAATCGAAGCGCCATATCTGGTTCATCGCATCGGTCATTAAGTTTCCAGCAAGGCATTCGCCCTTGCGATATTTGAAGCTTGGTACTTCCTATTTGCACAACATCACCAATGCAGAGTGAATACTCATCGACCCCTGTTGAACTCAGGTTTTCACCAAATGCACCAACTTCTTCAAAGATCGGCTTCTCACCGAGCTCGCTACGCCACTTTGGGTAGTGCTCTGACGGGTAGATATGTAATGCTTTTTCTACTCCACCATGGAAGCGAGGATCGCCCTGCTCGTCTTCGGTAAAGCCTAGAGTGGTCACTTGTAATCGATTTGATTGGATGGTTTTGTTGATAGCACTGAGCGCACCACGTGAATAAGACTGGATTTTGCCGGAAAGTACTGACTCGATGGTGCCCAACTGCTTCATATGTCTACTCCATAACGTGTGGGGTGCCTAAGGCGTATACCCAAATCACCTCAAGATGCAGGATTCAGAGCTCCATCTTCTGTGCCAGTTCAAGGAAAAGAACGAAGTGGAATGACGAGTCCTTTCCANNAAGGGCGAGTTTGCTTGGTTTCCATGCTGCGTAACCAATTCTTGATTTAGAGCCACTAGATCTGCAAATTGGTGCCTTGCCTGAAAACCAAGTAATTCTCGCTGAACCTAGCATCTTGAGGTGGTTTGAGTATATAGCTTATTTTATTTTAAAAACCGATTGTTTAATGACAGGATAGAGGGTTCTACCTGAATTCTGGGTAAAGTATCAGTTAACCCACTGATAGACAAAATATATAACGGAAAGCATAAGGTGATTAGGGTCTGTTGAGCGTGCGAAATGGTTCCCAACCTCAAGGCTGATAAACCACTTGAAGCACTGGTTTGGCGTTCTTGTGTAGCTTATAGACAACAAAATTTAAACCACTGACCCAATCTTCACTGCGAATTCGAGCCCGTGTCTCTACTTCTGTCTCGTTGTCTTCGATCACAATTCGATAGTCACCCGGTATCAAGTCTTCAAAGAAATAAAAGCCGTCTTGTTCCACTTTGGCAGAAAACGTTCGGCTAGTCTCTTCATGATAAAAGTTCACATGCCATCCGCTGAAACTGTATGGCGCAGTTACAATGCCATCGACACCAAAACTCTTGTTTACCCGTACTTCAATGTGTGTTTTTCCGCCTTTCTCAGCGTGGAAATAAATCGGGTTCTCTTCTGGCTTTAGGTTGAGATCTAACGTTGAATCATCGATATGCAGTTGCAGATCTTCTCCGTAACCAACGCCTGTAAAATGAAACTCTCCATTGGCATCGCTGATCGCCTTTTTGTTATTCACTTTTAACTCAACATTAGCGATTGGCTGATCGTGATTATCGAGTACTCGCCCAGTGAGTTCTGCGTAAATAAATTCTTCCCATGGAAGCTCTAAGCTTGCCACTGATTCGTCGTTTTTGGATAACCTTCCTCCCCATTTTGTTTCCAAGGCAAGAGAAACGCTGTCATCATTAATGGCAACCTCTCCAGACCAATTTGGTGTTAACTCCCATTTAGCGTTACCTGAATACCCAAACTTGGCATTTTGCCACGTCAGCTGAGTACTGTAGGTGCTTTGGAGTGTTTGCCACCAACCAGAAAAAAAACAGTTAGAACACAGATAACGATATCCGACACGATACCTTGGGCTATTACCATCACTAAAAGTGGAACTGAGGTTAACTGAGCCATGTTCATGCGTATGGATGGCGTACTTAGCGCTCAATTCATCTCGGATATTTTGAGAAGTACGCCGATTTTTAAGCTCCAAGGTCAAAAATTGTGAAGAAGCGGTTTGCGCTCGAACTTGAGGAATGACGATGAGTTCATTTTCGTCATAGGTCGCATCCAAATTGAAACTGATGGGATTATCCAAATAACGGTATCGAATTTGATGCTCTCGCTTTTTAGGATCACGACCAAATAAATCGACATGGTTTATATCCGCCTCAAACTTATGTTTTTCACCGACAGCCAATTCAATAGTGGCTGGCATGACAGGTTGAGACGGAAGCCACTCAAATGCAATAGAGAGAAAGTGTGTTGGTAACCAACGTAACCCGAGCCCTCCAGTCACTGAATCATTAGTGTTATAAGCGGACCCAACCAATGTTAATGAGTGAGTTGCTCCATAACTCATTTGGACCTTGCCGGTGTTTTCCTCAATGAGCGATGCACCAAGTTCTAGATCCCATTGACCTTTATCCAGGAGAGCTTCATCGATGTCGGCAACTTTGATGGTTTTGCGTTCCACCACACCAGAGCGAACCATTTCATGCAGTTCAACTTGGTCTCCCGCCGACAAAGGGTAATCAGAAATGCTGTAGCGTCCAGAGGCATCCGACCTCAGCGTTCCGCGATAAATATCATTCACATACACGTCAACAAATGTGTTGGGTAAGGTTTGCTCTTCAATCACCAAGCGTCCTGATTGCTTTTTGGGTTTAAGCCTGGAGTAGTACACACCGTTTTCAAAGGTTTCACTGCTGCTGGCTAATCCTGAATCCAGCACAACATGCCCAACTTGAAGCTGATACCCCAAAGGAAAAGGTGTTATTTCAAACTGGTAATACTCTACCTCTTTTGGTGCATTGGTATCGTAAGAGACTTCTAAATGCGCATTTTGGTGAACGAGGTAAGCATCGGTTCTTAGGTTGTATTCCGGCTGGTTATTGGATGAGAATTCAGCTCGCCCTTTGATTCGAGCCGAAGCCGTTGTGGCAGTCGCAGGATGAATACGCTTTTGAGCTTTCCTATCTTCCAACTCTTTGGCTTTTTGTTTTGCTATCGCTCGGCGTTGCGCGAGTTTTTTTTCTAATTCTTTGTAGGTACTGTAATGGAGTTTTACTTTGAGAGAATAGGTATCCAGATCCCATAATACGGAAACGGGAAAGCAATCGACAAACGACGCCCAATGAAGCCACTCTTCCCCGTCTACGGTCACATAGTCTATGGTGTGGATTTCTTTACTTTTAGGAAGAATGCACTGCTTTGAGTTTAAATCCAGCTGATACGGTTGCCGCTGCTCCTGAACATCCTTTGGCTGGTAAAACAAGCATATTTGGTTACGACAACCGCCTTCGAGCTGAAGCCATTGTGTCGCAAAGGTTTGAAGTGCTAAATAAGGCTCCTCACTGGCGTTTTGCATAACTCGATAGAAACTGTCGTGCTCATACCGCATGAACAATTCGACGTACGCTTCAACAATATCAGCTTCAATAATATCCGCGACAACAAGGTCAGAGTCGGCACTTTTCTCATCATTTGCTTGTGCCAATCCGACCCATGCGAATACACAAGCTAACAGAGCAAAAAACACCGCTCTTAATCTCGCTAAACTTAGCTTTAAAAAGCTAAATTTCATGAAACTAAGTTTCACTGAACTGGACTTCACAAAACTCGTTTTCACACAGCTGGTTCAGTTAAATAAATGAACTTACTGACAGGAGCTCACAATTTGATCATCTACGATAAATTGAGCACCAGCAGAATTTCGAACAGGCTTATCCAACGACGCATTTCGAACTAAGAAAACGTTTTGCACGTCATTCCCAGAGACAAGTTTACCTTTAAGTTGAAAATTACCTTGGTTGTGAACTCGAATGGCGTTTTCTTTACACTCCAAATGCACGCGATGCTCTACCGTCCCTTTTTGCGAATAAACAGGGATCATAGTGTTAATAATAAAATCCAGGTTCATGGTCATGCCCTGCCCCTCTGAATTTTCATTCGCTTGCTGAGAAGACAGCGGAACCGGTTGGAAAAGTAGATATGTTCTATATTCTCCCTCTTCATACTCCGCTGGTAAACCTTGAATTCTTACGCGAACTGTTCGTCTTTGATTGGGTTTCAAGTTTCCAATAATAGGCGGGGATACTTTGACAAATTTACTCAAATCTTCTTGAACTTCAATGTCATCTTGAAGCCGTGTTTTCGATTTATCATTGCCCACTAGCGCCGACCGGTAAACAACCGACACCTTGACCCTCATAGGTTCTGATGTTGTATTTTCGACAAACAATTTATGGGTTGAGGCTTGTTCACCTTCAGCCACAATACGAGTTGGTGCAATTTTTAGTTGCGCATGGCTAACCTGGCTGAACCCGATAAGGCAAACGAAAATTAAGGAAAGAAACTTCATAAATACTTCACTGTGAATGGGACAACAACAGAAAACATGCCTGACTGAGAGCTAGCTTTAACCACCGCTCTTGCTCCAATGCACAACACCCCTGATTGCCCTTGACCATTTAACCGAACTCGTCCCCTCTTATTCAACCCGCATCCATACTTAAAGCGCTTCACATCAACATGACGACCTGATTGTGAATTAAGCATTCGAAATTCAGAACCATTTACTTTAACTTGAATTTTTCTTGAAGGATCACCAGTGACCCGAAAGAGAAACACGCCATTAGTCGATACAGAAGGTTTCAGATACACAACGGTTTTTGAACCACCGACAGTAGTTTCAAATTCCATGGGTTCTAATTGCGTAATTTCGATAGCAACAGAATGAGCGGAGCTCACCAGGCACAAAAACAGCAAAAGCCCCAAATAGATGCGCGGCATAATATGAAGGTAGGGAAAATAAGGTGGCACAAAGCCACCTTATGCCGGTGTCTTATTGATAAACAACCGTAATGTTAACTGTGCCAGAGTAGTTACCAGCAACCAAAGTACCAGCACCAACGATATCAGCCACACCACCAATTTTAACTGTGGCAGTACCACCTGTTAATGCTGGAGAAGCGTTATCTGGAGCGATACTGTTTACTGCGATGCTGTTACCGTTACCATCACCCATTGTAGCTGTTGTATCAACCGTTACGTCTACTGTACTACCACTTGTACCCGTAATAGTGAATGCTGCTGCGCCTGCATCTGCTGCCGCAACAGTAACGTTTGTCGCTTGGTCTGTGAAGATAGAACCAAAATCTAGATCGTTAGTTTTAGAGATAGATACAGGCTCTAAAACGTTGATGCTAGAGTTGAATGTATCTGTAACTGCCATCGCGCTAGGTGCTACTGCTGCTAAAGAAATTAACGCAAGCTTTTTGATGAATTTCATTTCTAATTCCCCCAATTCCTTTTCTATTTAAATAACCTTATTTTTATTAATACTTTTTTGTACTACTGGAAACCAGAAAAGTATCAGGCGTATTTAAAGATCAACTAATAAATAATTTCATAATATTTTTAATTTTATCATTAATATTTGTGAGGAGGTTCAAAAACAAGTACAACTCGATCAATATTGAAGGTAAAAATAAATATGAATTTAAACTCATATAAAAAATAAAACTTTACTTATCAAGCAATTAGAAGAGAGCCAAAGTGCTAGTGATAGATTTATATATTGGAAAAACGAATTAGGGCGATATTAAAATCTAGCATATACAGCTCAGAACAGAAGACTGTAAATTTAAATGTTAAATTCCGATATTTGAGACAGCAATATTTACCAACTCGATTAGAAAAGAACTAGAAAATTATTAAGTACTACTCAAAATATATTCCTATAAATACTCAATTTACGACCTAACAATTTAAATACGAGTAAATCAAAACCAAAAGAGCCAATAAAAAAACAATTAACAATTCAAAAAATAATTAAATAACAGTGAAATTTAAACTTTCTTGGAATGGATATATCAATATCAACCATAAATATAGCTAAATTATCGTTCTGATTAAAATATGACCACTTGACAACTGAGCTAAATAGAAAAGAACAATCTCGAGTCTGTTTTAGATTTTGAAAGCACTTTCATTGCAACCTCTTCCAACACCGTTCAATTCGACGAGACTTGAAGTTCATGGAATACTTGTATACTTAATTGACCCGCTTTGAAAAGGAACTCGCTCACCTATGTACATCTTCGGATATGGCAGCTTAATCAACTCTGAATCTCGTAAGTTAACTGGGCAGACAGGAAACGCTTACCCAGCAATAGTGTGCGGCTTCAACCGACATTGGAGTAAGGTGGATGGCAGTTATCAAATCTCACCATTAGTTGTAACGAGCGGTAAAGGATCAGTAAACGGTGTTCTGATTGAGATTGATGACCGGGAGCTGCTGGAGTTCGACAAACGAGAAGCAGGCTACCACCGTATCAAGGTCGCTGTTTCTCAAATTGAATCCGACACGGTTATTGATACCAGTGCTGAGGTTTGGATGTATGTGAAAGACGAAGTAGCGCCTCCCTGCACCAATGCTCCCATTATGCAAAGTTATGTTGATACCGTTCTGGCTGGGTGCTTATCCATTTCCACTCAATTTGCCGAGCACTTCATACAGTCCACCTTAGGTTGGCATCACCCACTTGAAAACGATCGCCACCAGCCCAAATACCGAAGGATAGCTGGTGTTGAGAATCAGCATATCTCTCTTATCGATAACCTCGTTGATTCAGCAAGACGCTAAGGCGAGATAATGATTCTAGAACAGCAACTTGCCCAGCAAATCGTCGATCGAACCATGGCGATCATTGGTAATAACATCAACGTGATGAATCAAGCTGGTGTCATTATAGGCAGTGGCGACTCTTACCGGATCGGTCAAACTCATGATGGCGCACTTTTGGCTCTAAAACATGGGGATACCGTTGAAGTAACCCAGCAAAGTTGTCAGTCGCTTAAAGGCGCAAAGCCCGGCATCAACATGCTGATGAAAAGCCAGCATGAAGTGATTGGAGTGGTCGGCATTACTGGCGATCCTAACTCTATTCGAAATTACGCATCACTGGTCAAGATGACGGCTGAAATGATTGTCGACCAAGCGGCGCTTATCGAACAACTCCAATGGGATAGAAGACATAAAGAGGAATTCATTTCTGCGTGGATCAAAAATGAAGTTTCCTCAGCTGAACTTAAAGATTGGGCGGCACGCTTGGATATCGACCTTGATACACCTCGTGTCGCCGTAGTGATTGAATTGCATTCAGAACGTGCTCCACTCAGCTTAGAGCAAACCCGGCAAATTGTTGAATTGTTGGAATACCCTAAACGCGACAATTTAGTTGCGGTTATTTCAATGCATGAGATTGTTGTGCTAAAGCCCAGTCATAATAGACATGGCAAGTGGGACAGCGAGCAAGAAAGCTTGCGCATCGATATTTTGCTCGACAGATTGAATCAGCAAGGGATCAATCAACTGGATATCGCCTTAGGGGAGTACTTCCCAAACCTCAACGACATCCACCTTTCCTATCAAAGTGCTCGGCAAGCTCTGCACTTTGGAAAAAAGCATCACCCAGAAAAAAACAAATACCTATTTGAAGAGATGCGCATACCCGTCTTGCTCTCACCACTAGCTAACTTTTGGCAAGGTGACCAATTATGTAAACCAATCGTTAAGCTTATGCAGGAAGACAAAAGCGGGCAACTACTTAAAACACTACACACGCTATTCGAACACCAAGGAAATCAAAAACTGTGTGCCGAAGCCTTATACATACATAGAAACACTTTACGATACCGGTTGGATAAGATAGAGAAAATCACCCGTGTTTCTCCAAAAAATTTCACCGGATTAGTCGAACTCTATATTGCAAGCCAGATCACAAAACAACCCTGAAACTGTGCATAAGCACAAAAATAAAGCTTCACATTGGAAGTTGATTTGTCACCCATGCCTAAAGGATTTAGCTCAATAAGCTCCGATAATAATCCTATTCCCAACTAAGATCAGCAAACCAGAATGATCGGGAATTGCATTCCAGGAATACCTACGCTTGGAAAAATATAGCCACTCCACACGCCTGAATGCGATGAACGTTGCACATAGCAGCAATACTGCATAAAAGCGCAAACAAGTGGCAAAAATAAACGGAGTTATTATGAGTCTTATACTAATCCTGCTGGCTGTGATCGCGTTTATCGTTGTCGCAACCACCAAATTTAAGTTACACCCTTTTCTCGCCCTCTTAGTTGCAGCATTTATCGCTGCGTTCGCTTACGGGCTCCCTGCCGACAGCATAGCCAAAACCATAGCTAAAGGTTTTGGAGGCATACTCGGCTACATCGGTTTGGTCATTGTGTTAGGGACCATTATCGGTGTCATTCTCGAAAAAAGCGGCGCGGCCATCACCATGGCGGATACCGTCATTAAAGTGCTGGGCGACCGATTCCCGACACTGACCATGTCGCTCATTGGTTACATCGTATCTGTACCTGTATTTTGTGATTCAGGTTTTGTCATTTTGAACTCACTTAAAGAGTCACTGGCAAATCGAATGAAAACCTCTAGCGTCGCCATGAGTGTTGCACTCGCCACTGGCTTATACGCAACTCATACCTTTGTTCCACCGACTCCCGGCCCTATTGCTGCTGCCGGTAACCTTGGGTTGGAATCTAATCTAGGTATTGTTATCGCTGTCGGTATTTTCGTTGCAGGTGTCGCAGCACTCGCTGGTATGCTTTGGGCAAATCGCTTCAAAGATGTAGAACCTGATGGAGAAGAAGCTCAAAACCCAGCGGATAATGTTGATTGGAAAGCACTGAAAGAATCCTACGGTATACTGCCCACTGCTGGACAAGCATTCGCGCCAATCTTTGTGCCTATTTTGCTTATCTGTTTAGGGTCGGTTGCTCGCTTCCCAAGTGCGCCATTGGGCGATGGTTTCTTATTTGATACGCTTAACTTCTTCGGTCAGCCGTTAACGGCATTGGTTATCGGTCTGCTGCTGTCTATTCGTTTGCTTAAGTCTGACAACAAAGCGGCTGAGTTTAGCGAGCGTATTAGCCAAGGCATCACTGCTGCCGCGCCTATTCTTTTGATCACTGGTGCAGGTGGCGCATTTGGTGCGGTACTAAAAGCCACACCGCTCGGCGAATATTTGGGTACAACATTATCGGCACTAGGTATTGGTATTTTCATGCCGTTTATCGTTGCCGCTGCACTTAAATCGGCTCAAGGCTCGTCAACCGTGGCGTTGGTTACCACGTCTGCGTTGGTTGCCCCAATGCTTGCTCAATTAGGATTGGATTCAGAAATGGGTCGAGTGCTCACGGTTATGGCCATTGGTGCGGGTGCAATGACGGTATCTCATGCAAATGATAGCTTCTTCTGGGTCGTCTCTCAGTTTAGCCGCATGAGCGTTGGGTTGGCATACCGAGCCCAAACGATGGCAACCTTGGTGCAAGGCATCACTGCCATAGTATTGGTTTACATTCTTAGCCTCATCTTATTGTAATCATCACCGCGTTAGGAGAGTGATATGAAAGTAGTTATCGCCCCAGATTCATTTAAAGAAAGCCTGACAGCAAAAGAAGTGTGTCTGGCCATTGAATCTGGTTTTCGCCGAGTGTGGGCAGACAGTGAATTCGTTCATGTACCTGTCGCTGATGGTGGAGAAGGTACGGTGCAATCGCTGGTTGATGCCACAAAAGGTCACTTAGTTCATCTTGCGGTAACGGGACCTTTAGGTAACTCAGTCGACGCATTTTATGGGTTGCTTGGCGATAACCAAACAGCAGTTATTGAAATGGCGGCCGCCAGCGGCCTTCATCATGTATCGCTTTCCCAGCGGGATCCAAAACTGACCACTTCCTTCGGTACTGGTCAGTTGATCAACCACGCGCTTGAACGAGGTGCAAAGAAACTCATCGTTGGTCTTGGGGGAAGCGCCACAAACGACGGTGGCGTTGGTATGATGGCGGCACTTGGCGCCAAGTTCTCTAATCACAACGGTCAGCCTATTTCGTTAAATGGCAGCGGATTAAAAGAACTCGCGCAAATTGATTTGACGGGATTGAACTCAAGGCTGGCTGAATGTGAAATTTTAGTCGCTAGTGACGTCGATAATCCTTTGTGTGGAAGTAAAGGCGCATCAGCAACCTTTGGCCCGCAAAAAGGCGCAACCGAAGCGGATATTCGCCTGCTCGATCAAAACCTGAATCATTATGGTCAGCTCATTCGCAAGCAAATCGGTCGTGATGTCTTAAATGCAGCAGGATCTGGTGCAGCAGGTGGGATGGGTGCCGCATTGATTGCATTTACCCAAGCCAAATTGCAACCTGGCATTGATATCGTGCTTGAAACCGTTGGCTTAGAAAACCAGCTCGAAGGCGCTGATTTGGTGGTTACCGGAGAAGGCAGAATAGACTGGCAAACAGCGCACGGAAAAACCCCGATGGGCGTTGCGTCGCTGGCGAAAAAATATGACCTCCCCGTTATTGCACTTGCTGGCTGCGTAGGCGAAAACTACCAAGCTGCGTATCAGTGTGGTATCGATGCTGTATTTGCTGCTGTGCCCCGAGCTTTAGACCTGTCCACCGCGTTTCAAGAAGCAGGGGAAAACCTCACCAACCTGTCTGAAAACGTGGCCAGAATGTGGTCGATGAATTTAGGGAAATAACCTTTAAAGATAAAGCTCAAAGCGCAGGGTTCCCTGCGCTTTTTTACATTAACCTTTGCGAAATGTAGCGTTTACGATCATTAGCATGCACAATTCGCACTATGAGCAAAAATAAAATTTCTATCCCACTCCCTTCTCTTATCCATCGGATTGGGGGTGAAAATGCCAAATGTGCCAAATCCATTGCGCTTCAACACCAAGCGGAACTGAAAAGGATTCGTCGTTCGAGAAATTGGCAAGTTACCGCCGACTTTGAAAACTTGCGGGCTTTTTCTGCTGCTTTGGTTGAAATAGACCATGAGACCTACCAATTCATCATCAAGAAAATTGACGAACGCGTTGAGGCATTGCGAGAGCTGCACCTTCCACTTTCAGATCAACTGAGTGCTCTCATTTTGGCTAATCCGAACATAACGCTGAATGAATTAATGGAAAAAACCAACTGCACACTCGCTCAAGCAAGAACGGCAAGGTTTGAAGCTGATGTTATCTAGTGTTTTCTCACTTATATTATTGACAATAATACCAATTAACCCAAATATAACAGGCGGACATTCCATATAACATAGGCGAATCCTGCTTTATCGCCTGATAGAGCAAAGGATTGATGATGAGCAAGAACAAATGGAATTTGGTGATTCAAGAGGTAGGGACAGACCAAGCGAAAGTTTGGGTTGGTACATTATCGGAATACCAAGGTAAACCGGACACCTTTACCGTTAACGTGTTCACGCAACCTATCACTGAGCGAGAGCGTCAGCCCATCGCTACCTATCCCATACAGAAACAAGACTGGGAACGACCGTTTACCAAACTACGTGAGCGCTTTTTTAAGGTAGTAACGATCACGGGGTTAGAGCCCAATAAAACGTATTACGTCGATTTTGTTCGCGGTGAGCACACCTTTAGCTGCAGTGAAGATCACCGTAAAACCATTAAGGAAACAGTGCTAGAAACAGGCACACTCAAAACCTTACCCACTTCGCTTTCAGAAACCGAACCCTTTGTAGCCATGCTCGGAAGTTGCTTTTACAACGGCAAGCATGAGAAGGGGCAAGCGGCGAAAGCGTACACTCATTTGTATTTTCAGGGAAAACCTGAAGAGCAACCTCATGTTAAATTTCTTACAGGCGATCAGGTGTATCTCGATATTGGGGTGGACTCACTCTCACCCGTGGTCAATGAAACCCATAAACGAATCGCGATGGATTATGAAGAAACGTGGGATATCAACCGTAAGATGTACCGACATGGTGGGTGTTGGTTTTTAGCCGATGATCATGAATATTGGAATAACTACCCGTACGTCCAAGGCACCAATCCGTATTTATGGGCGATTACTTTATCCAAAAAGATAAAAGCAGCGTGGACGAAAAGCGCAAAAGATGGCGTTAAAAATGTGCAGCAGATTACCCCATTTCGAACCTTCGATATTGGTAACGATTTGTCTTTCTGTTTTGTGGACTTAAGAACAGACAGAGACAAACGTGAACCGCCAAAATCGCTGACCACCAGTAAGGTGTTTAAACAGCTTATCGACTGGGCAAAAAGCCTCGATAAAGTGGGCGTGTTAGTGTTGCCTCAGCCACTTATCGTTAAACCGGGTACTGAGTCGGACTACAACCTCGCTAACTATGAGAGCCAGTACAAGCAACTGCTCGATGCATTAGCCAAATCTGGGAACGACATACTGTGTTTGTCGGGGGATGTGCATTACGGTCGAATTGCCAGCGTTAAGATTGGCAGTAAAAACGCCACTCTGCATGAAGTCATTTCTTCCCCTATGTCGAACATTCCTGCATCCGATGGTGGGAAGTTTTCTGCAGCCACACCCAAGAGAGTGAAAAATCTACCACGCTTTTCTGGTCACAATAAAAACGTTGAATACGGAGATGTGTGGTGCACAAAATCGGAGCTCGTCAGCAAATGGTACATGCTGAAAAATTACTATCAGAATAAAGAACACTTTATGACTTTGGCATTCACTCGCTCAAACACGGGCAATGTAAAGCTGGAGGTGCAAGCTTGGTTAGTCAGGCATTGCGAGCGTTCTGGTAAACCGAAAAAACAATTTAAAGACAGCAGAGTCATTACACTAAAAAAACGCCCAGCTTAAGTGGAGAAAGATAAGCATTCTAAGCGTTAGCTCATCTCCTTTCTTTAATATGGAATTTCGGTTATTCCATTTTTACTTCGCACCGTTGTTACGCTCATTCTAAAGCGTAACAACAGGTCAATCACAATGTCTCGACACCACTCGACTCCGAGGCAAGGAACGCCATCAAACTCTTTTTCATGGAAAGCAATACCAACACTTAGCTTTAGAAATGCCAAAACATCAGCGCTCTGCAAAACCATAAAAACCGCGCTAGTAACATTAATAAAAACCGCAATCGGCTTAGGCACTTTGTATTTCGCGTCTCTGGCATTTTCGAAATTAAGCACGATTCATGGTACGGAATTGCCAGAAACTTACTTTGTGGATGGTTACCCCAGCATATTGGTATTGCTCGATTCTGAATTCTTTATGGGCGTCATCTTCTGCGTCACCATTAGTGTGATTGTGTATGTGTTGTATTTATTGTGGCAGTTACACGAAGTCGCGGTTCATAAAGCACAAAAAATGTCGTCCGCTCATACCCAAATTGTGTTTGCGCTTTCTCTATGTGGATTGTTTATTGATAAAGCATGGTGGGTACTCGCTATCATTATTGCCTTTACTCGTTGGGACATTGTTTCAGACTCGCTCTCCAACATCATTCGTAAAGGTCTTCACATCACCAAAAGTACTAAGGAGTAATCATGAAAGAGATTATGCTCCCTTACATTCTGATCTGTTGGATTTTAGTCAGGCTAAAAGTGGTAGCTTGGACGCTTAAAAATGCGGTTGTGATGGTGGGGCTAGGCGCTTTTATCGCCTTTATGTTGTTTACCGCGCATCGCTTTTGGTCACCTGCAGACCTTACCGACAGTACAACAGTAAAAGCCCCTCACGCAGTACTCAGCCCTCTCGTTGGTCAGGAGGTAGAACAAGTACTGGTAAGTCACAACCAACACGTCCGTGAAGGCGATTTGATTTACGTATTGAAGTCAGAAGATACCGATTCACAAGTCAAAGGGCTACAGGCACAAAAGTTGGCAGCAGAAGCGGAAATTGTTGCCTTAAAACATCAGATTACCAACGATGAGAAAACATTACGTCGACTGGAAAAGCTGGACGATTTTGCTCAAGAATCGCACAGAGACGACACCAAAACACGAATCGATGCTAACAACGCAAAAGTGGCGGCAGTGTTTGCTCAAATCAAATCGATTGAAGCGCAGATCGCGACAGCCGAATGGCAAAATGATCGCCGAGAGGTTCGCGCACCTTTTGATGGACAGGTGTCGATTGCTAACCTTGCTGAAGGCACCCGTGTCGGTAACATGCATTTATACAACACGTCGAAAAAGTTTGTGGAAATGCGAATTGCGGATCAAACCTATCGCAACATTAAGGCTGGTCAATTTGCTGAATTTTATGTGGATGCATACCCCGGTGAAATATTCAGAGGACGTGTTCATAGTGTTACGGCAGGAACAGGGGAAGCGAGAGTATCGGTGGTGAATGGCACACAACACGTACGCCAACACGTCAATAACAATGCAGGGACACATGGGCGTACTGTCATCATCGAATTTGAAGAACCTCAGGGCTACAACGTCCCCATTGGTGCAACCGGTTCTGGCTGGATATCAGCAACTAAGCCACATGAAATGCTCGGCTTTATGGACATCATTGGTGCGGCAGCGGTGAGGTTAAAGGCCTACAAAGCGTACTTCTCGGCCATGTAAATATTGGCTGATGTATCGAAAGCGCAGTCTCCTATAAATTGGCTGCGCTATTTCTCCATCCAGCTTTGAGCTTTCTGCTCTAAGACATGTTCCACCAGCGCCATTAACCATTGAGTTTTAGGGTTGTTGCGCTGAGAAGCTTTAACTATGACGGCCACATCCAGCTCAATTGGCGTCACATTTTGTTGCTCAGAAAAAGGCGCGTAGCGAATGGTGTAGCAATCTTCCATTAAGCGGTTCATTAACTCATAGTTATCGATCTGAATCGTTGGCTCTATTGATGGGTCTATTGCATGAAAATGGTGCGTATATTCATTGATGCCCGAGACCAAAAACTTCACATATTCTCCGCTAGGGTTACCATCGATAAAACCCGCGCCTTTATGCAATTTTTTCTGGTAGAAGTGCTGAGATTTGTCGCTAAGAATATGAACGCCAAGGTCGACATAGTCTTCTAAAATAAGAGACTCACTGGTTTGTTGCCAAGTTCTTAATTCGATGACGGCTTGGGTTTCTTTCCTAATCGCTTTGATCAATTCTGTCCCACACGCCACTAGATACGGCTCGACCAAATGCAGCGAGATATTTTCCAGTTTACTTGGATCAAATTCTTCTGGGTGAAGGGCTTGCTGAACTTGTTCTAGCGCGGCTTTGAGTTTGGGTTCGACTTCACACGCGTAAGACGTGGGAGTCAGCCCATCACTACCACGAACAAACAATGGATCGCCCAACTCATCTCTAAGCTGTGCCAATACTTTAGACACGTAAGATTGAGAGCGACCAATCTTTAGCGCAGTGCGCTGAGTAGAATGGGTTTGCATTAATGCTAAGAAAACGGGAATGGAGTTTAAATCGCTTATCAAATTGTTACCTCATATTCGTTACAAATAGCTTAATGAAATAAAAACAACACTCTCAATTACATTCATTTCAGCATTAAACTAATGGTGCATCTAAATTACTAATAAACAAGTTAAATATTGTTATTCAATAAACAATTATCCACATAGTTTTTATTGGGACTTAGACACTATGCAACTACCAAACTGGGAAACCTTAAATCGAAACTTTCCAAACCTACCTGCTGCTACTGTTTTTACGCAGATTGGTGGGAAAGTAGCCTTAAATTACGAAATTGGTGTTTTTAAAAATACTTGTGCTACTAGAATTTCTAAAGCTCTAAATGGCTCAGGGGGGGAGACACAAAATCCCATACTACAAAGCTGTAGGTCCAAATGGAAGAATGGAAGCTCAAGTCTCTTCTGGCAAAAACAAGAATTGGCACATTTTTCGTGTGAAAATTTTAATCAAATACCTAACTGAAAAATATGGTTCTCCCAGCACTTATATCCCAAGTGAATATAAAAAAGAAATATCAGGGAAAAAAGGTATTATTATATTTGAAGTTAACGGATGGGATGACGCCACTGGACATGCTGATCTTTGGGATGGGGAAGATTGCGTCTACGCTAGCTACGATTCATCTGCTCATAGAATTTTATTTTGGGAGGCTCCGTAAATGAAAAAAGGCAAAGCATTAATGTTGTCGCTCCTATCTACAGCACTGCTTGTATGCGCTCCTTCCTACGCAGGACTAGAGCACAAGCAATTGTTAAACTTTGCCCATGTAAACTGCCTGTTTAACTACATGAAAAGTATGGGGTATGAAACTGAAGATCTTAGAACCCTGTCAGCTGGAATTGTTGAAAAAAGTACTCTAGACCCAGAAAAATTTGTGCGTGTACACGAACTCGTAAAAAGTTACGAATCTAGCGCCAAGTACAAAGCTGACGTTGATACCAACTTAACAAAATGCTTCGAGATACCTTTCGATAAGAACTTTGCAAAAAAGATAGAGGAAATTGCACTCGCAAAGTAATAGAGCAAAGACTATTTGATTTCTTCTTTTACCAATTCGCGGAGCCATATATTTTTGTCTCTGGTGTGCTGGCGTGATGACCAAATCAAAGATATAGCAAAGTCGTTCACATCAATGGGTGACTTAGCCATCACCAGTTGGTCATCAAAGCCTTCAATTTGTGCCATTCGCTTGGGCACAATGGCAAGCAGCTTTCGCTGACAAAGTAATTGCCGAATAGTCAGGAAATTCCCTGCTGCTACACGTACCTGACGGGATTCATCCATCTGTTCCAGATGTTTATCGATACCGGTGACCAGTTCGCCGCCCGGGCTGACTAGCGCATGGTCAATTGACAGATATTGCTCCAGTTTTAGCACTTTGACCTTGCCAAACAGAGACTCATCAAAAAGGCACACATGTTCTTCATCATATAGGTGCTCACTTTGAAATCTCGCATCCAGATCAGGAAAGCTTCCCACAACCACATCCAGCTTTTGCTCTTCAACCAATCGAACATAGTTGCTTCGGTTGACGTTAACAAAACATATCTGGCTTTCAGGTGCCTGTCTGGAGATAACATCAAACAATACAGGTGCAAAAATAAATTCGGCGTAGTCCGTTAAACCTATTCGGCACACACCTTTATAGTCTTTGGGTAAAAAGACTTTGGGAGACAGCAGCTCTCCGGTCACTTTATCTAATATGCTCTCGACGGTAGAGGCTAATGAGAGTGCTCTTTCGGTCGGCAACATGGTATGACCATGCCTCTCAAATAACGGATCATCCAAAAGCACTCGTAATCTAGCCAAGCTGTGGCTCATCGCCGATTGACTCAAATGCAACTGTTTGGCAGCAGCACTCACACTCTGAGTTTCAAACAAGGCAGAAAATGCCACCAAAAGATTTAAATCGATGCTTTTCCAATTAATGTCGAGACGCATACCTCACTCCCTGCCCCACTATTACTTTCAACCAAAACCAAACTAAAACTCAAACCCATTTCATTCATATTCTATATTAAAACTATCAATTTGAATCATTTATGTTGTGCCAGTAGTCTTTCTACCAATAACCACTGTATTTAAATTGGACTTGGTAGATGTTCTCGATTTTTAAAACCTTTTTCCTGCTTGGTTGGGTAAGCTTTGGAGGCCCAGCAGCGCATATTGGGTACTTTCGAAATACCTTTGTTGAAAAGCTCAAATGGCTAAGTGAAGAAGAATACGCACAGATTGTTGCACTCAGCCAATTCTTACCTGGACCAGGTTCTAGCCAAGTGGGCTTTGCGATCGGTTATCGCAAAGGAGGAATTACGGGGGCAACGGCGGCTTTTTTAGGCTTTACTTTGCCTTCCATTCTTCTGATGTTGGGGCTGGCTATTCTCAGTAGCCAACTCACGGATTCCAGCCTCTTCCAAAATGTCATTCACGGACTGAAGTTGCTCGCTGTTGTTGTGGTTGCCGATGCGACGATCGGCATGTATCGGAATTTCTGCCAACATAAAATAACTATTGCCTTGTGTGTTGCAACGGCTATGGCACTTCTGTTATTTCCTAACCTGTATACGCAGATGATGGTTTTAGTGGTTGCCGCTCTTATAGGGCAAGCCTTTTTGAAAGGGCAACCGAAAGCAAACGACACTTCCCATCCAATACAAATCAACTGGATGCCTCTCATTGCGTTTGTTGTTCTCTTAATAGGTTTACCTATCGCGGGTAATTTAATGAAAGAGATCCAACTGTTCAGTGACTTTTTCCAAGCAGGTAGCTTAGTATTTGGCGGCGGTCATGTGGTACTGCCCTTGTTGCAAAATATTATCGGTGAACAAATCAGCCAAGATGCATTTCTTACTGGTTATGCCGCAGCTCAAGCCGTGCCTGGACCTATGTTTACTTTTGCTACTTACATCGGCTACGAGCTTTTACCCACGTCTCCTGTTGCTGGCGCATTACTGGCAACCATAGCGGTATTTCTTCCGGGTTTCTTACTGTTATTGGCGGTATTAAATAACTGGCAAGAGTTGGCAAACAAAACCAAATTAGCGGGTGCTGTCGCAGGTGTAAACGCATCGGTAGTCGGTCTTTTATTAGCGGCTCTCTACCAACCTGTTTTTACCAGTGGTGTATTAACGGGGGCAGATATGGCTGTAGTTTTGGCCGGTTTTTATTTGTTGAAACAACGTAAACTTCCCATCGTTGCTCTTGTGGCATTTTTCATTGCCGCTGGTATATTTCTTGGTCAATTAATGGCTTAAGGCTTGTCCAAATTTAAGATAAAACCGAGCATGATCTGCTCGGTTTTTTCACTTTCTTTAATAGCTAATTTATTGATCGTTTTTCATGCAAAAGATCGTTTCCTTGACTAGACTTGATCGTTAGATATTCACTTATCTTAAGTGCACATTTATTTATAAAAAATTCGCACTCAAGGCTTTAGACATAGAGGATCGTGGTTATGTTTATTCGGCAGCGTCAGTCGTTTCATTCTTTTCCAAGTCAAATGGCATCTTTAAACCAACATCTTGAGCACGTTCACCACCAAATAAAAGATAAAGTGCCTCAAGTGGATCGGATCTCATTTACCTTATACGACGCGCATTTGGATCTTCTTCGTACCTACGCTGAAAGCGATACGGATGGAAATACATTAAGCCACCATGAATACCCTTTTTCGGAATGTCGATCCCTTCAAGAATGTGCCAATAAAAATCTATATCGCGTCATCAATGACATAGCGACTACAGTCAATTCCAATCGACACCATTCACGATGGTTAATTGAGCAAGGCTATCTTTCTTCATTTACCGTTCCGACATACCACCACAATCAATTCATTGGATTTATTAACTTCAATTCTCATCAAAGCCATGTTTTTAGCCCACAAGTGCAAAATGAGTTAATGCCTTTTTGTGAACAAATCAACTTCACCATAAACTCGGAATATTCCTTGGTGCATTCCATTTTAACTTCCGCTGAATTGACGCGAGACATATACCCTGGTGCGCAAAGCGATTCTGACGAACACATTTTGCGAGTCAGTCTTTACGCCAAATTGATTGCATTAGAGGTATCTGAGTTATACGAGCTAGATGATGAAACCATTGAGCATATTCACTTGTTTTCTCGCCTCCACGACATTGGCAAAATTGCTTTACCCGATACCTTATTGCTCAAGCCAATTACACTCAACGCACAAGAAAGAAAAGTCATGGAAAGCCACGTTGATAAAGGCTTAATCATCATCAACAAGATCCTTCATAATTTAGGCTCCCCTAAACAACCTTGTATTCAAGTACTTAGAGATATTATGGCTTATCACCATGAGTTTCTGGACGGCAGTGGTTACCCTAACGGGGCTAGCCATAGTGACATTCCTGTTTCAGCAAGGATTGTTGCAGTCGCGAATATATTTGATGCGTTAACCAGCCACCGCCCATATGCCCAAGCTTGGTGTGTGACGTCGGCGCTTCTTGAGTTAGAGAAAATGGTTGCAGATGGAAAACTGGATGGCAATTGCGTTAACGTACTTCGAGATCATCAAGGCTACATAACCCAAGTTCTTGAACAACATCCCGAGCATGATCCGCGTGAAGGTGTGATTCATCATTGAGCCTTTGCCTTAATGTCTTTCCGACAAGTTTAAGGTATTAGGATTGATATCATATAGAGCAAGGTATGCTTCGATCTCATCGGATAACCTTATCGACAACGATAGGTGATTACCGCTTTGGTCTGCTCGTTTTTCAAGTTGTAAAGACGAATAGCTTTGCGTGACCGATTTAGCGATATAATCCAATACCCACATCGATTCTTGAGTCAACTCGTCTTGCTTAAAAGTAAACGTGACATACGCCAATAAGTCGGGTTCTCTCGCTACCGAAACCTCACCACGCGACACCAAATATTCTGCACATTTTTTATCTACACCTAAATTTTGAATATCAGTAATAAGCCACTGATTAATTGGCTTTGCTTTAGCATCAAAATGGGGTTGTGCATGAATAAAAGACGAGTCCAAATTTTGATTTACATACTTGCCTGTTGTTCCGTTCCCCAAGCCAATGGTTTGGTGATATTCAATCACTGGAGCATCACAATGAATAACCAGACCGTTTGACTGGCGATCTAGATGCGAAGCAAAGCTGATGGCTGAAACCAAAAAAAAGAGAGGAACATATAGAAATAAGCTATTTTTTGTGCGCATTAAACTTACTGAATTTCGTCTTTCTTTATCAATAGATGTTGTCCAATTAACGACATAAAAAACTTACTCTCGCTAGTGAACAAAACAATATTGAAGCGATGTAAAACCACAAGTAAACCATTACTGTTCTAGTAAACGAATGAATCAGTCACCAAACATTTATTCCGAGTAAGATGAAGATCCACCTTCAGAAATAGAAATGATCGCTTCTGAAAGGAATACTTGTAAATCATTGTCAAATATCGCGATCACGATTGCCGATAATGCCACGCCAATAATCGCATATTCGATTGCAGTAACGCCGGATTGGTTTTTTATCACCTTGCCAGTACAGATCCTGATGAGATGTATAATTGCTGAACCCATACTTCACTCCAATTATCTGCCAGAGAACTGTCTCTCATCTATAAGGCTAGTTGGATATAGTTAGATCTTCAAACAAAGATAAGCACGATATAAGAACAAAAAAACGGCGAGAAATAATGTAATGATTCGAAAAGAAAATTTGGCTATAGAATGGAAAATTATGGCCTCATTTATCCGTCTACTTTCGGCGTTCAAGTTGTTCTAACATCATCAAGTGAGTAAACGATCTCAAGACATCGCAAAATTTGAATACTACGGTTGACCGAGGCTATACTTAACGACTAGTTTAACATCATGATAACAATTACAATTCATTATAAAAAAAGACATGGAGTCACCTGATGGTTCAGCCTCAAACGACACATAACGCGAAATGCTCTCTCACACCTCCGAATGAACTGATCTTGAAATGGGCACAAGAACGCCCGAATGAGGTTTACCTCAAACAGATCATTAACCGACAATTTGTAGAATTCACCTACGCTGATGTTGCCGACAAAGCACTTAAACTGGTTTCCGCATTGCAATCTTTGGGTTTAGAGCCCGGGGACAAAATAGCGCTGATCTCTAAAAACTGTGCGGAATGGTTTATCACCGATCTTGCTTTGATGTTGGGAGACTACATAAGTGTTCCTATTTTCCCAACAGCAGGTAGTGACACGATAGAACACTGTATAACGCACAGTGGCAGTAAAGCGCTTATTGCAGGCAAGTTGGATGACTCTGCCGCAACAACCGAAGTCATCAATAAGTTATGTGACTTGATCACCCTATCGCTTCCTTACGATTCTGCGCCAAAATGCCAATATGAGTTCACGACACTGATTAGCAACCAAGCCCCCAGCGAACTAAGACCTGAGCAGTACGACGACAAACTGATGTCTATCGTATACACATCAGGTACGTCGGGCTTACCGAAAGGCGCAATGTTAACCTACGGCGCATTCAATTGGTCGAGCCAGAAATTGATTGAACACTTAGGTGTAGACAGCAATGGTAACGATCGATTGATGTCCTATCTTCCTCTCGCTCATATAACGGAACGTGTCTATATATTTGGTACATCGATTCGCGAAGGTGTTATGACCGCATTCCCAGAATCTTTGGATACCTTTATTGAAGATGTGAAGATGCAAAGACCGACACTGTTTATTTCCGTTCCACGTTTATGGACGGTCTTCCAACAGCGGATTCAGGAAAAATTACCTCAGAGAAAACTGAATATATTGCTGAAAATCCCATTCATTAACTCACTCATCAAAAAGAAATTGGCAGATGGGCTAGGACTGAATGAAGCTCGAATATTGGGTTGTGGTTCGGCACCTGTCTCCCCTGCACTTCTGGAATGGTATCGTTCCGTTGGTTTGAACATTACCGAAGCTTGGGGCATGACCGAATCCTTTGCATACAGCACGCTAAACTACCCATTTAAAGCCGATAAAATTGGTACAGTGGGCAATGCAGGCCCTGGCGTAGAACTGAAACTTGCTGAAGATGAAGAGATTCTAGTGCGCAGCCAAGGTTTGTTTGCGGGGTACTACAACAATGATGAAGCCACCAAAGAATCGTTTAATGAAGACGGCTGGCTGCACACTGGCGATATTGGCTCTATTGATAGCGATGGTTATTTAACCATTCAAGGTAGAAAGAAAGACACCTTTAAAACGGCCAAAGGGAAGTTTGTCGCTCCTGTACCTATTGAGAAAAAATTGTTTGAGTACAGCAAAGTAGAAATGATGTGCTTGATAGGTTCAGGGTTGCCGGCTCCAATCTTACTTGCGATACCTCATGCCTATCCTAATTTCGATCCAGCTCGCTATGAAAAACGTGCCGCCAAAGTCATCGAGCGCATGAATCAGACGCTAGAATCTCATGAACAGATTAAAGGCGTGCTCATGGTAAAAGAACCTTGGAGCATTGAGAATGGCATTCTCACTCCTACGCTTAAAATTAAACGCCATATACTGGAAAAGAAATATCACGATGTCGGTGCAAACTGGCCAAAAGGCAAGCTTATCGTTTGGGAAGAGTAACGCCGACCCATTGTATTGATTAACCCATCGCATTGATTAACTCGGGGAGCCAAATGGTTCCCTTTTTCTTTCTTGTCACTCGATACTGCTCGTTATTTAGGCGCTAACTAATATCAGTTGTGATCTTTACCCCTTCTTTTCTACACATTCAAAAATAACCTCGACTTATAGAAAACGTACATAATCCCGATTATTTGCCGAAGTGACTTCAACACCGACATCTTTTTGAAGGTGCTTAGACATGTCGGAAATCTCCGAATAGTGTTCCTTTTCTTTCACTGAGCGCCCATTTTTTCTTTTAGCACCAAAACCCCAAGAAAACTGATAGTTAGGAAATGAAATCTCAAAATCAAAACCCCAATTAAGTGCAATTCTCATAATGTTTCTCCTCATGTTCCGCTTGTTAATTCTTATCATTTGTCGTTATTATGAGATTCAAGCAGGCAATAATCGAACGACGATTACTTACAAATAATATAAGTAGAAGTTATGGACTCAAGACTACGCCACTTATCAGGGCTCCGATATTTTGAAACAGCAGCGCGTTTAAGCAGCTACAGTAAAGCGGCTGAAGAGCTATTTGTTAGCCAAGCGGCAGTAAGTCAGAAAATACGCCAACTAGAAGAGGCATTGGGGTGTAAATTATTTATACGCCAAGGCCGAGAAATGGCGTTAACGGAAAAAGGAAGAACACTTTTCGGGCAAGTTTCTCGTGGCTTTGAGCATATATTGAAAGGTTTGAATCAAATAACCAACGAGCCCATCGACGGTGTATTATCGGTGAGTGCCCCACCTTCATTTGCTTCTCGTTGGCTGCTTCCTCGGCTGTGGAAATTTTCCATGTTGCACCCAAACATTCCAATCAGAGTAATCACGACTTGTGACGATTTGGATCTTCGCCACGGAAACATCGATGTGGCAGTTTGGCAAGGCGACGACATGGAAAATTCTGAAGGCTTGATTAAAGACATGTTGCTGGAAGAACCGATTTTTCCCTATTGCTCTCCTGCTCTCGCGAATTCCATTAATTTTACTGACCCGAAACAACTACTCAATTGTTGGCTAATACATTACGAATCGAAATGTTTCCCATGGGAAGATTGGTTTAAACTTGTCGATGTAAAAATGGAAAAATCACTCATTCAATGGATGGAAGTAGGCACTTTTGATTTAGCCATGAATGCCGTCATTGCCGGTCACGGAGCTTGTTTAGCAACGGAATGTTTAGCATCTGATTACATTGAACGTGGCTTGCTTGTAAAACCTTTTGATATCGGTATGACACCGGGGCTTAAATTTCATTTGTATTCCGACCCTAGTTCTCCACGCCGTGATCGAATCAAAGCCTTCTCAGATTGGATGCATTTCGAAGTATCCACTATTTCAGAGAACGTAGCCCTAGGCTCTGTTGATCTTTCGATGTGATTTTTGCAGCAAAAAGATTGCCGCCAAAAAAGAAAAAACTCAGCATGATAATCATGCTGAGTGCGCGACACATTAAGCGTTTTGTTAGCTCCTACGCCGACAACAAAACGGGATACAGGAAGGTCGCTAACTTGGAGTTAATCCCAAAACGGCCGACGAGATTCTTTGTAAACTTGTTCTTTAGTTAAGCCGAGATCATCAAGCAGATGCTCAGGAATTTCCGCCATCTGCTTGCGCGTGTGGTAATTTTGATGCCATCGCTTAATCTCAGAGAAAATTTTCTTAATTAAATCTGCCGGCTTTCTTGCCACTACTCGTGCCGAATAAATCGCTGATACAGTCATCATTTCCTCCTTGATTAGTTTAAGCTTCGGGGTTAATAATTAATCAAATTAAGTGCGTAGACAAACGATAGAAATTGACATTGAGTTAAGGAAAACTTAAGTGAAAGATAAAATGCCGCCGCTTCAAGGGCTTTACTATTTTTATATTGCTGGGGAATCGGGAAGTTTTAAAGCAGCGGCTAGCCGTTTATTTGTAACGGCAGCTGCAGTTAGCCAACAAATTAGGCTGCTTGAAGAATGGCTTGGAACCGAGTTATTTGTCCGACAGCATAGGAAAGTTCACTTAACTCATGAAGGCGAAATGTTATTCAGACAAGCTCAAAAAGGCTTTGCACACTTACAGGATGGGATTCGACAAATAAACCAAGATCCCGATCCAAATCGCTTATCCATTTCCACGCTTCCTTCTTTTGCTCAACATTGGCTTGTACCTAGAATTCGCCATTTCAGAGAAAGACATCCAGAAGTTGCTTTACTTATCGAGCCCAAAAATGAATTGGTTACCTTCCAAGATTCCAGCGTCGATTTATGCATTCGCTATGGAACGGGGAATTACAAAAACGTCGAAAGCATTTGGCTCATGGATGAAGTGGTATACCCAGTTTGCCACCCGCTTTACCAAAAAGAGCATCAGATCCACACTATTGAAGATCTAAGTAAAGCCGATCTAATTGAAGATATGTGGCCAGATATGGATTGGCAATTATGGCAGCAAACACTTGGTATAGAAGCCGGAAAGTCCACCCTTCAGTACGACGGTTCGCATTTCGTTTTAGAAGGCGCATTATCGGTACAAGGCGTGGCACTGGTTAAACACAGCCTCGCTTATCGTTATCTGCAAGAAGGAAAGTTAGTACGAATTGGCGATGTTGGCTTAAAGCCTAAGTTTAATTACTTTCTATGTGCTCCCTCCGGTTACTTTCGCCGTGAAAAAATCCAAACATTTGCCACTTGGATACAGCAGCAAGTGCAAGAATTTTGTAGCCTTGGTCGTGAAGGATTAACAATCATCGAAACGGACTATTCACTCAAGTGGAATGGAAAAAAACACAGAACGTGAGTTAAGTTCTCCTCCCTCTAGTCGCTCTGACGAATATTCTTTAGGGCGACACAGTAAAGTGCTAATGCGCCATCAAGCATCTGTATATTTAGCGCGTCTTTATCCTGATTGCAGTTCATCGCTAAAGCAAAACCATGCAAGTAATCTCCCAATAGATCTAATGCCTGCTTTTCTTGTTCATCATTGAGTTTAAGTGGCTTCGTCACCAACTTAAAACGCTCAAAAAACACCTCAGCTGGACTGGTGGAGCTCATTGTAAGTAAGGTTTCCAATAGACCAGGATAGGTATCCAATAAAGAAACATAGCTCGCACACAAAGCCTTTAATTCAGTCTCCCATTCAAGTGTTGATGTGGGCATGTAGATCTCTTCAATAAGCGATGTGGTGATCGCTTCAAGCAACGCATTCTTGTTTTCAAAGTAATGGTAAATCGCCATCGCATCTACCTCGATGGCAGTAGCTAAACCTCTGATACTCGGCAATTTTCCTTGCTCCTTTAACAACGCTTTTGCTGTGGAAAGGATGGCTTCCGAACTCAATTGAGGTTTGTTGCCCGTTGGACGCCCTCGCTTCTTCTTGACAGTCATTTCTATTTTCTCTTAAACTTCAATCTAAATTCTACACTGCAGAATAATTGAAACTGGCTTATTTGCCAAGTCACTTACTTCCCCACTAAAAAGGAGACCACTCATGGCAAACATCGTTTTTATTGCGACCAGCCTCGATGGATATATTGCAGACAAAGAAGGCAATCTCGATTGGCTTTACTCTGCTTCAACTCCAGAGGGCAATGACATGGGCTTTTCAGCTCTGATGGAGCGTGTTGACGGTCTAATCATGGGAAGAAATACGCTAGATACCATTTTGAGTTTTGGCGTTGATTGGCCATACAGTAAACCCGTTTTTGTTTTAAGTCACACCATGACATCAGTGCCCAAAGGATATGAAGATAAGATTTTTCTAATCAACGGTGATTTGAAAACGGTGGTTAACGATTTAAACAGGAAGGGGTTTAACGATTTGTATATTGATGGTGGGATAACCATACAAAATTTCTTAGCGGAAGATCTGATAGACGAATTGATTTTAACATCTATTCCTGTGCTGCTAGGTGGTGGTTCTCCTCTATTTGGAAACCTGAGCGCACCAATCAACTTTGAATTGGTAGAGAGCCAAACGTTCAACGCTGCTATTACGCAAAGCCATTACGTTCGAAAACGGACAACATAACCCATAAAGCACATAGGCTAATGGCATCCAAAACTTAAAGAGCCTCTAATAAAACAAAAGCCCCGCCAGCAAGGCTGACGGGGCTTTCAAGTTACATTAGAGGAAAAGTATTACTTCTTCTCTTTCTCTTCTTTAACTTTAGCGATTACTTCTTCAGCAACGTTTTGTGGACATGCTGAGTAGTGTGCGAACTCCATAGAGAACTGACCACGCCCAGAAGTCATTGTACGTAGAGTACCGATGTAGCCGAACATTTCAGAAAGAGGAACGTCAGCTTTGATACGTACGCCAGTAACACCAGCTTGTTGATCTTTGATCATACCGCGACGACGGTTAAGGTCACCGATTACGTCACCAACGTGATCATCTGGAGTAAACACGTCTACAGCCATGATTGGCTCTAGAAGCTGTGCACCCGCTTTAGGCATAGATTGACGGAATGCACCTTTCGCTGCGATTTCAAATGCTACTGCAGATGAATCGACTGCGTGGAAACCACCATCAAATAGTTCAACTTCTACGTCTAGAGTTGGGAAACCAGCTAGAACACCGTTGTCCATCATGCCAGCAAAACCTTTCTCGATTGCAGGCCAGAATTCTTTCGGTACGTTACCACCAACAACTATTGAAGAGAACTTGAAGCCTGAGTTTGGCTCACCTGGTTTGATGCGGTAATCGATTTTACCGAACTGACCAGAACCACCTGATTGCTTCTTGTGCGTGTAGCTATCTTCGATTTCTTGAGTGATAGTCTCACGGTAAGCTACCTGAGGTTGACCAACGATTAGGTCTACGCCGTAGGTACGCTTAAGGATATCAACCTTAATGTCTAGGTGAAGTTCACCCATACCTTTAAGGATTGTTTCACCTGAATCTTCATCAGTCTCAACTTGGAATGATGGATCTTCTGCAACCATCTTACCGATAGCGATACCCATCTTCTCAGAACCACCTTTGTCTTTTGGCGTTACAGCAATAGAGATTACTGGAGTAGGGAATACCATTGGCTCAAGTGTTACTTGATCTTTAGGATCACATAGAGTGTGACCAGTTTGTACGTTCTTCATACCAACGATAGCGATGATGTCACCAGCTTGAGCTGAAGTCAGTTCATTACGGTCATCTGCTTGCATCTCAACCATTCGGCCAACACGCTCAGTTTTACCTGTGTACGAGTTAAGGATGGTGTCACCCTTGTTCAATTTACCAGAGTAAATACGTACAAACGTTAGAGCACCAAAACGGTCATCCATGATTTTGAATGCTAGCGCTTTGAATGTTTCATCAGCAGAAACGAGTGCGTGCTTGCCTGTCTCTTCGCCTTCTTCGTTCATTAGAGGTTGTGGATCAACTTCTGTTGGAGAAGGTAGGTAGTCAACAACAGCATCAAGAACAAGTTGCATACCTTTATTCTTAAATGCAGAACCACAGTAAGCAGGGAAGAAGTCCATCGTGCGAGTACCCTTACGGATACATGCTTTTAGTTGCTCGATAGATGGCTCTTCGCCTTCCATGTACGCTTCCATTAGGTCGTCGTCTTGCTCTACAGCAGTTTCAACTAGCATCTCACGGTATTCTTCTACTTTATCAACCATGTCCGCAGGAACATCAGTGATTTCGAAGTTTTCTGGAAGGCCAGAATCATCCCAGATGTGCGCTTTACGAGTTAGAAGATCTACAACACCAACGAAGTCATCTTCGATACCGATAGGTAGAACCATAACTAGTGGGTTAGCACCTAGTACATCTTTAGTTTGCTTAACAACACGGTAGAAGTCAGCACCCATACGGTCTAGTTTGTTAACGAAGATGATACGTGCAACTTCTGATTCGTTCGCGTAACGCCAGTTAGTTTCTGATTGTGGTTCAACACCACCAGAACCACAGAAGACACCGATACCACCGTCAAGTACTTTAAGAGAACGGTAAACTTCTACAGTAAAGTCAACGTGTCCCGGAGTATCGATAACGTTAAAACGGTGATCATTCCAGAAACAACTTACCGCTGCTGACTGGATAGTAATACCGCGCTCAGCTTCCTGTTCCATGAAGTCAGTAGTAGATTCGCCATCATGTACTTCACCAGTTTTATGGATCTTACCAGTAAGCTTTAGGATACGCTCAGTCGTAGTGGTTTTACCCGCATCAACGTGCGCGAAAATACCAATGTTTCTGTATTTCGATAAATCTGCCATTGTCTTACTCTATTAATAGGATATAAAATGCGCGCAGAGTATATCACAATCTGTCAAGACTGATACCCTTGCGTGCATTTGTAGAAAAAAAACTTTTTAACATTATTTTGAAATAAAAAGTAGCTCTTGGAAGTAAAAAGTAGCCTTAAAAGTTTTTCAATTTGATGAATACGCGTTAACTCACCATGCCCCTTTATATACTCCATTACCTTGAAAAGGTATGCCATTCAGCGACCTTACTTCCCCTCAACGAGCGTTACTCTTCTTTCTTAGTTAAGAAATTCGATCTTTGAACTCTGCATTTCGAGTTTGTACAAGTATAAGTGGGGACACATTTTCAGATTCAAAGGTTAGACTTGTTTATGGTTGTCTGTAAAGACACGATACCAATCATTCTTCATAGAAATGCGCGTTAACTGGGTGTTATCTTGCGCAAGCCATTGTTCTATGGAGTGGCTTAGTGGGTATTGATATTCTCTTTCGGGATCATCGTGGTCAACCACATAACATTGAGCAGATGGATTCTTCTTTAACATCCACTCTAATAATTCAAAGTCGCCGTCCGAGTTCCCAACCACCAATACCGGAGCGATTTCACAACGCGACTCAACAGAACACACTTTCTCTTCATTTATATTGAGTGTGATCGGTTGACCCCCACTGTTACCATACAGTTCAGATCCAAATACCTTATCAGCATGAATACCGAACACCGCTTCAATCCATGGACGAACAAATGGTTCAGAACTGCCAGTACAAACATAACAAGTGAATTGCTGGGAATGAAGTTCATCTATCCACTCTTTCATAGGTAGATAAGCGAGATCCAGATAAGAACAAGAGAAATCGCGATGTTTCGCTCTATCCAGCCATTCACCACTCATCATTTCCAATTGTGCGTTCGAGTAATCAGGGTATGCAAGGTTAAAGGCATCGATTAAAGCCATCCCAGAACCCGCAAACTGTTTTTCAGCCTGTGCTACCGCATCAGAAACCTGAGAACGAACGGTTTCATCCAAATCTTCTTGCAATGCCGCTTTTAACTTATCAATAACAAAGAAGATTTCAGCAAAATACGGTTTCTCACACCACATGGTGCCATCCAAATCAAACACCGCCACCCGCTTCTCTGGTGAAAGATATTGTGGAGATTGCGGGTCTATCCAGTTATGCAATGCTTGTTTCCAAGCAAAATAGACAGGGGTTTCGTTCCAATATGAAGATGAATTCAATGAAGGCTCCGTTTTTAAGTCGCGCATTAAGATCAAGTTACTTCAAGAAGACATTTTCAGCGAATAATTCTTCTTTTTTTGAATGAAAATTTCGGATGTCAATATAAAAATCAAGCTAATTCCTGACAGAAGATCACAATAAAAAGACAAAAAAGTACTTTTTTATAATTTTAGTTCAAACAAAGTATGTAATGCTTGAAAGGGTATCAATATTGATACCGCCTATTTTCCCGCTAATATTTATCAAGCAAATTAGATAGATATATATGACGGTTTTGTTACATAGTTCATGCCACTTAGTAAAGTACTAGAAAATCCACTTCTCAGACTGACCTTCACCTCATTAATTAACACTTTTATCATGTAGGCGAAGTTGCCTATTTAGCTTATTTTTTGCCCAACACTTATTGGTAATCCAGCCAAACAGCAGGTGCCAATTTACCACTTTGAACTTGGGGAGAAAGTTTTAAGTGGATTGTCTATAAAAGCGGTATTTCGATAAGCACCGCACTAACTATAAATACAAGGAATGGACGTTATGACTAAGCGATTGCTCTTAACTGCCTCTACTTTGGCTCTTGCGACAGTATCTACATTTGCTGTATCTGGAGAAACCTACACTCAGAACTTTAACGGTTTCGCTAACCAAACCGATCGAGGTTCTTGGGGAACCGTAGATTTCACACCTGGCACACCCAACCTAACCCCTTCTGATAAAGCATCATACGTTAATGACAGCGATGAACTTCAATTTGAAGTGCGTTGGACATGGAACACCATGCGTCGCATGTTAGGGAAACAAGCTTTCAATACCTTAAGAAAGGAAATTGGTGTTCAGAAGCTTCGCCAGCTTATTGATACACAATGTGAAGCTCGCATCGAAGTAGGTACACAGCGCACATACAATTACGGTGCGCCTTCTGTAGGTGGTTATGTCGCAGAGATGGATTCAGATATCTATCACTGTAACCGCAACAATCCAAAAATTACTGTCGACGGTGTTGTTTACCCTCTTTCCTATCCACAGAAGTCTTCTACTGTGAATATGCGTACTTTTATACCGACAACACCGGGCTCAAAATACTCGCTTACCATTAAATATCACAAGCGTAACTATAACTTTAGACGCTTTGGAATCACAGAAGCACAAGCTTACCGCAACATGAATGTTTGGGTTCGTGGCTCACTTGAAGAAGCGTCGCTACAAGGTGTTGGTGATATCACCTTTACTGGACAACGTGTACGCCTGCCAGCCAATCCTTCGATCTCTGACGCCAACCAAGAAGATGGATTCAACGTGGCGACTATTAGCTTCACAGCAAATCGATTCTACACACCGATTGCATTGGCAGACAGTGGTCACCCAGACTCGTATGGTCTATTGATCAATGAAATCCAAACCGAAGTTACCGAGGTTAATCCTTTTAAAGAAACCTGTGAGCTGTTCTTCCCACCTAACAGCGGCGGTCTGAAAAAATGTCTCACCTCTGGTGGCGAACAAACACCAGACATGTTGAGCTGCAATCTAGAAGTTGACGAGACGTTAGGCAACTTCAAAGTAAATAAAGCAGGATACCGAGCTGAAGCGGAACCTTGGCGTTACGATCCGAGCAACCTTTTCCACGTGAAAAACTACTACAGCGTAGGTAAAGGTGGCATCTCAACCTTGAGACTAGCGAACAATGGCCAATATTCAGGCTGTCCAATCTATGGCAAAACACTAAGATTAGAAGAGTTCACTGGCAACAACTGGGATTACACTCGTTTTGCTGAGCAAGGCTGGATTCAAGTACGACTAGCATGCTTAGACGAGAACAACTTGCGTGTAGCACGCTGGGAAACATTAGAAACTGAACGCCCAGATAACCTACTTATCACTAACAAGAAAGTTGATAAAGTGTTCAACGATGATGATTACCAGTCTTGTTTACTTCGCGCGATTCGCTTCGTAGACAGAACGCACCTTATCCCGGAAGACCAACCTGGTTACTCCGCAGCAAGCGATGGTTATGACGTTCGTAACCTTCGTATCGAAAATTAGAAGTCTTAGGGTCTAGTACCTTAGGTTGAACTGCATGACTCAATCTCCTCCAACCCCGGAGTTGTGCAGTTCCTTTTCTCTTCGGTGCTAATTCCCATCATCTAAATTAGTCATATCTGATGTAAGACATTAGTAGCATATATGAGAATACCTGTTTTCCTGCATTTTTTTTGAATGGAGATCATGTATTCTACCGCGACTCTTAGGGCTAACTCATTGAGAGATGAGGGCGCAAAATGACAGTACCTAAACAACCTTTTAGGGTATTTGCTTTTAGGTAGGCTGCATTGCTGAGTGTTTTTACCGAGACGAAAACACAAAGGAATTTAGAGTAATGAAATTGAAATTTTTAGTTGCAGGCCTAGTAGCACTTGCAGCAACGCAAGCACAAGCATTTGTACCCGCAAGTGTCATTGATAATAACAAACCAAAAGCTGAAGAGTACGTACAGGACTTTAATAGCTACAAGAATCAAGTTTGGGGTTATTGGGCAACTGTTGACCTTTCACCTAACCAAACTCTCTCACCAAGCAACAAAGCAGCTTACACCACCAGCGGTCAAAACATCTTGTTTGAAACACGTTGGACCTGGAACACTCTTAGAAAAATGCTGGGATCTAACCAGTTTGACGAACTTCGCAACAGCATCGGTATAGATGAAATCCGCCGTCTTGTTGATCAAGTATGTGAAGCTCGCGCAGAAGTCGGTAAACATAAAACGTATAACTTCGGCAGCCCACTTCCTTGGTGGGAGCAAAAGAAACAGTATCTAACAGAATTAGATTCAGATACTTACCACTGCCAGAAGCACAAGCCTGCTATCTATGTCAGCGGTAAGCGTTACGACTTGTCTTACCCTAAAAACAACGCTTCTACAGTAAACTTACGTACATTTATCCCAACAACACCGGGCTCTGAGTACGAAGTTGAAATTCGTTACACTAAACGTAACTATCACAACAGTTCCAACAATGCATACCGTGACGTAGCAGTATGGGTTCGTGGTGATATCGAATCGGCGAAACTGGATGGTGGTTCAAACGCCAGCTTTGATGGTCAGCGTGTAAGCTTACCAGCCGCTCCTCACGCTAGCCGCGATGGTCACGGTTTCTACGTTGCACGTATTAAATTTACGGCAGACCGCTTCCACACGGCTATTGCTATTGCAGATAAAGGTCTTCCTGATTCATACGGTATCTTGGTGAACAAAGTACGCACTCATGTAACGAAAGTGAATCCAAATAAAGAAACGTGTGAAGTGCTATTCCCTGCAGGAAGCCAAGAGCTACTTAACTGTTTGAATGGTGGCGAGCCGGCACCTGAAGTTATCAGCTGTAACCTTGAAGTGGATTCAACACTGGGTAACGTAGTGGTAGACCAAGCTGGTTACCGTGCGACAAGTGAACCATGGCGTTACGACCCTCTTAATATCCTACATACTAAGAACTTCTACGGTGTAGGTAGAGAAGGCATCACTACGTTCAACATGGCTTCTAACGGCAAATACTCTGGTTGTCCTATCAAAGGTAAGCGTCTAAGACTGGACGAGTACACTGCGAACAACTGGGACTACGAGCGTTGGGCAGAGCAAGGCTTAGTGAAAGTTAAACTTTCTTGTGTTGACAATGGTATCCGTGCGAGCCGTTGGGAAGTAGTTGAAACTGAACTAGAGAACAACTACCTAATCACGAACAAGAAAATCGACAAACTGTTCAACGACGCTAAGTACGACAACTGTCTGCTTACTGCGGTACGTTTTGTTGACCGTACGCACCTAATTCCAGAATCACAGTCTGGTTACGATGCGAACAGTGATGGTTTTGATGTACGTGCTATGCGTATCGAAAACTAAACACTTTTTTAATTAATACCTTCCCAAAATGCCACCGCTTATGAAGTGCCCCCCAATAGTTGGACACCAATTATTGGGGGTCTTTTTATGTCACGAACACATGATTGGTGTCGAACTTCACTCTCTCTTATTCTTAAAATAAAGACTGTAAATCGAAGTTAAGAATTTATTTATATTAGCCTTTTTTCCGTTTTTGGCTGATCTAATCTATCACCACTCTTAGGGCAAACTGATTGAAAAATCGGGACGCAAAATGACAGTACCTAACATCGCAGTGGTATGCATTCAGGTAGGCTGCATTGCTGAGTGTTTCTGTTAAAAACACAAGGATTAGAGTCATGATAAAAAAAACTTTGGTAAGTTTAAGCCTGGCTTCTGCAGTCTTAGCTTTCCCTATTGCAGCAGATACATTAGACAAATACACCCAACTATTTAATACCTATCAAAATCAGCTAGAACACGGCACTTGGGGTTTGGTTGATTTTACCCCTTCTGGTGAGCAGCTAACGCCTAGTAACCCGCAAGCTTACACATCAGGCAGTACGCTACTGTTTGAACCTCGTTGGACCAAACGCACCATGCGCCATGTGCTCGGAAAATCGCAATACCAGTATTTGGAAAGCACCATTGGTGAAGAAGAAGTTCGCCGCCGTATCAATAACCACTGTGAAGCTCAGCTGGAGGTGGGGACATCTAAAACTTACGGCCAACAATACAAAGGTGGGGGTTATCTTGCGGAGCTAGATTCAGATACATCACATTGCCCTAAAAATCGTCGCTTAAATGTTGGGGGGACGTACTACCCTCTTAACTTCAATAATAATGAAGCTGCAGTTAACATTCGCACGTTTGTACCGACAACTCCGGGGGCGGAGTATCGCTTAGTATTTAAATATCAAAGACGCGCTTACACACCAACGTCACAAGCGAATAATTACTACCGCGACCTTATCAACAATGTCGGTGGTGAAGTGACAAGTGCGACAGTGAATGGACATGGTGGCGTTGGGATCAGCGGTCATCGCCTACAATTTCCTATTCAGTTGAACGACATTAACCTTATTAAAGGTTTCAACAAAGCAGTCGTTCACTTTAAAGCCGACCGTTTTCACACGCCAATCGTCTTTCGCGACAAAGGGTTACCTGACTCTTATGGGTTAATGTTAAAAGACGTAAAAGTATTCGTCACCAAACAGAATCCAAATAAAGAGCTTTGCGAACTTCTTTACCCTGCTGGAAGCGCTGAACTGCAAAATTGCTTGAATGGCGGCTCCACGGGTGTACCTTCAGAAATAAGTTGTAACCTGAACATCGACTCTCAGTTGGGTAACTTTGTTGTTGATCAAGCAGGCGAACGAGCACTAAGCGAACCGTGGCGCTACAACCCTCAAAATATCTTCAGCTGGAAGCAATTCTACTCGGTGGGTAAAGGTGGTATTTCCACGTTCAACATGTCGAACAACGGTAAACTTTCTGCTTGCCCTATCTTCAACAAGCAAATCACCTTGCAAGAGTTTACGTCGAACAACTGGGACTACGAACGTTACGCTGAACAAGGTTATGTACTTGCCAAATTGAACTGTTTAGCGGCTAACGGTACACGAGAAACTCGTTGGGAAACCATAGGAACTGAACGCGACGACAACCTTTTGGTCACTCAAGGGGAAATAGATAAAACCTTTAACGACGCCAAATACCAAAATTGTCTGCTGCTCGCGTTACGTTTTGAAGACCGTACGCATATCATACCCACCACTCAGGCTGGATATGACGAAAATAACGATGGCTTCGACATTCGCAACCTGAAGCTTCAATAAACAAAAAAAGCCACCGCGAGGTGGCTTTCATTCAACGTTTTAACCCAAGTCATCTTGATGATAAAAGTATAAAGCTTACAACTCATCAAACGCTTCAATGGCTTCTGAGAGCTTTTTAACACCATGAATTTGCATGCCTTGAATTCCGCCTTTTGGCATATTAGCGGCTGGAACAATGGCTTTGGTGAAGCCGTGTTTGAACGCTTCCATTAATCGCTCTTGTCCACTGGGTACAGGGCGGATTTCACCCGCTAGCCCAACCTCACCAAACACCACGACATCTTTCGGCAATGGTCGGTCTCGAAAGCTCGATAATAACGCCATCACTAACGCAAGGTCGGCACTGGTTTCAGTCACCTTAACCCCGCCAACCACGTTCACGAATACGTCTTGGTCAGCCATTTGTAAGCCGCCGTGTTTATGCAAAACGGCAAGTAACAAAGACAAGCGGTTTTGCTCCAACCCCACCGCCACTCGGCGAGGGTTAGCCAGCTGCGAATAATCCACCAACGCTTGAATTTCAACTAAAAGTGGACGCGTTCCTTCCCACACCACCATGACTGAACTGCCAGAAGTTTCCTCTTCACCACGGGATAAGAAAATGGCAGAAGGGTTACTGACTTCTTTTAGCCCTTGCCCTGTCATCGCGAACACACCCAGTTCATTCACCGCACCAAAACGGTTTTTGTGGCTGCGCATAGTACGGAAACGCGTGTCTGTACCGCCATCTAACAAGACCGAACAGTCAATAATGTGCTCCAACACTTTTGGCCCTGCCAACGTGCCATCTTTCGTCACGTGACCAACAATAAAAACGGCCACATTGTTCTGTTTGGCGTAGCGCGTTAGAGCAGTTGCGGACTCACGAACCTGCGCCACACTACCAGGTGACGATTGCACATCGGCAACATGCATCACCTGAATGGAGTCGATCACCATAATGCGGGGCTGTTCTTTTTCTGCAATTTGGCAAATTTTATCGACATTGGTTTCAGACAACATGCTGAGGCTGTCTTTTGGCAAGCCCAATCGCGATGCTCGCATTGCGACCTGTTGTAAAGACTCTTCACCTGTCACATATAGCGAAGGCATTTGGCTTGAAAGCAAACACATGGTTTGTAAAAGAAGTGTTGATTTACCAGCTCCAGGGTTACCACCAATCAGAATAGCCGCTCCCGGCACAATCCCACCACCAAGTACTCTATCTAATTCTTTGAACCCACTAGAAAAACGAGGTGCTTCTTGAAGATCAATTTCCGAAAGCTTTTGTACTTTGGATTCTGTTCCAGAGCCTGCATACCCTGAAAGCCTTTCATTACGGGCTACAGTTGGCGAAGCGGCAAGACGAATTTCAGATATGGTGTTCCAAGCCCCACAAGCGTTGCACTGCCCTTGCCAGCGGGGGAAATCTGCACCACAATCATTACAAACATATGCACGTTTTGCTTTCGCCATAGAACTTGCCGTCCCTCAATTATTTACAATAAAAATTTAACATTGGGGTCATATCTCTGATCATAAGAGTATAATTATTTTAAAGATAACGATTATGTCGTCGATAACCCAGTTAGGACAGGTACTTTAACAGAAATAATGGAACAAGCTGAAATACTCTCGCTCGTTGAGCGCCTCATACCCGTATACCGTTCGGATGACTTCGACCTTGTATTGTCACAAATGACAGAAGGGGAGCATCCGTCGGTCAAAATTTTGGTCAAAATGGAAATGAAGCGCGTGATGGCGCCATGCACCAAGACCATAGATTTGAGAGGACGAGTACAAGGGGAATGTCGCGAATACAAGCTTGAGGAGCTAACCCATTGGCTCGACGACGTAGCGATTAATGCCTACCACAAAAAAGTGAAGCGCTTTGGTGGCTATACCGAAGGCGTGTGGGAAGCGTTAGTCAACACTCGTAATAATTTTAGGGTGATGAATAAAAATCGCCCGAATATGACCTACAGCATCACCGACCCAGACAGCCCATACGAAGCAGAAGCCATACGGTTAGGCTACGATTTACGCCGCCAAGAAAATCGCTTACGCATGGCAAGCCAAGTAGACATCAAATTAAAGTCCGGCCAAGAGATCCACGGCGTCAGTGTTGATTTGTCGTGTTCAGGTGCAAAATTCAAAGTACCGAGTGCATTCGACTACAAACTCGGAGAAGTCATAGAAGCGCGCTTCGTCCAGCTTGCGAAAGAAACCAATAACCCCGAATTAGAAGAAGCGCTCGAATATCGAATTCTTGGTGTAGACAATTGCTTTGAAAATAACAGCGTGAAATGGCTTCGATTGATGAAACTCACCGAAACCGATGCGATTTCTCATGCCATTGAGCTGATGCTAAAAAACAACTCTAAAAGAGCCAAACACGATAACCAAGACCATATTCTTCGTGCACGCTCTCGAGGCTACGAGCACAGCTACTTAAAACACACCAGTAACCTTCCGCTGTTTTTCTCTGGTACTGAGCTCCGATATTCACTGCTCACAGATGCTAATCAGGGGCTTTGGACATATTGGCATGACGAGCGTAACCAACAGACTCTAGGCACTCTCTTTAATCGTGAACGCATGGCTCCTCTTACCCCGCCGGGAATGAAGACCAGTAGTAATTTCATCTATTCGTTTACTCACGAACATCAAGATAAAACGTTGTTTTACAGCATGATGCTGCCTGAGGCTTCCCGCGAACAAAGACAGCTATTTTGGCATGTAGGCGCTAGACGCGATAGCTGGCGTGTATTCCGGCTACATATGTTTGAGTTATCTAAAGATGAGATCTCACACTTATTGGAAGTTGCGCCGGAAATGTCAGAAACCATCAAAACTCTGACACACACTGGCATTTTACAAGAAGTGAGTGACGCGAAAACCAGCCACGACTATTTGTTAACAGAAAAGCCCAGCATACCAAGCTCTGAGCTCAATCGATTCCGTCATACTCGTCAGATAGTGGGCTCGCCACAAGGCATATACTTTGATTCCAGCTCTCGCCGTACAGAACCAAGATTTGTATTTGATTCTCCTGTCGAAGCTCAATTGGAAAGTGCAGAGCCGCTAAAAGGAAAAACCGTCGACTTTTCCAGCAGAGGGTTGAACATTCAACTGGCAACGCCTCTTCAGGCCAAAGCAGGCGACGAAATCAATGTGAACTATATTGAGCTTCAACGCTACGACAGTGGAGTACCATTGTCAGAAGTACCCTACAAGGTGATCAAACTCAGTCCTGATTGTAAAAATGTCCATCTATCGATCATTGAAAACGCTCAAAGTACTCGCAGCCTAAATTTTTTAAAACGTTTGATTACCCATAATCAGGGTAAGCTTAAAGAAGACAATGAACCCATCCCCTCTTCAGAGCTGCTGAGCACTATGCATCATTTGTTGCTTGGAAGAATGGTGTCCGTTCCTTTCTACATTGAAAAGAAAGATCGGATATTGCAACCAAGAGCCATTGGTGTGAATTTCCCAATGGATGGTCTTGCTAAAATTTTCCAATCGTTAGGGCATGGCGGCAAACTCTCATTGGAACCTATTTTTAAGAATCGAACGAATACTTTGCTGGCAACGCCCATGCGCCCTATCGAGGGGGCAGAGCCAGCGTTTCATGAGCTGTATATCGCCGTTAATCAAAATGGTAAGCAGATTGAAGAAATCCATACTCGCTTAATCAGTGACTTTGAATCGATAAAAGAGCGCATGCGCTTTGTAAAGAAAGCCAAATCAATTGGGCAGTTTTATGTGATTCGAATCTCTGGTATGCCCATTTTCGATTCATTAACCAACCTTCTCAATGAAGAATTGAGCAGCTTGGCCAAAGCGACTATCCATCACGCTAGAGCGTTAGAGAAGGAATTCACCAGCTTAGTGGGATACGGTGAATTTACCGATATTACAGAAGAAGTTCTGATAAGGCTGGAACTGACATAATTTCATATTATGGGAAAAATAGAAAAACGGGCTTAAATAGCCCGCTTTTTTGTTTTTGAATACGTGTGTTTTTATATTAAAACCAAGATGTAACCCGCTACCACGCCACTTTTTGTTGTTTCACTAGCCCAGCACTTAAAATACAAAGTACTCCGCCTAATCCGCTGAAGCGCACGGCAGTTTGCGCTTGTTGCTCCACCTTAGGTTTAGCGTGATACGCCACACCTAAACCCGCGGCATTCATCATGACCAAGTCGTTGGCACCATCACCAACTGCAACCGTATTATGAGTTTCAATATCGTATTGCTCCGCAAGTTCACTGAGAATTTCAGCTTTAGTCTGCGCAGATACTACATCGCCCAGTACTTGCCCTGTCAGCTTACCACCGACAATTTCCAACGTATTGGATTGAGCATGATCTAGGTTTAGCGTCTCTTTTAAGTAATCGGAAAAATAGGTAAAGCCGCCAGACGCTATCGCCGTTTTCCAACCAAACGCTTGCAAGCTAGCAACGAACTCACGCAAATCTGGCATCATTGGCAAATCGCTTCTCACCGCTTCCAAAATACTTTCATCGGCATCTTTCAACGCACCGACACGTTGTCTCAAGCTTTCTTCAAAATCCAGCTCACCTTGCATCGCGCGCTCTGTTACTTCAGATACTTGTTCACCCACGCCCGCTAACTTAGCGATCTCATCAATACATTCGATTTGAATAGCGGTCGAGTCCATATCCATTACGACCAACCCAGGCTTGCTGAGATCCGGAACATCATGCAAATTGGCGTAATCTAGGGATAGCGCTTGCAAAATGGTTTCATGCTCACTGGTCAGCTCGCCCGTCATCAACGCCACTTCGTATTTGCCGACTTTCCATGTTGCCACTACGGCATTGTAGGTTCCGGTATAGAAATCAATGTCGTCAAAATGGTTAGGGGAAAGGTAATCAGCAAAAATGATCCAATTCGCGCGTTGTAAATCGATGCGAGAGGCAAATCGTGTTTCTGGAAGACGTTTAACTAGTGTGATGTGTTTCTTAATTGGCAGAGTTTTCATTGCGTCCATGACAGTTTAATCCTGTAGTGAACGTAAACTTAACCTATTGCAATTTGGAAACGCAAGTTTATGATCAATTTAAATCTTAACGAGTGGCGAACCTTTGTATGAGCAGTTCCCTATTTTCATTCCGCGCCTTCTTACGCATTATCGCGATGATCGTGCTCGCTTTGCTGGTTTTTTCCATGGTGCAAAACAGCGTGGTTATCAGTAAGGGTAACGAAGCGATTCAGGCTCGACAGCTTGAAACTCTGACCAATGTTTTGGTCACCCAAGCAGCGCTGTCTGCCAGTGATATGCTAGTGAATCAGGAGCAGGAAAACCTGCTTAAGCTGACTCAGCAGCTGTCTAAAGATCGCCTTGTACTCGATGCAACAATCTACGATGCGGAAGGCGTTAAGCTGGCCGCAAGCCACGATGCAAAACCCGTGCGTGAAGTGTTAGGGCTAGATACCCCATTAGGCACTGCAGCCATTGGGCGTCAGCAGTTGGTTGAACCGATTTACAACGATGGTGCCATGATTGGCTTTATGCGTATTACCTTTGAAAAAGGTCGTGTGACCGCAATATCGGATCACCACTATCGCAACAGTGACCGCCTTATGTACTTAATGATTTTGATGAGTTTTGCCAGTGGCATATTGATTGCGATTTTGTTCCGACGTCAGCGTCGTAGCCGCCAAAAAGGTGAAAATTTACTACTCAAGAATGTCGCATCTTAGTCGGAATATATCGGCGAGTTCCAACAACATAAAAGCCCCGCTAAACCAACTTAGCGGGGCTTTTTAATTCATGAATTCTTGGCTTACTTATCGCCAAGCAAAACCGAGTCTAATGCAATCTCAATCATCTCGTTAAACGTCGTTGCACGTTCTTCTGAAGTGGTTTGCTCACCCGTTTTTATGTGGTCAGACACAGTACAGATAGTCAGCGCTTTGGCACCGTATTCTGCACATACGCCATAGATGCCAGCCGCTTCCATTTCTACACCAACGATTCCGTATTTATCCATCACGTCGAACATGTCTGGATCAGGCGTGTAGAATAGCTCTGCCGAAAACAGGTTACCGACTTTCACATCAATGCCACGAGCTTTTGCTGCTTCTTCAGCATTTTTTACCATCTGGTAATCCGCAATTGCTGCGAAGTCATGCCCTTTAAAGCGAATACGGTTTACTTTTGAATCCGTGCTTGCGCCCATGCCGATAACTACATCGCGTACTTTGATGTCTTCGTTTACTGCACCACAGCTGCCTACACGAATGATTTTCTTAACACCGAAATCTTTGATTAATTCTGTTGCATAAATTGAGCACGAAGGGATCCCCATTCCGTGTCCCATAACAGAGATCTTACGACCTTTGTAAGTCCCCGTGTAACCAAACATATTGCGAACATCGCAGACTTGTACAACGTCATCCAGAAATGTTTCTGCGATGTATTTGGCACGTAGCGGGTCGCCCGGCATCAATACAACGTCTGCGAATGCACCCATTTCAGCATTAATATGAGGAGTAGCCATTGAAGTGGTCCTTATAAAAAGTAATAAATGTTCGATGCAGGCAAAATACCGCTTATCGCTTAATGAGATCAACCCAATTTACGTTCGGTAACACCTTTGCCTACGCTCTTATTATGAGTAAATAAAATGAAAGAAAGCACGGTTCATTTCGTTATCCATGACAGGCTTTTTTCTATAAATTGGTCTATCTAGACGTGCTTTATCTAAAAATATTTTGCACCTCTATTTCTATCTTACCTAGACGTCTTGTGAGCGAAATTGACGATACACATCTGGCGTCTCTTGATATTCACCGCCAACCGTAATGGCTTTGTGTAATGCATCCGCCGCTTCATTCCACTGCGCTTCAGTGCGTGCGTGGATCACCGCTAGTGGCTTCTCACTGCTTGCAACTTCACCAAGGCGTATGAATTGATCAAAGCCAACCGCGTAATCGATACTGTCGGTTGCCACACGACGACCGCCGCCCATCGCCACGACAGCCATGCCAATCGCTCGGGTGTCCATCGAAGAGACAACCCCGTTTTCTTTGGCATAAACCGGTTTGATTATCTCTGCTTTTTCGAGGTAGTTGTCGTAGTTTTCTACAAAGTCGACAGGGCCACCTAAGCCAGCCACCATCTTGCCAAAGCATTCGGCTGCTTTTCCGTTATCTAGGACTGCGATCAGCTTTTTGCGCGCATCTTCGGTATCGTCTGCAAGCTTGCCTAGTACCAGCATTTCACTACACAGTGCTAAGGTAATCTCCAGCAAACGCGGATTGCGGTATTCACCTGTAAGGAACTGCACCGCTTCACGCACTTCTACTGCGTTACCTGCAGAAGACGCAAGCACCTGATTCATGTCTGTAAGGATGGCGGTCGTTTTAGTGCCAGCACCGTTGGCTACTGCAACAATTGATTTCGCCAGTTCTTCCGACGCTTCATAAGTCGGCATAAACGCACCGGAACCCACTTTCACGTCCATCACGAGCGAATCCAGACCGGCAGCCAGTTTCTTAGACAGAATAGAAGCGGTAATCAGGGAAATATTATCGACCGTTGCCGTGATATCACGGGTAGCGTAAACACGTTTATCGGCTGGCGCGAGATCACCTGTCTGACCGATGATCGCCACACCCGCATCCTTGGTTACGTCACCAAACACATCGTTGTTTGGCGTAATGTTGTAGCCCGGAATGGATTCCAACTTATCCAGAGTGCCACCAGTATGACCGAGACCTCGACCAGATATCATGGGTACAAAACCGCCACACGCGGCCACCATTGGACCAAGCATGAGAGAAGTCACATCACCCACACCACCAGTGGAGTGCTTATCGACAATCGGACCACCAAAGTTCATGTGATCCCAGTTGATCACCATGCCGGAATCTCGCATCGCACAAGTCAGTGCAATTCGTTCGGGCATGCTCATTTCATTGAAGAAAATGGCCATCGCGAACGCAGCAATTTGCCCTTCAGACACCTCACCTTTCGCAACACCTTGGATAAAGAATTGAATTTCTTCCGCAGACAGCACTTCGCCGTCACGCTTCTTACGGATAATTTCTTGAGGTAAATACATTGTCAGTTCCTACCGGACTCAAGTGGTTCGGCTTTGTAGGGAATAGAGGCAGAATATGGGCGAGAGAACATCGCCCACAATCAAACAGATCTTATTTTTTATACTCTAAATAGTTGGAGTTGCAGCTAGGCGACAAGTAAGTTCATCCCTATGAGCATAGATTTCCTATGTGGTTAGGGGGAACTTACGCCGTCAACAACACTGAAGCTTCAAATATTAGTACGCAGCTGGATCAGCCGTTTTGTCTGTTACTTCTAATGTATTAAGTAGGTTAGTCAGCAGGCTTGATGCACCAAAGCGGTAGTGACGAGCATCTACCCAATTGTCGCCTAGGATCTCATCTGCCATTGCTAGGTATGCTGCTGCGTCTTCCGCAGTACGAACACCACCAGCAGGCTTAAAGCCAACGGTTTCTGCTACGCCCATGTCGCGGATCACTTCCAGCATCATGCGCGCGTATTCAGGGGTGGCATTAACAGGCACTTTACCCGTAGAGGTTTTGATGAAGTCAGCGCCCGCTTCAATACAAACTTGAGACGCCTTCTTGATTAATGCTTCTTCTTTAAGTTCACCTGTTTCAATGATCACTTTAAGAAGGATATCGCCACACGCTTCTTTACACTGTTTAACCAGTTCGAAGCCGACTTTCTCATTACCTGCGATCAGTGCGCGGTATGGAAAAACAACGTCAACTTCATCAGCACCATAGGCGACGGCTGCCTTGGTTTCAGCAACCGCAATCTCGATGTCGTCATTGCCGTGTGGGAAGTTGGTAACGGTCGCGATGCGAACGTCTGGTGTACCTTGCTCGCGCAGTATCTTCTTAGCAATAGGAATAAAGCGAGGGTAAATACAGATGGCGGCCGTGTTGCCGACTGCTGATTTTGCGTTATGACATAGCGAAACCACCTTCGCATCTGTGTCATCATCATTCAGCGTAGTCAAATCCATCAGTTTAAGTGCACGTAGAGCTGCTGCTTTTAAATCGCTCATTTCTATCTCCGATCAGTTTATTCAATTAGTAAGTGAGTTTGGTAACTCATCACAACATGAACGGACTTGGTTCCCTGAAGACTTAAACTCATTCATTTTCGCTTTACTAGAAAGCGAGATGTCGAGTTCAATTGCTATCCCTGTCACCGCACAGTACCCATAAGGTCTATGGCACAACGTTAAGTTTTGATGCCTAAGTCGTGGCTAACGTTTTTCACAAATTCTGGTCTCTTTGCTTCCTGCAAAGGTCTGACCTTTTCACGATCTATACAATACGCTCTATTTGTTCAAAACAATAGCATTCCATGTGACGCAAACGGTTTGTATCTCAAAAAATTCAGTCCGCTTAAAACAAAAAAAACCCCGCAGCAATTTCTTGCTACGGGGTTGGTTTTCGTGGCGTCTATATAATCTTTCTCTTTACACTTAGAAAGACAAGAATAGACCAGCGATAGTCGCTGCCATTAGGTTAGATAGTGTACCTGCAATAACAGCTTTCACACCCATACGAGCGATGTCGTGACGACGTGAAGGCGCAAGGCTACCTAGACCACCAAGTAGAATCGCGATTGATGAAAGGTTCGCGAAACCACACAATGCAAATGCGATGATTGCTGTTGTCTTCTCAGACATTGGCAGACCCGTTTCAGCTACCACTTTCGCACCTTCGCCGATGTATGGTGTGAAGTTCAAGTAAGCAACGAATTCGTTTACAACAATCTTCTGACCGATGAATGAACCTGCAAGTGTCGCTTCTTCCCAAGGCACACCAATAACGAATGCAAGAGGAGCGAATACCCAACCAAGAACAAGTTCTAGAGTCAGTTCAGGCATACCGAACCAGCCACCAACGCCACCAAGAACGCCGTTCACTAGAGCGATAAGACCGATGAATGCCAATAGCATTGCACCAACGTTTAATGCTAGCTGAAGACCAACAGAGGCGCCGCCTGCTGCTGCATCAATTACGTTAGCTGGCTTGTCGTCGCCGCCATCGATATCAGAATCGAGGTCATCTTTTGCCTTTTCAGTTTCAGGCATGATGATTTTAGCGAACAGAAGACCACCAGGTGCTGCCATGAAGGACGCTGCAACAAGGTACTCTAGAGGAACACCCATTGATGCGTAACCTGCTAGTACACCACCCGCTACAGATGCTAGACCACCACACATTACCGCGAACAACTCAGATTGAGTCATTTTAGGTACGAATGGACGAACCACTAGAGGTGCTTCTGTTTGACCTACAAAAATGTTAGCTGCTGCCGACATGGATTCTGCACGAGATGTGCCCAATGCTTTTTGAAGAGCACCACCAAGAATCTTGATTACCCACTGCATGATACCGACGTAGTAAAGAACGGAGATAAGTGCAGAGAAGAAGATTAGTGTTGGTAGAACTTGGAAAGCAAAGATGAAGCCAATACCGTCAACAGAGAAGTTAACTAAGCTACCGAACAGGAAACCTGTTCCGTCTTTACCGTAGTCGATCACATTCTGAACACCTGCAGAGAATGCAGCCAGAAGATCACGACCCCAAGGGATGTATAGAACAAAAGCACCGAGTGCGAATTGGATAGCAAAAGCGCCACCCACTGTTCTGAAATTAATTGCTTTGCGGTTGCCGGATAACAGTACTGCAATTCCTAGCAGTACAACGATACCGACGAGGCTCATAAACAGGCTCATAGTTTATGACTTCCTTATTAGTTATTTATTGGCGTGTTACAAATTGGCGCTTATATGAAGCGTGGGCATTATAAGCACCCCGCTATAAATAAAGTAATGGCATAGTCACAAATTCGTGCCTTATTCACTCTTGTATCATTATAAATTGTGACAACAATCACACAAAGCAATCGTATGCTTGCGGAACTTTCAGTGAAGATGGCGATTTATTCACAAATTCCGAACACTAAATTGCTTTTACTCCACAGCTGTGGCGCAATCGTTTGCTTTGTTCTTTTTTTGAGCTCCGCAAGACATTCCAAGACTAGAGGTAAGTACTTAGGATGATTTGGCTTCCCTTGATATCCATTCATAGGCATATCGGGTGAATCGGTTTCTAGCACTAAGGAATCAAGGGGTAATTTGGTGATCGTATTGCGTGTTTTTTGAGCTCTTGGGTAAGTAATTGTCCCACCAACACCAATAGCAAATCCGAGATCAATCCAATCTTTGGCTTGTTGAAAGCTACCACTGAAACCATGGATCACTCCCCCACCATCAAATCGTGACTTTCTGAGCATCGATACCATCGATTGATGGGACTTTCTTTGATGAAGAATCAGTGGAAGCTGGTGTCGTTTTGCCAATTCAATCTGCCCCTGAAGCAGCGCTTCTTGCTTCAATTGGGTATCGCTACCGGAATAAAAGTCCAACCCACACTCACCAACGGCAACACATTTGTCACTGCGATCTTGGAGCCTGTCGTCCAGCTGTTCCAAATGCGCATCCAGATGTTGGTCGATGAAATAAGGGTGAAGCCCTAATGCGAAGTAAATTTCTTGGTGGCTAGAAGCAAGCTCGTTCACTTTATCCCAGTTAACCAAGCCAACAGCAGGAATCAAGATTCGCTCAACATCAAATTGTTTGGCTAATGCAAGTTCTACATCAATATCAGAAAAAACATCAAAGTCGAAATGGCAATGGGTATCAAAGAGTGAAGACATGGACTGACTACATTGTGCTGAGATTCTTCGTTTAGTTTATACCCAAACCAGCTCAAAATGCAGGGGTAAGGCTATATCTTCTGCCGCAGCCTTTTGTTGGGCTTTCAAACGAGATTCGAGGTAATTTGAGCATTGGTTTTAGATAAGGTTTTCACGGCGTCGTGAAGGTGTAAGTACACTTTCTGATAATACTCATTGTAGATATCAACATTCTTTGAAATCGGATTGAAGCAGCATTTTACCGACACCATGTTTTCTGCAGCTGACTTGCAATCGTTGTATTCACCACAACCGACAGCAGCACTAATCGCTGCACCCAAGGCGGTGGTTTCTGAGGTATTAGGAACGAGTACGGGCTTGTTAAACACATCAGCGAAAATCTGATTCCAAACATCACTTCGCGCAGAGCCTCCGTACATTTTAATCTGTTCTATTAACGTTTTCGCGCCCACTTCCATCAGCTCACCTTGCCGTCTCGACTCATAAGCCAGCCCTTCCATGATTCCGCGAACCATCTGTGGTTGACCATGTTCAGTGTGAAGCCCGAACGCCATCCCACGTGCATTTAAATCCCAATAAGGCCCGTTTGCTCCCTGAAAATACGGTACAATCATCATGCCACTATTCCCGACGGGGCTTCGCTCCGCAGATCGATAAACATCACTCCAATCAGGACACACTTCTTCGTTATTACAACTCAAACAAAAATTATTTCTATACCACTTCATCAGTGCCGAACCACCGCTTGAGATGTAATTTTCCATCACATAGTTACCAGAAGGGCTGAGTTCAATAATGTAATCTTGCCGATCTCGAGAGGGCAAACTTTTCACCAGCATTTCATTGGTGCAAGATGTACCACCGTTGATACCAATCTCACCCGGTTCCGTAACACCCGCACCAAGAATGCCACATGGTTGATCCCCGGCCGTCACCACAACGGGAATCCCTTCAGGCAGCCCTGTTATCTGGCTAGCTTCTTTCGTGACGGCTCCCGCAGAGCTACAACCGGGTAATATCGTATCAATCCATATGTCTTTTCTTACACCTAGAGCACCAATAATTTCGCTCGCCCATTGAGTCGGTGTTTCGATATCGAGGGCACCTGTCATGGTTGCCGCACCGCTAAGGGTAACCAATTGGCGAGTAAGTTGGTAAACCAAGTAATCTTGCACTAGCATCAGTTTAAACGTTCGTGAATACAAGCCCGGTTCGTGGCGCTTTAACCACAAAGCTTTGTACAAAGTCCATTGCCCTGGCGCATACCCTGTTTTACTGAATATCAGTTGTGCACCAATTTCTCTTCCAGCAAATTCTGCCTCTTCACTGCATCGAATGTCGTTCCACAAAATGGCATTTCGAAGCGGTTTCATATCTGAATCAACGGGAACAAAAGTGAACCTTTGATGAGTAATACCGATGCCAGAAATTTTCCTCGCATCTACATCTGGGTGGCACATCACGTCCTGACACCCTGCAATAAACGCATTCCACCAATCTTCAGCTTTCTGCTCTACCCAACCCGGTTTTTCCATAATAAGAGGGTAGCTATTAGCACTCTGAGCAACAATTTTCCCCGACATAGAAAACACAATTACCTTGGTTGCACTGGTACTGCAGTCTACACCAATGAGCAATCTTTCATTTTTGTTCATGCTACCCTCTCATATTCTCAGAAAACGAATAAGTTTTTTACGGCTTGGAGGTTTTCAAGCTGTCGAAACGCATCTTCATACTCGTGGAGTGAATACGTTCCTGACATCAAAGGCGCGACATTGACGCGCTTTGAATCCAGTAACGAAATCGCGGTCTCCCAGCTGGTCCAACTGGTGCTGTAACTGCACGATAAGGTGACGGAGTTATGCATCGCAAGGTTCCAAGGAACAGGCACCGACTCTTTTCCCGTTAATCCAATGGCGCAAATTCGACCATCTCGGCGCACTAATTCAAATGCTTGACCAATAGCAGTAGGAGCCCCGCTGGCTTCCACCACTAAGTCGGCACCTAATCCATTCGTCCAATCCGCTATCTTCTCTTTGATATCCACCTGCTGAACGCTCACCGCATCGTCCATACCCATCTCTTTAGCAATCTTTAGCCGGACATCAAGATCACTGTCCATGCCTGTTACCAAAACTTTTTTTGCTCCACTGGCTTTAGCTGCGGCAGCTGCAAGCAGCCCTATCGCACCACAACCAAGCACCACCACGACATCGTTGGGTTCAACTTTGCTGCGCTCTAACACAGCTTTCACGCCGACAGCAAGTGGCTCGGCTAACGCGGCTTCTTCAAAAGATAACGAGTCGGGTATGCGGTGTAGCGACGCCGCGGGCATACATATATAGTCAGAAAAACAGCCATCAATTTTGTAACCAATGGCTTTTTTCTCTGGGCAGATCTCGACCTGTCCATTTTTGCAATATCGACAATGACCACAGCCGCCTTTATGGGGTTGGGAAACAATACGTTCGCCTACCTGAAAGCCCGTTACCGCCTCTCCAACAGAGACTATTTCCCCAGAAAACTCATGCCCTAAAGTCACAGGTGGAAAATTAATAAAGGTATCTTTTTTGATGTGAAGATCGGTTCCACATATTCCTGCTGCTTTGACTTTTACCAATACTTCATTGGCGAGAGGAGTGGGTTTTTGGATGTCAGATAACCTCAGGTGCCCAACGCCTGACTGAGTTTTTACTAGCGCTTTCATGTATGCCTCGCGTAGATAGAATAATTAAGGTCTGTTGACCTGTTTCAATTGGGTATCGTTCGGGTTCTACGTACTTTCAGAATCCGGTCGCTCCGCCATCTCGTGCATGAGAGGCATCATCGCGTCGTACGTTTTTTCGTACAAATCAAAATAGAATTGATAATCTTGGTGAGATTTCGGGTTAGGCTTAATGACCTTGGTGATGGTGACCATATTGTCGGAAGCGGTGACCAAATCGCCGTAAAACCCAGCAGTTTTAGCCGCGCAGATGGCACACCCAAGCACGGTTGCTTCCGTAAACTCAGGAACATAAATATCGACGTTGCTAACATCGGCATGAAGCTGCAAACTGAATTCGCTTTTAGAGAATCCCCCCCCCAAAATACATGGCATTGATGTGGACACCGTTTTTCCGAAGCCGAGTCAGCATGCTTTCTGTCGCGTAGGCAATTGACTCACAAATCGCCCGATACACATGGGCCTTACTGTGTTTCAACGTCAGCCCCCAAATAGCACCTTGAACTTTATAGTCGGTATGCGGCGTTCGGTTTCCCTGCCAGTAATCCAATACAATTAACCCTTCAGACCCAATCGAGATCTGTTTGGCTTCTTGAGTTAGTTTCTCCAACTTATCTGTGTTTTTTTCCGGTAACCCGGGGTTGTCGAACATCGCTTCATGAATGAAGTTGTCGTTGTACCATTTTATGATAGAGCCGCTAGAGACCTGACCCCCTTCATACACCGTTAAACCGGGGATCACACAATCTGGATGAGGGCCAAACACCCCTTTAATCGGTGCCGTGCTGTCTGATACAGGCAAAAATACATGGGAAGATCCTGTGATCAACGCGGCTTGATTCTTTCTTACGGCATTGAGCCCTAACATTCCTACGTAAGCGTCACAGCCGCCCATGGCTATCAAGGTATCGGGCGATAACCCTGTTAACTCCGCGACATCGTTCGAAATTTTACCGACCGACTCTCCCATTGGCAGCACGCGTTCTGGAAATTTTTCAACAATGTTGCCGAGCCCAATATGTTGATAAAAGTCATGCGGCCAACCTCCTGTACGCGGGTTGTAAAACCATCGATGCGTAATGTGATTGATACTCAACGCAGGAACACCACTGAGTTTCATCGTCAGATAATCCACTTCTTCCATAAAATAGCGGGACTGCTCGAAACGCTCTGGGTCATTCTCTTTCAGCCACAACAACTTGGGTAACATCATCTCAGAACTGACCCCTGCACTTGATCGCTCTAAAATGGGATGTCCAGTGCGAAAGATATTCTCAGCCTGATCGCTGGCACGGGCATCCATCCATAAAATAGCAGGTCCTATAGATTCACCATTATCGTCCACGCATACCACGGTACTCGCGGTTCCATCCACAGCAATAGCACGGATTTGCTCGGGTTTAATGTCAGATTCTGAAAACAGTGTTTGAACAGAGTTTACTAACGCACTCCACCAATCTTCTGGGCTCTGCTCTGCCCACCCTGGCTTGGGGAAGCAAGTGGCGTAATCTTGATTTCGCAGGTATCGGCATTCACCTTTAGCATTGAATACGCCAATTCTTAAACCACCCGTCCCAGCATCAATCCCCATAACCAAAGGTTCTGCATTGTTGTCTGCGCTCATATCTATTTATTCCTTCAAAAAGATAACGTCTGCCCATTTCTTGTTAAAACCTGTCCCTAGCTTAAACCTATCTCTTGGTTAAAGATCACTTAGCGACCACCCGACGATGAAATGAACTGCCCTGTAATGTAGGACGACTCGTCACTGATAAGATAAGCCGTTAAAGAGGCGACATCCTCTGGAGTTCCTAACCGTCCAATGGGTACGCTTTTCTCGTACTTTGCACGAACCGAGGCGTAATCTTCACCGGTGCTTTCAACCCGAGACTCGAGTATTTCCTCGGTCATTTTCGATTCGATTCGACTGGGGCAGATGGCATTTACGTTGATATTGTGCGGAGCCAATTCCAGCGCCAACGCCTGTGTTAATCCATTCAAACCGAACTTAGACGCACTGTACGCCACGCGCCTAGGTCTGCCGAAGATGCCAGACTGAGAAGAGATGTTGACGATTTTTCCGTAGTTGTTTTCCAACATGGACGGGATAACAGCACGTGTGACCAGGAATACCCCTGTTAAGTTAACGGAAAATACTTTCTCCCATTCGGAAAGCGAGATATCAACAAAACTGCTTTCCTGCACTATCCCTGCGCAGTTAATTAGCATGTCCACTGTGAATTCCGATACCCAGCGTCCAATCGATTCCGCCACCTGATCTTCATTGCAGATATCGAATACCTGTAAGTGGCAGCATCCACCTTCGGCTTCAATAAGCGCCTGAGTTTCTTCGAGCCCTTTGTTGTTAATGTCACATATCAGGATCTTTACGCCATCCTTCGCCAGCTCGAGTGCGCACGCTCGACCAATACCATTCCCGGCTCCGGTAATGATGGCCGTTCGACCGTCGAATCGACTCGTATTTTGCATTTTTCACCATCCCTAGTGTCTGTTGACCTTGGTCTTATTTTGACGAAAGCACCGATTTATCGGCTTCGTAAGGCTGTTTCTCTTTAGGCTTTAGCGCGTGAATGCGTCCTCCGCGGATCAGCACAAACACCCCAAGCAGTAACAGCCCCCCTTTCACCATATCCCTTTCATAATTTGCCCAACCAGACAAACCCGCTCCATTGGTTAATACCGTGAGGATCAAGACTCCAATCAGTGTGCCTAAGACATTGGCTTTCCCTTGCCTGAACGCTAAGCTGCCCAGAAATATGGCGGTCAACCCGTCAATGAAGTAGGAATTACCGATACCAGGCTGCCCTGAAGACAAGCTCGCCGCGATAAAACACCCCGACAACGCCGCCATGACGCCAGCAAAAAGAAAGAGATAAACATTCAGTTTTTTAACCGGAATACCCGCTTCGTGTACGGCTTTATAATTGGACTCTTGTGCATAAATATAGTGTCCCAGAAGCAATTTTTCCTGACACACCCATAAGACAAACGCGATAAGCAGTGCCAAAAGCATGGTGACTGGGAAAATGCCAAACGACGCATTCACCAAATCGCCCATGAAGCCTGTATCGTCAATCCTAAAAGATGCGCCTGCGCCAATGGCTTTCGCAATAGAGAGAGTCAGCCCACCCGTCGCTATCGTGGTCACCAATGACGACAAGCGCAAATACCCAACCAATACACCGTTTAAAATACCAAACACCACACCAACCATTAGCCCCGCTAGAATGGCCGTACCCCACCCCATACCTTGTTGAACCGACCAAGCCGTTACGACATTGGAAAGCGCAGCAATGTTGGTGAAACTAACGTCGACTTCCCCAATGGAGAAAATCCATGTCACCCCCGCAAACATAATGAATGAAATACTGGCTGCTGCGAAAATGGTGGTGATGTTCTGTGGCAAAAGGATATTCGGCCTGACAAAGGCAAACCCAAACAAAAGGATAAACAGCCCCACCAGCACACCATATTTCATCAGCCAAGTGGTTACTCTGTTACTGTTACTCATGGTCAAAAACCTCATTTCTGCGAAATCTAAGCGTGGGAAACAAGACGGACTCTCGCCTTGACCCACCCTGTCACTCTTTCTCGGGTGTCGGGGCTAAATAGAATACTGCCCACTAGCATCAACATACTGGTGGCGCCATCGCTCCAGTAGTAAGGAATATTGATCAGAGTAAACCCGTTCAAAACCATGGAAATCAATACCGTCCCTGCAAGAGTGGCAAGTACTGAGGCTTTACCAAAAAACGCAATGCCAATAAATACAGAGGCAAAAGCAGGCATTAAAAATCCATTACCCGCTATGGGTTCTGATTTGCCGGTTTCAGCGATCACCAATAAGGCAGAAAACAGCATCAGAGTGGAGCAGATCACGTAAGCAATGCAGACGTATTTACGTACGTTTACTCCAGAGTAAAATGCCGATTTTTCATTATACCCGACAGCGTACAAGCTGTTACCGAAGCGAGAACGGTGCAGATAGAACCAAGACAGCGCATACACCGCCACCAGCAAATAAGTGGAATAGTTCACTCCAAACCAGCGCCCGTCATTGATGTCGAGTAAACCCGATGTAAAGAAGTTGCGGAATAAAGATGGTCCACCACTGAATAAGAAAGCTGCGCCTCCGGCTATCGACCCAACCGCGATGGTAGTCACGATATCGGGTAACTTGAGGTAGCTGACCGCATAACCGTTTATCAGCCCAAATGCGACACTAACGACGAGCCCGATTAAGATCGCCAAATACAAGTCAATACCCGCTGCGATACCAAACCCTATTGTCATCGCCACAAAAGAGATAACGCCAGGGAATGAGAGATCAAACTTCTTCAAAACCACTACAAACGTTAGCCCTAATGCAGCCAAGCCTGTTGCCGCTAAATGGCGTAAAACAGCGGTAATGTTAGAAGTAGTGACATACCTAGGTTCAAGCAGATAAAACGTCAATGTGATGGAAGCGACGATAATCAAATACAGCCCAACTCGAATAAAAGCGGCTTTCTTAGCATTAGTCTTGGTCATACGCGGTACTCCCCTGATATGCCAGCAATCAACAACTCATCTCTACTGATATCACTCACGGGTTCCGATACCTGCTCGCCTTTGTATAAAGCGAACATACGATCCGACACGCCATGTACTTCATCACAATCCGAAGACATCACGACAACCGCGGCTGTTTGCGAAAGCTTTCTCAGTAGACGGTAGATAGTCGCTCTAGCACCGATGTCGACACCAATCGTGGGTTCGACAAACACATAAATTTCGGCCTCAGAATACAAGCCTTTGCACATCACAATTTTCTGCTGGTTTCCCCCGCTAAAGTTACTTGCGGCTTCGTCCAATTCCGCAGGATGAAGCTCAGTTAGGTTAACCAAATCAAGGCTATCTTCATGAGTTTGTTCTGAATTGAGCACGCCCATACCCGAAGAGGCACGATCAAGGTTGGCCAGTGAAATGTTGAATACCACGTTTTCTTCCAGTACTAACCCTTCTTTCAAACGGTTACCGGGAAGCAAAAACAACTTATGATTCAATGCGTCTTGAGTGGTTTCGAACGTCACCTCTTTACCGCGAACATGAATACTGCCGCCACCTTTGACTCTTGCTCCGAATATCACTTTAGACAAATGGTCAATGCCTGAACCAACCAAGCCAAAAATGCCTAAAATCTCACCCTTCCTGACATCAAAGGAGACATTCTGAAATGAGTCAAAAGAGAGGTTATCCACCTTTAAATACACTTCATCGTCGCAAGCCTGTTCCAACTTTGGTGGAAACAAATTTGCGACCGATTTCCCTAGGATTAGCTCGGCAATGGCTGCTGGAGACAACGCTTCTCGCGTCACATCATGGCAACCTACATTTTTGCCATTTCTAAACACAGTGAAGCGATCCGCTATCTGTTCCACCTCTTCAAGGCGGTGAGTAATGTAAATAATGGATACACCGCTGGATTTAAGGATCGACATCAACTCAAACAAGTGCTGCTTTTCTTTTTCTGTCAAAGTCGAGGTCGGTTCATCTAAAATAAGAGCGGTGATTTTGTCGTTAACCATTGAATGCAAAATCGCGGTGGCTTCCTTTTCCACCGGATTCATTTCAGCAATGGTTTTATCCAGATTGACCGGAATGGGTAGTTTTTCCAGCAATGCATCGGCTCTGCGCTTTAAAACGCTACTATTGAAAAAAGAGAAAAGACCAAAACTGTTGTTTTCCCTTCCCAAAAAGATGTTTTCATACCCTGTAAAATCATCGATCATTTCTGGGTGCTGCTGCACAGAAACTATGCCCTGCTGCAACGATGCACTAGGGGTGCCAAGATCCGCTTCTCGCCCGTCAATTTCAATCTGCCCTGAGTCTTTCTGGTAAATACCAGACAAGATCTTGATTAGCGTGGACTTCCCCGCCCCATTCATTCCAAGGAGTGCGTGGATTTCACCCTTCCTGAGTTCAAAATCCACATTATCAAGGGCGGTGACAGAACCGAATTTCTTGTCTATCCCTGACATCGAAATAACGTTGCTGTTCATATTACTCTCCAGTTAAACGACTCGTACCCAGCCCAACTCTTTTGCTCGACCCGGTCTGTCATAGTCGGCAGCCTTTTCTCCTAGCCCTTGTAAAGTATCTTCCGTCGCTTTGTAGCAAGGTGTGATCACTAGGCGAGGTATGTTTCTGCCCGCAGCGTATTCGTGAGCATAAAACACATTAGAAAAGGCCATTTCATAGAAGCTTTGAGCACAGCTCATCTTGAAAGCAGAGCCACCACTGATGTATCCGAAGGATTGAGGACCGCCATCAATACCGGTAAGGAAGATGTTTTTACGCCCTGCAGCTCGAACAGCAAGAGCACCTTCGATCGCCGCACCGTCCCAAGCGCACCAGATGGCATCCAGATCGTCTCGTGCTGTCAGCATGTTATCGACGGCTTGGCGAGGTGTCGTACTGGCGTTAAAGTTAAACGCCCATTTGGCGACCACTTCAATTCCGGGGTACTGGCGCAATGCCCATTCCATACCCAGCGTGCGCTGATCCCAACTTTCATTTTGCGGTAACGTCACAATGGCAATCTTTCCCTTACCACCCAATTGCTCTGCAAGCCATTCCGCAGTAAACCAACCCATGGAGTAGTTACTCGACATCGCGGTGCTGTGAACGGCAACCCCTGGCACTTGGCTATCCCCTGCAAAAACTGGGATTCCTGCATCGAGTGCACGTTGAACCGCTGGAGCTATTGCCGCTGCATCAGCTGGAGTGATAAACAATGCATCCGGTTTACTGGTAATGAAGGCGTCGATGTTCTCAGTCTGCTTTTTCGGATCGAACCCTGCATCGGTAATCGTGAGTTCTCCACCAAGTTGTTCAACGGCATCTTTATATCCTTGGTGTAATGCTGCGCCTGAATCAAAGGCTGTCCAGCCTAGTGCAGCCGCAAATTTTAATTTCTTGCCCGACGCAGCCATAGCAGGTCTGAATGTTGCCGGTCCCATGGTCGCGACAGCCACTGCCGTTCCCATGCTCAGTTGCATCATTCTTCGGCGAGACAACCCTATCGGGGAGAGATCATCACTGGCTCCACGTGTAACGGATTCGTGTGTAAAGGATTCATGTGTGACTGGTTCTGTTTTTGGAGTGTCAGATTCGCTGACACCTTTGTTGATGCGCTTTTTCATGTTCAATTCCTTAATTAAAGTACCTTATTCAAGTACCACTACGTCCTATAGTGTTGATTCCGATCCTGCACATACTCGGACAAACCCATGTGACTTGTTTGTGCCCTCGTTGGGTGTACAAACAAGTCGCAATCAGATTCGTTATCTACCTAGCGATCTCTTTTCATTCATCACCCACTAGCTGATAACAAAGATTTAAATCCACTTCAGATAGGTCGCTAACGACTCGGTTTGCACCACTAAAATCTTCATTTTCGGTGTAGTAGGATTTTGTCACTAAGCAATTCATCCCAGCGCCTAACGCTGCTCGCATACCGATATTGCTGTCTTCGACCACCAAACATCGCTTAGGAGAAAGCTGCATTTTTTCAGCGGCAAGCCTATAAACGGCAGGGTCGGGTTTTTTAGCGGAAACCACATCTCCAGCGAAAACTCGTATGCTTTTGGCGATCTCTTCTCCAACGCAATTTTTCACTACCGTTTTGACGGCTTTCTCATTCGATGTGGAACACACAGCTAACGGTATACCTCGCTCATACGCTTCTGTTATCAACGTCTTAACCCCGGGTCTAGGCGCAAGTTCTCCTGATTCAATCAGCGCCATAAAGATCGCGGTTTTTAACTGATGTAAGTTCTTTATGAATTCATCTCGGCTAATGGAGACTTCCGGCCAACCGACGGCATTGAAGTAATGCGACATGCGCTCTTTACCACCTGCAATACCGAGCAGATCTTCGTATTGGCTTTTCGACCAGTAATCCAGTAAACCTTTCTCTTGGAATGCCTGATTAAACGCCACTCGGTGCCCATCGCATTCGGTATCGACTAAAACCCCGTCGCAATCAAAAATCAGTGCGTCCATGAACCTGCCCTTTGCTGAGAACCAAATTTTGAAATCATCGACTCCACCCCATCTTTCAGCATTAAGAACTGTGACTCGATGTAAGGAATTGGCTCTTTGACTCCTGGCTTTTGCAACGCAAAAGTGACAAAACCTTCGATGAACTGATGCTTGTGCATGGTAGAAATATTGACTTTGGCGCAGCCAGATCGAATACAGCGTTCAAACTGTGCATCGGCTAAGCCTGTGCCGCCATGTAATGCAATTGGGGTATCGATGTTTTCTGTGATCTTCTCGAGAAGATCGTAAGCAATGACGGGCTCACCTTTATACTGTCCATGGGCCGTGCCAATCGCTGGCGCAAACGCCGCCAATTCGGGCATTTCGGTGCAGAATTGCAAACACTCCTGAAAATCCGCCAGCATCGCGCTTTCTAGGGAAACGACTTTGTCGTCTTCCACACCACCAATAGCGCCTAACTCCGCTTCTAGTGCTACGTTGGCCTGAGTCGCCAACGCGTAAGCTTTCAACGTCATGGATAAGTTTTCTTCAAAAGGCATATCAGAGCCATCAAACATAACCGACGTCCAACCGGCATCAATACAGCGCTGAATCACGTCTAAATCAGCACAGTGATCCAAGTGCAACGCCACTGGCACATCCACATTTTGTGCTAGGCTTTTTACCCACGAGGCAATGGCGTCGTATCCCCATAAACGGATGATTTTAACGGAAAGCTGGACAATGACTGGCGAGTTCAGATCCTGAGCCGCACTGATCACAGAGCGTGCGCTGTTGTAATCAATAATGTTGAAGGCTGCGACGCCATAACCGTCTCGCTTCGCATCTTGCAACATTGGCTTCATTGAGATTAAAGGCATAATTAATTCTCCTCAGAGAGTGTCTATCTTGATGCCGAATCACTTCCGCGCTTCGGCGTAATTCATACGTTCATAAAATTTATAGATCCAAAGCGGTAATACTTTCCTTCAGCTTCATCATGAACTCGGCGCCGTAAACGCCATCGACTGCTCGGTGATCCGCCGATAGCGTCAATACCATAAAGTCACGCCATCCCAATTCATTATTAATGCAGCAAGCACGTTTATTGATGGTGCCCACCCCGAGAATGGCCGCTTCCGGTGGATTGATGATGGGGAGAAGTTCAACGCCCCATTTCCCCATATTCGAAATGGTGAATGAGCCACGGGATTTGGATTTATTCATCCCATTACGCGCACCTTCAGCCAGAGTGCGAGATGCCTGATTGATTTCTTTCAAGGATTTACGGTCGGCATGATCGATAACCGGAACCAACAAACCATCGTCAACCGATACCGCCACTCCAATATGGATATCCTCCAAAAGCGTGCAACGGTCGGCAAACACATGTGAATTGAGTTTGCCATGGTGTTTTAATTGACGAGAGACCGCGAAAATCACCAGATCGTTAATCGAAAGGTTGTCATCATTAGACTGGTTGTACGCTTTTCGTTTCGCCAGTAAATCCGTTACATCTACTTCGGTGCGCAAATAAAAATGGGGTTTGGTTTGCTTCGATTCCGTCAGCCTATCAGCAATAACTTGACGGACTTTCGAGTAAGGCTGGTCGCCATAATCATTACCAGAGCTCGGCTCTGCATCAGCCAAGTCCCTTTCCAGCACAGCCCCTCCAGGTCCACTGCCGCTGACAGAGGCTAAATCAATATTTCGATTCGCAGCCACCCTTCGCGCCAAAGGTGACGCTCCCAATTGCCCATGGTTAGCCGATATCACTGTATTTAGGTGTGAGGTTTGCTCGGCTTTTGTATCGTTTTCTGTCGAAGAAGTCACTGCGGCGACAGGCGTGGTTTCCGCTTGTACTTTCTCGTTATTGTTCGCTTCATCAGGTGCCCCAATAAACATAATGGGCTCCAACACTGTGGTGGTATCACCTTCTTCATAAAGCAATTCCAGCACAACGCCTTCCTGATAGGTTTCGACTTCAAACGAAGCCTTTTCAGATTCGACAACAGCAACAATATCGCCTTTTTTGACCGTATCGCCGACTTCTACCATCCACTCTGTTAACGTGCCTTCTTCCAGATCCTGACCAACCTGTGGCATCAATACCGGAGTCGCCATAATTTCACTTCCCTGTTCACTCGTTTGCTTTGCTATTTGTCGTTCCGCATAGCGTTAAACTGATCGTTTTGCGTTTTGTTAAGCTAATCGCTCTTCGTGTTGTAAATTTGAGCGCTCTACATAGGGCTAAACGCTCTTTCTATCCCGCTTCACTTTGAACCGTGCTGTTCGCCACCTTCAAAATGGCGTCTCGAATCTGCTCTTTTTGCGGAATGGAGGCTTTTTCCAACTCAAGGTTGAATGGTATTGGCGTATTAAGCCCAGCCACAATTTCAATGGGCGCATCAAGGTGATAAAAGACATTATCTTGGATGATGGAGCATATATCTGACGCCACACCGCCTCGGCGCACAGCCTCTTGCACAATGATGACTCTGTTCGTTTTCTTCACTGAATTGATGATGGTTTCTTCATCGAGAGGCACTAATGTCCTTGGATCAATAACTTCGACAGAAATGCCCTCTTTCGCCATTTCTTCTGCCACTTCTAAAGAGCGAGGCAGCATATTCGACCAAGCAATCAAGGTGACATCCGATCCCGCTCGCTTCACATCTGCTCTACCAAACTCAATTTCGTACTCACCTTCAGGCACTTCGCCTTTGGCCATGTATAAATGTTTGTGCTCAATAAACATTACGGGGTTAGCTTGTCTTAAGGCGTGTTTTAATAAACCTTTTGCATCATAAGGCGTTGAAGGCATGACAACTCTTAACCCAGGAATGTGGTAAAACAGCGCTTCTAAACTTTGTGAATGCTGAGCCGCAACCCCACCGCCTGCTCCACCTTGGGTTCGTAGCACAAAGGGAACATGACCAGAACCACCCGTCATCAAACGGAATTTAGCCGCCTGATTTACAATTTGATCCATACCCAACATGGCAAAATCGACGTAAAGAATTTCCACGATGGGTCTTGCGCCTGAAATAGCGGCGCCCACACCCACTCCTATCATGCTGGCTTCTGATATAGGGGTATCGCGAACTCTTAACTCTCCATATTTATCAAGTAGCCCCTCTGTTACTTTGTAGGAACCGCCTCGTTCTGCGATGCCTTCACCAATAATGAACACGTCGCTGTTTCTTTCCATTTCTTCTTCGAGAGCTTCGCGCAGCGCGTCTCGGTACATAATTACTCTGCTAGCCAAAACCATCTCTCCTTTGATGTTTTAATCCTATAAATCGGTTTGTCCGTTCCTTTAATAACCGGCTATGGTCTGTTCAAACTCATCCACCGAGACTTGCGTTCCCGCTAAAGCAAATGACAACGCTTCTTCCAATTCCGATTCAATCTCAGCTTCCAAGGAGGCAACTTGTTCTTCTGAGTACCCCCCTAAATCTTTTAAGTTGTTGCGAGCAGAAGTCACGGGGTCTTTGTCTTTGTAATATTGAAGTTTGCTTTCAGGCATATAGTTACCAGGGTCATTTACATGGTGACCAGAGTGGCGATAAGTTTTAGCTTCTATCAACACAGGTCCTTTTCCGGAGCGACATATTTCGCATGCCTCCGAGACCAATGCGTAGACAGCCAGCGGATCATTGCCGTCCACTGCATAGCTAGGAACACCAATGCTTTCACCTCGGCGATACAAATCCGTTTGTCGTGTGGAATCTTCAATTGGCGTTGACACTGCGTATTGGTTGTTCTCAATAATCAGAACGACATTGAGGTTCCAAATGGCGGCAAGGTTTAATGCTTCCAAAAACGTCCCGTTATTTACGCCACCGTCGGACGTAAAAATGATAGTGACCGCATCGCTACCCTTCACTTGATTAGCTAACGCACTGCCAACTCCGATCGGGGTACCTGCCCCTACGATCCCATTGGCTCCTAGATTGTTGGATTGAATATCCGCAATGTGCATCGAGCCACCGAACCCTTTGCAGTATCCTTCTTTCTTTTGCAAAAGTTCAGCGAGCATACGCTTAACATCGGCTCCCCATGAGATGCAGTGACCATGCCCTCTATGGGTGGAAGATATGTAATCTTTATTTGGGATCGCTGCAGCACACGCACCAGCCGCAATACCTTCTTGCCCAAGGTATGGGTGAAAATACCCTCTAACATGACCTTGGCGGTACAGCTTGACCCCCTCAGTTTCAAACAACCGCGTTTTGTAGCAGCTTGTGAAAATTTTTTTCAACGTCTCGCTGGAGACCTGCGTATCTACCTGTATTTTCTTCGCGTCCATTTCGTTACCTAAACTTATTTTCCGTGTCGTTTTCTCGATATGGAATTGACTATAGATCGTACAATTTTAAATGTAAATAATTTCACACACGATAAAAAACAAACTTTAAAACCAATCAAAACGTATGAAATATAAGCAATTAGCTTGTGTTAAATAGAATAAAGACACTCGAAAGACATACAGAGATAAACGAATAAATACTTGATAATAATAAATTTAAAAAGACAAACCAGAGAAAGATCACACTTTGTGAAAATTATTTTACTAATTAACTTTGTAATGCTGTGATATTGAAAATTGACTTACTAGAAGTTACATAGGATTATTAATGTTAAAAATTACTTACATTTTTATTTTTTGTGTTTATGGGAGTGATTGACCTTTCAAAGTTAACGATTATTCGAAAGATCGAGAGCCCTTCGCCCAATGACGGAATGAGATGATATAAAATGGACAAACAGGCAGGCACAGAGCTGGTAGAAAGAATCCACTCAAATTACGAGAAACTGCGTAAATCAGAAAGATTAGTCGCAGATTTCATTTTGAGCCACTTAGGAAAGCGGCTGAATTATTCGATCACCGAGTTCGCAGACAAGCTAGAAATTAGCGAAGCAACCATCAGTCGATTCACTCGTTCTATAGGCTACGCTGGGTATTCTGATCTAAAACTTTCCATGGCGGCAGCAAGCAGTATTGCGGAAGAAAATACCATTCCCAACATTCCTAGCGAGCTATCAGAAAAAGACTCATTAGTGGTGTTAAGCCAAAAGCTGATGAACGCATTGATTAATGGTTTAGGGATGACCCAAAAAAACCTCGACTACGGCAATCTAGAACAAGCTGTTGATGCCATTCACAATGCCAGTAAAGTGGTACTCGTCGGTGTTGGTGGAGCGGCTGAGATTTGTGATGAAGCCGTGCATTTACTGCTAAAAATAGGGATTGATGCCACCAGCTATTGCGATGGATATACCCAAACCATTGTTGCCTCTACTTTGCCATCGGATGCCGTGATGATCGGCATTTCCCATACTGGCGAAACTGACACCGTCGCAAAGGCATTAACTCAGGCTAAAATCAATGGGGCAAATACCATTGCCATCACCAGCTTGAAAGACTCTAAAGTGGGGCAAAGCGCAGATCATACACTGCTCACTTGGCACAATCACAACCCAAGGCAAGTCCCTCTTTATGGCGACTTTCTGGAAGGGCGAGCTTGCCAGTTATACCTCATTGATTTGCTTTATCTCGCCTTGATGTTCCGTCGAGGAAAAGACGCCAAGGTGTCATTAGAGATGACCAGAGACGCGCTGGAGAAATACTATCAAGGTCATTCGCTTAATAGCAGTGATGGAGCCTGATTGAAAATCTTGATGAAAATAGTCTTCTTGGATTAATTATCCCATTTGTGTGTTTCTCAAATAAAAACGTCGCCAAAAAGGCAACGTTTTTAATTTGGTTTTGTGAACCGCTTTCTTGAACAACTTTCCTGAACTGATTAGTGCTCGCGAGTGGCACGGAAATTAACTTCAGGGAAGCGTTCTTGCGCAAGGTTTAAGTTAACCATGGTTGGCGCGATGTAACTTAGGTTATCACCACCATCGAGCGCTAGGTTCGTTTGGTTCTTACGCTGGAACTCATCCAGTTTTTTCTCGTCGTCACATTCTACCCAACGAGCTGTTGCCACGTTAACGCCTTCATAGATGGCTTCAACGTTGTATTCCGACTTCAAACGAGCCACAACAACATCAAACTGAAGAACACCAACGGCACCTACGATCAGATCGTTGTTTTGCAGTGGACGGAACACCTGTACAGCGCCTTCTTCTGATAACTGGACTAGCCCTTTCAGAAGCTGCTTCTGCTTCAAAGGATCTTTCAATCGAATACGACGGAACAACTCTGGCGCAAAGTTTGGTATACCAGAGAACTTCAGGCTTTCACCTTGTGTAAAGGTATCGCCAATTTGAATTGTACCGTGGTTGTGTAACCCAATGATGTCACCAGCGTACGCGTTTTCTGCACGAGATCGGTCGCCCGCCATAAAGGTAACAGCATCAGAAATGCTGACTTGCTTACCAAGACGAACGTGATTCATCTTCATGCCTTGCATGTACGTTCCCGACACAATTCGCATGAATGCAATACGGTCGCGGTGTTTCGGGTCCATATTTGCCTGAATTTTAAAAACAAAGCCTGAGAACTTTTCTTCTTTAGCTTCGACTTCTCGCTCGTTCGCTTGGCGAGATAGAGGCTCTGGTGCCCACTCAGTCAAACCATCCAACATGTGGTCGACGCCGAAGTTACCCAATGCGGTACCGAAGAAAACAGGGGTGAGTTCACCGCTTAAGAACAGCTCACGATCAAATTCATGGGAAGCACCTATCACTAATTCAAGCTCTTCACGCAGTTGCTCGGCAAGTTCTTCACCAATGGCTTCGTCAAGTTCTGGGTTATTCAAACCTTTTACGATGTTTGTGTCTTGAATAGTATGACCTTGACCAGTCGAGTACAGAATCGTCTCGTCACGATGAATGTGGTAAACACCTTTAAATTCTTTACCACAGCCAATAGGCCAAGAAACTGGGGCGCAGGCCATATTCAGCTCGCTTTCAACTTCGTCCAGCAATTCCATTGGATCACGGATATCACGGTCGAGCTTGTTCATGAACGTCACGATTGGCGTGTCACGTAGACGCGTTACTTCCATGAGTTTACGAGTACGATCCTCGACACCTTTTGCCGCATCAATCACCATCAAACAGGAGTCAACTGCGGTCAAAGTACGGTATGTATCTTCCGAGAAATCTTCGTGTCCTGGAGTATCCAAAAGGTTAACCAAAGACTCGTTGTACGGAAACTGCATCACAGAGGTGGTTACGGAGATACCACGTTCTTTTTCCATTTCCATCCAGTCGGATTTGGCGTGTTGGTTAGAGCCACGCCCTTTTACCGTACCTGCAGACTGAATCGCACGTCCGAATAAAAGTACTTTTTCTGTAATGGTGGTCTTACCCGCATCCGGGTGAGAAATAATGGCGAAGGTTCTACGTTTAGACACTTCTTGCGTAAATGGGGAATTAGACATGGTTGTAATCTTCTTTATTGATCACTGCGTTAAAGTAGCAATGACATTGAAACTGGTATGCACGACACGCCAAACTCGCTGTTTAAAAACAAGCTTTAGGCACAATATGCGAGGTATAAACTGTGTATTTGAATTCAGGCTATTACATCGGTCTTGTCGTCAGGCGTGAGCAAATGGCGCAATTGTATGAGATTCGCGCTCAGCTTTCCAGTTGGTTATCGATAGTACACCAGCTAAGAGGCAAGAAATCACATGAACGCGCTTATACTCAAACTTACCGACTGATACAAACCAAACCTTTTATTCATCTTTTTACTGTATTCAACAATCGTAATGAAGTGAGAACTTGCGAGTGATTGAACATCATGTAGACACATCTGCGATATCCCCTATTTATAAACTGCAAAAAAAACCGAAATTTGAAAAAGAGTACATCGGTTAACTTTTAAACAATTCATAAGTAGCACGATATTTTCGTCAAACATGAGATTAAAATCAGCGAAATTTGCAATAACGTGAAAGAAAACTGCCACAGAGTGAGGCTCATATCTGATGCTACTGTCTTAAATGTGAGCTTTTTAATAAATGAGATTACTCACATCAGAAAAATTAACTAGTATGAATAGTTTGCCAAAATTCTTTAATCGAATAATTTTGTAAAAGTTTTAGGTTTTTTGTGATATTTATCATTCACATATGTTGTAAAGTCTCTAGAATCTAAACTTTACAGCTCGATAACAATTAGGAAGAACCACATCATGTTGAATGGCAAAATTCGAGTATTATTCCTCGTGATGTTTTTTTCTTTACCCGTTATTTCTAAAGAAATTTCTTTAGCAGCCATTCACTACCCTCCTTACACCATTATCAATGCCGACAACGAAATAACAGGTAAAGATACTAAAATTGTTGTTGATGTTATGGCTATGCAAGGAATCCGCATTAATTTGATCAACCCACCTTGGTCTCGGGCATTAAAAAGCGTCAAGCATGGTAAGATTTCAGGATTAGTGAGCTGTACGAAAAATAATGACAGATCTAAATATATGCTTTTCTCTGATCCAATTGATGCCATAAATAACGGTCTTATTGTTCGAAACAGCTACACTGGCACACCACCAAAACACATCAGCGATTTAAATGGCATCAACCTAATTGCTATCCACAAATGGAACACTCAAACCGAATTAGTAAGAAATAACATTCCCCACGCCCAAGCAAACTCTATTCCGCAGGCATTAGATATGCTTCTAAGGCGCGATTTCGACGCAATTTATAGCGGAACCGAGAGTGTGAAGTACTTTGCTGAAAGGTCGCACAAACAAAATAAGCTGAAAGTCGTATTGTTTGAAGACAGCAAACCCATCACGCTGCATATGTGCTTAGGAAAACGAACACCAAATGCAAAAGAGATTATGGCTAGGTTTAATCAAGATCTTGCAATATACAATGCGCTCAAAAATTAAATAATAATTAGGCGCTTATTTATAGAGATCCACCAACGTTAAGGAAAAAAATTTGTATCGTCAGTCCCGAAAATCTCTTGCTACTCGTCAGACCAAAACTGTATTTCTGGTTGCTGTTGCACTGGGGCTGCTTTTTAGCTTTTACCAAATTGTTCTGGATCTGCACAGAGAACGTCAAAAGATTTCAGAGAAATATCATCTGAAGCTGGAGCAAAATTACACCAATGCCAGCCAAGCGGCTTATCACGTTAACCCCTTATTAGCGCAGCAAGTGACGGACAGCATAATGACAGATAAAGCTGTGCGTCATGTGGTACTTACCGATGACTTTAATGACGTATTATCGGAAGAGCGTCGAACTTTTCATTATGAAAGCCGATTGAATCAATCTCTTGGTCAGTGGCTTTTCACCAACGAACAAATTTACACTATTTCACTCCACCAGCCAGGCACTACGCAAGTTGTAGGGACGCTTAGTTTCACGGTTAACGGCATTGCATCTGCTAATGGCTTTTTAGAAAGAGCAAAATCACTGCTTATTTTCGATATGATCCGCAATGTACTCCTTGCCAGTATTCTGCTTTTTTTCTTTTATCGAAAACTGTCCAAACCTCTTATTGATCTCACCTACTGGGTTCGTTCTTTGCAATTTCAAGAATCTCAAAAAAAGCTCCCAGGACAACTAAGAGACGATGAACTAGGGCAGCTCGCCCAGTCTTTTCAAACCATGTGGAATGAACGTGAGCAAGCATCCGCACAATTAAGCCAAAATATTGAAGCGCTTGAAAAAAGTGAGCATTTCGCCAGTACCATAATGGATAACTCAAGCGATGCACTTTTACTGATCAATCAAGATGGAAAAATTACCCACGTCAACAGTAATACTTGTGACTTATTGGGGTACGAAAAAGAAGAGCTGGTGGGCTTTCCTGCGGTCACGATAAGCGTTAGTTATTCGATTGATTACATTGGTTTTAAAGTAAAACAACCGTCAGAAAGCCAAGCTTCTTTATTTGAAGCGGTTCATCGTAAAAAGAACGGGGCAACCTTTCCCGTTGAAGCAACAGCTATTGAGCTTACTATGAATGATACTCCCATGTTTTTGGTGCAAGCGAGGGATATTTCTAACCGTAAGCAGGCTGAAATACAAATTCACAACCTTGCGTATTTTGATGGACTGACAGGGCTACCGAATCGAAAACAGCTACTCGACCGATTGGATGAAGCGCTCAATAAGTCGTATCGCACCAGCGAACCAGGGGTACTTCTTTACCTCGACCTTGACCGATTCAAAACGATCAACGACTCACTCGGGCATGCGATTGGCGATCAGCTTCTTCAAGCTGTATCAGAACGTTTGCAACAGCTACTCGACCCGATACATTTATTCGCTCGGATTGGGGGGGATGAGTTTGCGATTTTGATGCCTAACGTCCCCTTAGATCAGGCAAAAAAACACGCGGAGGAGGTCTTATCTTTAGCTCGCTCTCCTTATGTCGTCGAATCACACCACTTGTATTGCAGTATCAGTGTTGGCATTGCCACTTTCCCGAGCCCAGATACCAATGCCTTAGAACTTCTGCGACAAGCCGATACCGCCCTGTATCGCGCAAAATCGGCGGGCAGTAACACTTACAAGACTTATGAGCCCGAAATGCGTAAGTTAGTGGACTCTTTTTTGTCGATCGAAAAAGGGCTTCATGAAGCCCTCAACAAAAACCAATTCGAGCTCTACTATCAGCCTCAAGTAAATAAAAAAGGGGAGTTAGTGGGTGCTGAAGCGCTCATCCGGTGGAACCACCCCACTCAAGGTACTGTGCCGCCAGATACCTTTATGTCTATTGCCGAAGAGACTGGGCAAATCATTCCTATGGGCTCTTGGATACTTGAGCAAGCCTGCTTACAAATGGCGCATTGGAAAGAGAGCGGTAATGTACCTAGCACCTTCAAACGCCTCGCTATCAATATCAGTCCACTTCAATTTTCTCAGGCAGATTTTGTTGAGCAGGTGACAGGCGCGGTAGAGCGTTCGGGGATCGCTCCCGAAGACATCGAGCTAGAACTCACTGAAAACATGCTACTGAAAAACATCGATGCTTGTGTAATAAAAATGGCGGAATTGAAAAAGAAAGGTTTTAAGATTGCCATTGATGACTTTGGTACGGGGTATTCATCTCTTAAGTACTTAAAAAGATTGTCACTGGATGTGTTAAAAATCGATCGCTCATTCGTAACCGAACTTCACCTTAATAAAAACGATACCGCCATCGTTGATTCAATCATCTTGATGTCGGAGCGCCTTGGATTAGAAGTGATTGCAGAAGGTGTCGAAGAGCCCGAAGAGCTAAAAGCCTTAACAGACTTAGGTTGTGAACAATTTCAGGGATATATATTCGATAAACCTTTGGATGCAGAAACGATGTCTTTGCGACTTAAGAAGCCGCAATACAACAATCAAATCATCAAACAATTAAGTCAATCTAAGTGACAGTACTACGCTGTTTTCGGTTTCAGTTAATCGGGTTCAAGGCGCGAGAATATAAGTGAAAGGGATTTCTCTTTCTTTACGCTACATAAACAGATAACTCATAATAATCGCGTCTTCTTTGCCTGATGCCGTCGGGTAGTAATCGATGCGTCGGTCAACTTCATTGAATCCTTCCGATTCATACAGCCCAAATGCACTCTGATTACTTTCTCTTACTTCTAACCAAGCACTTTCGGCATTAGCGGCTGTGCATATTTCAATAAACCCTTGAAGCAGCTGTTTTCCGTACCCTTTTCCTTGATGAGAAGGAGAAACGGCAATGTTCAGTAACGTCACTTCTCCTACAATGTTCTGCGCGTAAAAATACCCCACCAGCTCATCATCGATATGAAGCCCATAATGACACGCTCCACGAGAGTCTAATTCCCGTATCATCGATTCTTTCCATGGGTGGCTGTGCGCTTGCTGCTCGATCGCCCAAACACTATCTAAGTGCTGTGTAGACAGCGGCGTAATTGCATTATTCATAGGACTTTATTTGCTTCCAAAGTGCTTGCTTGTGCTCTTTATTCGATTCAACCAATGAGAGTGACTCCGAATGTAACGTTTTCACACTCTCTAGTTCGCTAGGCTCACATTGACAAAACCAAACCCACTCGACGTTGGCAATATCAACTTGTGACAACTGCTGAGGCTCAAGTAAAAAGGCATCATCAATACTCACCTTGAAGCTGCCAAGCACTTTTGCAAGAAAGGTACGCTCAGCAGATGTCGGAACATTAGGGCAAATCAGTAACATTCGGCAGTGCTCTGGCAGTGAGATAGGTGTGATATCCACCCCTTCTAAACGCTCAGGGTGAAGAACCTGCCACTGATCGATCTGCATTTCTTGAAGAAAAGACGTGTTACTCATGACATCGACACAATTAGTTATTCATTGAGGTAGTCGATAGTAACAAAAAACGATGATTGCACGAAAAGAAAAGGCTGCTCATTTCTATCGTTCTCGCTTAAGCCCAAAACTAAAAACTATTCACTACAAAAAAAGAGCACCGAAGTGCTCTTGAAGAATTATTCATTGACGTTGTTAGAGATCGCGCATCAAAATCTCCAGTTCTTCCGATGCATCATCGATACATTCTTGCAGAACTCGAGCATCACGATGGCAAAGTGGCAACCTCCAGGTTTTACCTTTACGAGCATTCGGTGTTTCCCCGACAAGCTCTGTAACGTTGCCCTTTCGTTCGAATCTTAGAGAGTCAAATTCTGTTCTTAAGCTTTGATGACTCTCATGAATTTCAACAGCGACCACACCAGTTGGGTTTACCTCGATATGTGCCTTGGAGTGTGACACATCGTTCAGCGCACAATCTAAATGTCTAGCCAGCATATAATCCTCTCCCTTTTCCTAGTCAAACCGATCACAACCGCCAAATCAGTATAGACAAACCAGTGAGCTTGAAAGGAAAATCTGGTGATAATTTCATCTAAAATGAATAAAGAGTTGATTCTTATCAAAATAAAATTTGAAAAAAATCGAAGGTATTGACACGAATATCCAATGGAAATTTCTCGTTAAATTTAACCTTCGCAAGCCACGGCCCCATCCTACATTTGGACGATGTTTTTCGAGTATTTCCCGTGATAATGTAAACAAAATGTTAACCAATCTTCATTCAATGCAAACGTAAAGGTGACATGATGTCAAAACAGATCAACCGGTGCTCCAGTGAACTTGAAACCTTTAGTGCGTTGCTGCTATCTGTCTATGAATTAGCGCGCCACGTTTCCATTGACGAATTCCAAAGTGAAGTGCTGAATGCGATTGAAAGCTGTATTTCACACAGCAGTGCATGGTGGGGACGTGCCTCAATTCAAAATGACGGTCCCCACCTACACAGAACACATTTAAAAAATCTTTCAGAGCGCTATTTGAGCGATTGGAAAGCGATGAGAGAGAAGGATATTACGGTACAGAAAGTGTTTGATGATCCGGGGCAGGCAGTCATTATTCGCTTCGCAGATAGCGACACACCATTAGAGCTCAAGAACTTGGGTAAAGAACACGGGATTAACCAACTGATGTGCGTGATCGCTATCGACCCAGTGACTCAATTATGTGAACACGTAGCGTTGTATCGAAGTCACGGAGAGCCCGATTTTACTCAATCCGATGTCGATACTCTCACTAACCTTATGCCTCACCTTGTATCTGCGACTGCAACAAACCAACTTAGAACACTGTACAACCTCAGAGAATCAGTTAACCACCATCGTGTAGCGTTTGCGATATGCGATAAAAAAGGCGTTCTTCAAATGACAGAGCCAACCTTCACGACCCTGCTTCTTACCGATTTCCCCGACTGGAAGGGACCACAATTACCACCTGAATTGTACGAGTCTGAATACTGTGGAGAAAACATCACTCTATCTTTTGATCGCATCGGTGGGCTACTGCTCATGCAAGCAAGATATCGAGATCAATCGGATCAGCTTTCTAGCCGAGAAAAAAGTGTCGCTAAGCTCATGAACGAAGGCATGACCTATAAAATGATTGCGAGACAGCTCGATATCGCCCCCAACACGGTTAGACACCACATTCGGTCTATGTACCAAAAGCTGAACATTCATAATAAAACCGAGCTCATCCGGCTAATTCAACCGTTACTGCATTAGTACTCTCACTTGCTTAACCGTTAGAACATCCACTAAAACACGCGCTTCTTAGGTCGTATCGAAAGGTACGTCATGGATTCGTGTGCTCAAATAACAGCGGAAAGGATATCCCTATGAAAGAACAACCTCCCCAGTTTTCATCAAACAAGCATCATTCACCAAACAAACATTCGCCCAATGAAGTGCGCACGATCGCAGCGCTAGTGATCATTGCCGCCTTTTTACCTACGGTATTGATGATGGCACCGGCAATAGCCAGCCAATTAGCCGCTGAATTCCAATTTGGTCCCGCTCAAATCGGCAGGGTAATTTCATCTGAGTTATTCGGTATGAGCCTAGCCACTGTCCCTGCTTGGTACTGGCTTCACCGATATCCAAAACCAACTTCAGCTCGAATCTGTATCGTACTTTTTGCGAGCTTCAACTTGATAAGTGGATTTGCACAAACCGAACTTCTTTTCATCGTATTTCGATTTTTAAGCGGGCTAGCTGGTGGGTCTTTAATGATCATCTGTTTGTCGGCTGCATCCACGACACGCAACCCAGACAGAGTCTATAGTTTTTGGGTTTTAGGGCAACTCATTGTAGGTGCTATCGGGTTGGCTGTTCTCCCATCTCTGTTTTCAAGCTATGGCATAAAAGCAGCGTATTTTTCCTTAGCTGTGTTAATGCTTGCATGCTCTCCACTCTGCGCTTTTTTTACCGCTTCTAATCAAACAAAATCTGCAACCAAGACATTAAAAATCAATCATATGGCGATCGTAGGGCTTGTGGCTGTCTTGCTGTTTTACGTCAGCCTAAATGGAGTATGGACATTTGCAGGCATGTTTGCAGAAAGGCTGAATATAAGCTCAACCAAAAGTGGCGATATATTTTCAGTTGCCAGTATTTTTGGCATCGCAGGGGCGTTGTGCGCCGCTTGGGTGGGGCATCGTTGGGGCAGATTTCTTCCATTACTCGCGGGCTTCAGCATGATGATATTAGGAACGTATTTACTGCAACAGAACAGCGAATATATTTTCTCAAATGCCACATTCTTGTTTAAGTTTTCATGGACGTTAGCTCTCCCTTTTATTCTCGCAACACTTGCAAGAATTGACCATCAAGGGCAACTCATGAACAGCACGAACCTAGTGATTGGCGGGGGGCTTGCCATTGGTCCAGCGATATTTGGTCACCTTCTTGAGTCGGGGCACTCTCTCGATCATTTAATCATTTATGCCTGCATTACTGCTTTCGTTTCCTTCATTTTACTTGGCTTCATTCTTTTTCAATTCAACACACCTTCCGTTCAAGGAGTTCACAATGAGTAAGAGAACCGGTTTTTTATATGATGAACAGTGCTTTTGGCATACCGCTGGCGAGCATGCATTAGTGCTTCCCGTTGGTGATTGGGTGCAACCCATGAGTGCTGGTGGTCATGCAGAATCTCCTGAAACCAAACGTCGTCTAAAAAATTTATTGGATGCCTCTGGCATAACCAAGCACCTAACTTTAAGTTCGGCCCCATCATGCAGCCAAGCACAACTGTTACGAGTGCATCCGGAGCATTACCTAAACGAATTTAAAGCGCTCAGCGATGAAAAAGGTGGTGAACTTGGTCTATACGCCCCTTTCGGAAAAGGAAGCTTCGAGATTGCGACACGCTCTGCCGGTTTGGTATGTCATGCCATTGATAAAGTCATAAGCGGAGAGCTGGATAACGCATACTCACTTTCCCGACCGCCGGGGCATCACTGCCTTGCGGACCAATCTATGGGTTTTTGTTTACTCGCGAATATTGCGATTGCGGTAGAACATGCCATTGAAGTTCATGGATTATCACGTATTGCCGTCGTTGATTGGGATGTACACCATGGTAATGGTACACAAGATATCTTTTACTCTCGTTCAGACGTTTTAACCATTTCTCTCCACCAACAAGGGTGCTTTCCTCCTGGGTATAGCGGCGAAGAGGATATAGGGTTAAACAAGGGGAAAGGCAGTAATATCAATATTCCGCTGATGCCAGGAGGCGGACACAACAGTTACCTAAATGCTATGGAAAAGATCGTTATTCCAGCACTCGATGCTTATAAGCCTGAACTGATACTGGTCGCTTCAGGGTACGATGCCTGTGGGGTAGATCCACTCGCGCGTATGCTGGCTCATAGCGAAACATATCGCACAATGACGCAAATGATAATGGAGGTTTCAGGACGTCACGCCAACAATAAATTGGTTATCGTTCATGAGGGGGGGTATTCTGAAGCGTATGTGCCTTTTTGTGGGTTAGCGGTAATCGAAACATTATGTGGCGTTAAAACGGGTATCGAAGATCCCATGTTGGAACTGATTCAAGCGCAGCAACCGTGCCAAAGTTTCAACCAACTCCAAGCAGAAAAGATCGACTTGTTAGCAAAGAACACTCCGCTGTTGGTATAAAAATATGACAGACGTAAAAAAGGGGCTTTAAGCCCCTTTTTCAATTATTCCAAAACGGTACGGTAAAGAATTCCGGCCATTACATATCTGAAAATTCAGGGCTGAAAAATACTTTTCCTGATTTACCGTCAAATTCACCTTCGTTTAAGGCTCGAACTTGAAATGCACCTTCTGGCACATCCCACTGAGTATCCATTTCATAATCAGCAGCGCTTTCAAATCCAAATCGACCATAGTATGCAGGATCGCCTAGTACAACACACGCTGGGTAACCCAATTCAGCGAGTGAAGATAAGCCCTCCTTCACCAAATCTGATGCGATTCCTTTTCCACGGTATTCTTCTTTTACCGCAAGAGGTGCCAAACCCTGCCAGTTTAAATCTTGTTGATCTAGTGTAACAGGGCTGAATAACACATACCCTACCACTTCACCTTCGTCATTGCAGGCAACCAATGATAAGGTTCTTTGTCCATTTTCACGCAGGCGATTCACTAACTCGGCTTCCGCGCCAGTTGGGAAAGCATGTTTGATTAACTGTTCTATAGGCAGAATATCTGCCGGTGCTTCAGTTCGTATAAGCATTCATCACCTCTTTGTGTTCGGGCGCAGATTGTAGCCCTTTTTGAACAAAGTCGGCTAATTGATTTAACAAAGTGTTAAGTGCTTTCGGTAATGCGTCGAGATCCACACTGTCCATTATGTTTTTCACTTCTAGCCCAAGTTCCGTGTCTCCTTCTATTTTAAGACGACGTTGGAAAAAAAGCGTATCAGGATCTTCTTTTCGTCCCGCGATGAGAACGAGGTCATTCAATTTTCCACTAAAACTCACATCGTGCTGCTCTGCATCTCTCTTCACGACGAGAGCGTCATTTCGATAGCTGATATACCACTCTAGTTGGACATCTGAAACTTCTACTTTCAACCACTTCCCTTCTAGAAAATCGAAGTCTCCATCTTCCAGTGCCTCTTTAAATACGTGCTGCAAACCTTCAAGCATAGCTTTGTTTTGAAGAGAGTGAGGTAAAAACTGGGCTGGAGATCTCAAAATGGACGCAGCATTAAGCACTAGTTTAGTGCGCAGGAGTTCAAACACGGTAATATCTCTCGGATAGGCATAAATAATTGCAATACTAGAGCAATCTTTGTCTCGAATTTATGTTATGTATCAAAAAAAACTCAGCTAAGCCTTGGATCGCTTTTACATCTCGTATATCAAGGTTATAGTAACTTATCGACTCGCACCTGTAGGTGTTTGCATTACCTCCCCCGGAGACTCGGTAACAGATTGATGCCAACAGAACAATTACAACACTGGTTTTCAAAACTCACTGATCACAGTCCGTTTTTCTTTGCCATTTTAGATAAGCAGCACAATTACCGCATGGTAAACGCACGCTATTGCGAAATCGCAGGTCTTAGTAGCGAAGAATTGGTTGGTATGCGCGACACACAAGTATTAGGTGACGCATTTTATCGAAATCTAAAACCCTATTATGAGCGAGCATTTGAAGGGGAATCTGTAGAAGCAGAAATCACTTTAAATGATCACAGCCTCGAAACTAGCCTGCATTTTAGTTTGTCTCCGGTTATTGGAGAGCAAACGGTCGAATATATCGCTTTTCATGCTATCGATACTTCTGAGAAACAAATTCTTGTTCGCTCTCTTGAAGAATCCGAAAACAAATTTTCTAAGTTAACTGAGCTACTCCCTAATGGGCTTCTTCTTGTAGAAGATGGTTGCATTATTTCAGCTAATGCCTCAGCAGCAAGGTTGCTGGGTTTCAATACCTCGACCGAATTATTAGGCGAAGAGCTAAGCCGTCTGTTTATTGATGAGAAATCCAAACGCACATTTGGTAATCAATTGCTTAATATGTTGACTGAATCCCAGATAACTTGCTTAACAGGTGCGCGTTGTGGTTTAGAAAGACGAGTTTCATTGCAAGCTGAACTGACGAGTTTACTTGGCAACCAATCGCACATAGTGTTGATTCAAGGGCTAGACGAAGCAGCAAACGATGCCAGTATCGGCCAGAATGAAACCCATATTGATTCGCTAACCAAGCTGTATAACCGCTTTGGCTTTACGCGTCGATTGGAGCAGTTCATTCACAATGAAACACCCTTGGTTATGCTCTACCTTGATATCGATAACTTTAAGAACATTAACGATTCTTTAGGGCATCATATCGGCGACAAAGTGATCAAAGAAGTCTCCTCTCGTTTGCAAAGATTACTGCCTGTACAAGCAGTCTTAGGGCATCTTGGAGGCGATGAGTTTGGCATAATTCTTCCCGAACCCGATCACAATCGCACCGCAGATCAACTTTCCGAACGTATTATCTCTTTGATTAATCAGCCATTTGATTTACACCACTTTAGTAAGCGCCTGGCGTGTTCTATTGGTAGTGTGAGCTACCCAGGTGACGGACATGATGCGCGTATTTTGCTGCAAAATGCAGATACGGCAATGTACGAAGCGAAAGATCGCGGGCGTAACCGTCTGATCAAGTTTAACGATCAGATGAACAAAGAAGCACGTATGCGCTTGTGGCTTGAAATTGAGCTGCAAAAAGCACTGCAGCAAAACGGTTTGGAAGTCTGGTACCAGCCTAAAGTTAACGCGCGTGATTTCAGTATCAATGGTGCAGAGGCACTGGTTCGCTGGAAACACCCAGTAGAAGGTTACATTAGCCCTGGAGCATTCATTCCAGTGGCAGAAAAAGCGGGCTTGATAGAACACCTTGGTCGTGTGGTCATGCGCGAAGTCTTCTCAACAGTCAAGCGTTGGAAGATGCAAGGCATTCTTCCTGGTCGGGTTGCAATTAACCTTTCTCCCGAGCAGTTTGGTAACCCAAAACTTATCGACTATATGGAAAAGTTGCTTAGTACGACGGAGCTGGATCCAAGCTGTATTACCTTTGAGTTAACCGAAAGTGCCGTAATGAGCGACAGTGATCATACACTTCAGATGCTCAATGCTATCAAAAACCTTGGCTTTGCCCTTTCTATTGATGACTTTGGTACCGGATATTCTTCTCTCTCCTATTTAGCACGCTTCCCTCTTGATGAATTAAAAATCGACCGGGCTTTTATTACCGATCTTGATACGCTACCGAAGCAGCTAACCGTCATAGAAAACATCATTAATTTAGGTAAATCCTTGAATTTGGTCGTGGTCGCGGAAGGAGTTGAAACTACGCAGCAAGCCACTCTTTTGTCTAACCTCAATTGCCATTCAATTCAGGGCTATCATTTTTATCGTCCGCAACCTAAGCAAGAAATTGAAGAGCTATTGGTTCAAAATCGCCGCCATAAAAACTGAACTCTAAACTGAACAAAAACTGCCCCACATCAAATTCCTATTTGTAAAACCTACCTAAAATGCTCTGTTACTGACAATAACAATGAAAGGTAACGAGCGTATGGAACTCCTCTGTCCTGCGGGCAATTTACCTGCACTAAAAACCGCCATCGACTGTGGTGCCGATGCGGTTTATATCGGGTTTAAGGATGATACCAATGCCCGACATTTCGCTGGTCTGAATTTCACCGGAAAGAAACTGGAAAAAGCTGTGCAGTATGTGCACGACAACAATAAAAAAATTCATGTCGCACTGAATACTTTCGCTCACCCAAATGGGTTCGAACGATGGACAACGGCAGTAGACACTGCCGCGCAATTGGGTATCGATGCCTTAATTGTTGCCGACATTGCTGTGTTGGATTATGCCTCGACAAAATACCCCGATCTGGAGTTACATCTCTCAGTACAGGCTTCCGCTACTAATGTTGCCTCTATCGATTTCTATCATCAAAACTTCAATGTAAAACGGGTTGTATTACCCCGTGTCCTTTCAATCCATCAAGTCAAACAGTTGGCTCGTAACATGACCAGTGAGGTTGAGCTGGAAGTTTTTGCGTTTGGAAGCCTGTGCATCATGGCGGAAGGGCGATGCTACCTTTCCTCATATATGACTGGTGAATCCCCTAATACGGTTGGGGCTTGCTCTCCGGCAAAATATGTTCGTTGGCAAGAGACGGATATGGGCTTGGAATCTCGTTTGAATAACATACTTATTGACCGCTACTCCGAAGGAGAAAATGCAGGCTACCCGACGCTGTGCAAAGGTCGATTTGATGCGATGATCGATGGGGAACCAAAACGCTATCATGCGCTAGAAGAACCGACGAGCTTAAACACGCTATCTTTGCTACCTGACTTGTTTGCAGCCAATGTCGCTTCGGTCAAAATAGAAGGTCGCCAGCGTAGCCCTGCCTATGTGGAACAAGTCACCAGAACATGGCGTGCGGCGATAGATCGTTACCAATCCTCACCGGAGCAATATCGCGTCGAAGACACTTGGAATAGCACACTAGCAAACGTTTCTGAGGGTACACAAACCACTCTCGGTGCCTATCACAGAAAATGGCAGTAATCTGGAATAGAAAAATATGAAATACGCATTAGGTCCACTCCTCTATTTCTGGCAAAAGCAAGATGTTGAAGCGTTTTACCATCACGCCAAATCTTCCGAGGCAGATATTGTTTATTTAGGAGAAAGCGTTTGCTCAAAGCGAAGGGAAGTAAAACTTAAAGATTGGCTTATGCTCGCAAAAGAGCTTAGCGCTTGTGGTAAGCAAGTAGTTATTTCCACTATGGCATTACTCGAAGCACCTAGTGAAGTCAGCATAATGAAGCGATACATCGACAATGGCGAATTTGCCATTGAAGCCAACGATGTGTCTGCCATTCAGTTGGCTTTTGAGAAAAAGGTTCCATTTACTGTTGGCCCTGCGGTTAATGCATACAACGCTCAAACATTGGGTCTTTTCGTAAAACAGGGCATGACGCGCTGGTGTATGCCTGTAGAGTTATCACATGATTGGCTAAGTAACTTACTCATGCAGTGTGACGAAATAGGTATTCGAAAGCAGTTTGAAGTCGAAGTGTTTGGGTATGGTTATTTGCCGCTTGCATACTCCGCACGTTGCTTTACTGCGAGAGCAGAAGACCGCCCTAAAGACGAATGCGAGACTTGCTGTATTCGATATCCAAATGGGTTAAAAGTCAGCAGTCAAGAAGGGCAAGAGGTCTTCACACTGAATGGAATTCAGACACAATCCGGTTATTGTTACAATTTAATCAATGACGTAGCCAATATGCATAATACTGTGGATGTAATTCGACTCAGTCCTCTTGGAACAGAGACGTTCCAACAGCTTTCAGCATTTAAAAACAATGAAGATGGCTCTCACCCAGCAGAACTAACAAACCGGGATTGTAATGGTTATTGGCACCAAATAGCAGGGCTTAATACTGTCACTGTGTGAATGACAACCAACAGAAACACATAAAAAAGCCGCCTTGTTTGGCGACTCTTTTACAAATTTCTAGATTTCAGTTTCTTTCGGAGCGTTATCTCTTTCCGCTTTCAATTCGCTATAAATGTTGCCCAGCTCCATATAAGAGTACCGGTGTTCAACGTATTCATAGACGTTGAAGGAGAGGGCCAATTTATACAGCGATATGGCATTACCATAATCACCTTGTAACTGATAACGTTTTGCCAGATAGAAATACGTTTCTGTTAATCGCTGAGACAAGCGTTCGTTGTCGTTCGTTGCGTTGACGATGGCTTTTAGAGCACGCTCTTCTGAAATCTGATCCAGCATTAGCGCAACCATCAACCAGCCCCATCGTTCGCTTCTTTTATCGTAACGATTCAGCAGTTTTTCTTTCGCTACACCGGCATCAATTTCACGCTCAATCAAATACAACCAAAGAGCACGAAAAGGGTCATCGGGGTCGTCATTATAGTGTGTTGTCATCTCTTCAAATGCTAACTCGTAACGTCCACCATAATACAAAGCAATAGAGCGATTCCTTTCAGCGTACTGATTAGCCGGATCGAGCTCTAACGTTGAATCAAATGAGTCATATGCAGCATCGAACTCTCGCTTCTCGGTAAAGTATACGCCCAGTAGGTTGTACACATCTGGCTGACGAGGGTTCAAGTTTAAAGAACGCTCAAAGTCCAAACGAGCTAAGTCACGTAAGCCTACGCTGTCGTAATAATTACCCCGTTCGTAGAACATTTTGGCTCGCACTTCTTCTTTCAGGTCTTGCCTTTGCAATAGCTGAGTCAGCCTTGCAATCTGCACTTCCTGTTGAATGCTAGGCTGCAACGGCACCGCCATCGGTGGGTAAAGCCATTGGTTTTGGTTGGAAGCACACCCAGTGAGTATTAGGGTTGATATTACTCCGACCATTTTTAACCATTTCGCCAAACTGTTTCTCCTTATTTAGCTTCAGTCCAAGGTTGTCGTTATAGTAGCTGTATAGACAGAAATATATATTGTGGCATTGTCAGGAAATGAAGCTTTTTTCCTGGACCCAAAAACAAAAAGGGGAGCCTCAGCTCCCCTTTATAACACGCTTTATCTCAAATGCGTATGCCTCACACGTTATTCCGCGCTTGGTTGCTCATTTGATGCTGCTTCTTCAGTCTTTTCAACCGCTTCTTTCATACTTAGACGAATGCGGTTCTGACGGTCAATTTCAAGAACTTTAACTTGAACTTCTTGACCTTCAGATAGATGATCAGCCACTTTCTCGATGCGCTTATCAGCGATTTGAGAAATGTGTACTAAGCCTTCTTTACCACCTAGAACAGCAACGAATGCACCAAAATCAACGATGCGAGTTACTTTACCAGTGTAGATAGTGCCGACTTCAACTTCTGCTGTAATTTCTTCGATACGGCGAATCGCTTCTTTCGCAGCAGTACCTTCGGTCGCAGCGATCTTGATTGTGCCATCATCTTCGATTTCGATAGTTGTACCCGTTTCTTCAGTTAGAGCACGGATTACTGCACCACCTTTACCGATAACGTCTTTGATCTTATCAGAGCTGATCTTCATCGTATGAATACGAGGAGCAAACTCAGAAATATCATCACGAGCACCAGAAATCGCTTCGTCCATTACAGACAAGATGTGCTTACGCGCGCCTTGTGCTTGGTTAAGCGCGATTTGCATGATTTCTTTTGTGATACCTTCGATTTTAATGTCCATTTGAAGCGCAGTGATACCTTCATTAGTACCTGCTACTTTAAAGTCCATATCACCTAGGTGATCTTCGTCGCCAAGGATGTCAGAAAGAACAACGAAATCGTCGCCTTCTTTCACAAGACCCATCGCGATACCCGCAACAGAAGCTTTAATTGGAACACCCGCATCCATAAGTGCTAGAGATGTACCACATACAGACGCCATTGAAGACGAACCGTTTGACTCAGTGATTTCAGATACTACACGTACTGTGTATGGGAACTCTTCTACTGATGGCATTACTGCAGCAATACCACGTTTAGCCAATTTACCGTGACCGATTTCACGACGCTTAGGAGAACCAACAAAACCAGTTTCACCTACACAGTAAGGAGGGAAGTTGTAGTGTAGCAAGAAGTGATCTTTACGCTCACCTGTTAGTTCATCAATGATTTGAGCATCACGCTGCGTACCTAGTGTAGCAGTAACGATCGCCTGAGTTTCACCACGAGTAAACAGTGAAGAACCGTGTGTACGAGGAAGGATACCAGTACGTACATCCAGTGCACGAACCATGTCTTTCTCACGACCATCAATACGTGGGTTACCTGCAATGATGCGACCACGTACAACATTCTTCTCTAGAGAACCAAGCATGCCACGGATTTCACGCTCATCAAGCTCTTCATCTTGTCCAAGCAATGCTTCAACAACGTCGTTTTTAATAACGCCAACTTGCTCGTAGCGAGCCATTTTTTCAGTGATTTGGTAAGCTTCTGATAGGCGAGCTTCTGCTAGTTCAGCAACGCGAGCTTTAAGCTCAGTGTTTACTGCAGGTGCTTCCCACTCCCATGCTGGAGTAGCCACTTCAGCAGCAAACTCTTTAATCGCATTGATAACAACTTGCTGTTGATCGTGACCGAACACAACTGCAGAAAGCATTTCTTCTTCAGTTAGGTTATCTGCCTCAGATTCAACCATAAGTACTGCGTTGTCAGTACCAGCTACAACTAGGTCAAGCTTAGAGTTTTCTAGCTCTGTGTTGCTTGGGTTTAGTACCAATTGACCATCGATATGACCAACACGTGCTGCACCGATAGGACCGTTAAACGGAATACCTGAGATAGCAAGAGCTGCTGAAGTACCGATCATTGTTACCATATCTGGCTGAACGTCTGGGTTTACAGACATTACTGTCGCAATAACCTGAACTTCGTTTTTGAACGCATCTGGGAATAGAGGACGAATAGGACGGTCGATTAGACGAGCCGTTAGCGTTTCACCTTCAGAAGGACGACCTTCACGCTTGAAGAAACCACCAGGGATTTTACCTGCTGCATAAGTACGCTCTTGGTAGTTTACTGTTAGCGGGAAGAAATCTTGACCTTCTACCGCTTCTTTTTTACCAACAACAGATACGAATACTGCTGTATCGTCCATATTAACCATAACAGCTGCCGTTGCTTGACGCGCAACTACACCTGTTTCAATAGTTACGGTGTGGTTGCCGTACTGAAACGTTTTTACGATTGGATTCACGTAATTTCCTTAACTTTGAAAATTTCAAAGATGTTGTCTTAGATTAAACACAACAGCGCCTTACCAATCGCGACTAATGAAAGTAACCTAAGGAAGATTCCTTTCATTAGTCGCGACCTTTATGGTCGACATCGGTGACTGTAAAGCTGCTTTGTGTGACTGGCAAAAGCCAAATCCGCAGTAGTATAAACTACTTAATCGGAAATGTCTTATCCCCAAACAATAGGCGTAAAAAAAGGAGCCGAAGCTCCTTTTTCAAACAAACTGATCTTAGCGACGTAGGCCTAGACGTTTGATTAGGTCTTGGTAACGCTCTAGGTTTTTACCTTTAAGGTAGTCTAGAAGCTTACGACGACGAGAAACCATACGTAGCAGACCGCGACGGCTGTGGTGGTCTTGCTTATGCGATTTGAAGTGACCTTGTAGGTGGTTGATAGAAGCAGTCAGTAGAGCTACTTGTACTTCTGGTGAACCTGTGTCGCCTTCAGATTGTGCGTAATCAGCAACGATTGCTGCTTTAGTTTCTGCATTCAGAGACATATTTCTCTCCTAATAAGAGTTAAGTATAAAACTGTGCCAGCCAATCTCTGATTCAGCCGACACGCGAAGCGCGAATTATACGGGGTGTAATGAGTAAACACAAGCACTCTAAAAACAAAACCGAAACACTCTACATTACGCAGGAATGCCTCGGTTTACTTTAGGGTCTGTTGAACTTTCGCGGTTAAATTTTGTTCGACTTCTATGCATTTTAATCGCGGCGCAAGGTGTGTAGCCTAGCTATTCTAAGCAAATACCTTGCAACAAAGAGTAAAAGGCATAGAAACGAACCCTTCGGGCAGCATTTGTGGCTTATTTCTACTGCGTTATCGCTCATTGATGTCGAGCGACTACACCGAATAAGCTCTGCCTTGTATAAATCACCCACAAATTGCTGCAAAAAATATCTCGAAAGATCAACAGACCCTTGTGTCTGTTGAACTTTCTCAATTACATTTCGCTCACGCAGAATGTTCTTCATCACGAAAAACAACTAGACGTTTTGGAGCAACTTTACCGTTATCATCAATTTCACCGACGCCAATAAAGAGCTTCTCATCGCCACTCGTCATTCTTACAGTGCCTTCAACGGGTGCACCAAAGACTTGTACAGGTTGCCCATGTTGAACCATATCAGTCAATTCAGCATTTAAATTAACTTCTGGCAAATCCTCAACCGCTGTATCCATCGGAAGCAACAAAGCATCTAACAAATCTTTAGGAGGTAACCCCTGATCATTAGCATGTTCTAGCAGCTCATTCAGCTGCTCTAAAGTGACCATGCGATCGTATGGGTAGTTCGCAACCCCAGTACGACGAAGGTAAGTAACATGCGCACCACAATCCAACATTTCACCTAAATCATCAGTGATAGTGCGGATGTAGGTTCCTTTTGAACAGTGGATCTCCATTTCAACTTCATCACCTTCAAAGCGAAGTAATTGAATAGAATAAACCGTAATCTTGCGAGATTCCCGCGGAACGTCAATACCTTCGCGCGCATATTCGTAGAGTGGACGACCTTGATACTTCAAGGCAGAAAACATAGAAGGGATTTGATCCGTTGTACCTTTGAACTTCTCTATACATTCTAAGAGCTGTTCTTTCGTCACGTTCACATCACGAGTTTCAACGACTTCGCCATCTGAGTCTGATGTATTAGTACGCTCGCCAAGCTTAGCAATGACAACATATCGCTTATCAGAATCAAGAAGAAACTGAGAAAACTTAGTCGCTTCACCCAAACAGATAGGCAACATGCCCGTTGCCAATGGATCTAAAGCACCGGTATGACCCGCTTTTTCAGCGAAGTAAATACGCTTTACTTTCTGTAATGCATCGTTAGAGGAAATACCCGTTGGCTTATCAAGTAGTACAACGCCGTTAACCGGACGACCTTTACGACGGCGCCCCATTACTCTTCGTCTCCTCGACCTGCATCTTGTTTTTTCTGCTGGTCTTTGCTGACGACATCACTCACTAAATTAGACATACGCATACCTTCAACAAGTGTATTGTCATAGGTGAATCGTACTTCAGGAGTTAAACGTAAGCGAATACGCTTACCAAGCATCATTCGAATCTGAACTTCATGCTCTTTTAGTGCAGCAAGGCTATCTTCTGGTGTTTGCTCACCTACACATAGGAAAGTCACAAATACTTTTGCATAGGCGAGATCACGAGAAACCTCAACATCAGAAATGGTCACCATTCCGATACGAGAGTCACGAACTTCACGCTGAAGAATCAGCGCTAACTCTTTTTGTAGTTGCTGCGACACGCGCTGCGTGCGGCTAAATTCTTTTGACATTTCTTTTCTCACTATAGAAAGAATGGGGGGCAAACGCCCCCCATGGTGTATTCAACAACCTTTGCCGTTTATCTAAATAAACAAGGCAATTTTGTCTATTAGTCTAGAGTACGCTTCACTTCAACAATTTCGAATACTTCGATCTGGTCGCCTACGCGAACGTCGTTGTAGTTCTTAACACCGATACCACATTCATAGCCGTTCTTAACTTCTTGAACGTCGTCTTTGAAGCGGCGTAGAGATTCTAGCTCACCTTCATAGATAACGACGTTTTCACGAAGAACGCGGATTGGGTTGTTGCGCTTAATAAGACCTTCAGTAACCATACAACCAGCGATTGCACCCAGTTTCGGCGACTTAAACACGTCACGTACTTCAGCAAGACCAATGATCTCTTGCTTGAATTCTGGAGCAAGCATACCACCCATTGCTTGTTTTACTTCGTCAATCAATTGGTAGATGATTGAGTAGTAACGAAGGTCTAGGTTTTCAGTTTCAACAGTACGGCGAGCAGAAGCATCAGCACGTACGTTAAAGCCTAGAATGATAGCGTTAGAAGCCGCTGCTAGTACTGCATCAGTTTCAGTAATACCACCAACACCAGAACCAACGATGTTGACCTTAACCTCTTCTGTAGACAGTTTACGTAGTGAATCAGCGATAGCTTCAACAGAACCCTGTACGTCAGCTTTAAGCACAACGTTAAGCTCAGCAACTTCACCAGCAGACATGTTCGCAAACATGTTTTCTAGTTTCGCTTTCTGCTGACGAGCAAGTTTCACTTCACGGAATTTACCTTGACGGTAATTCGCTACTTCACGCGCTTTACGCTCATCACGTACAACTGTTGCTTCATCACCAGAAGCAGGAACGCCAGACAGACCAAGAATCTCAACAGGAATAGAAGGACCAGCAGTTGTAATTTCGTGTCCATTCTCGTCGCGCATAGCACGAACTCGACCGTACTCTTGACCACAAAGAACGATATCGCCTTTGTTCAATGTACCCGATTGAACCAGTACAGTAGCAACAGGACCACGACCTTTATCTAAGCGAGATTCTACAACCACACCAGATGCCATGCCTTCTTCAACAGCTGTTAGTTCAAGAACTTCAGACTGAAGAAGAATCGTCTCTAGAAGACCTTCAATGTTAGTACCTTGTTTTGCAGAGATGTGAACAAACATGTTCTCACCGCCCCACTCTTCAGGAATAACATCGTATTGAGCCAGTTCGTTTTTAACGTTATCTGGGTTTGCGTCTTCTTTATCGATCTTGTTTACAGCAACAATCAAAGGTACACCTGCCGCTTTAGCGTGCTGGATTGCTTCGATTGTTTGAGGCATTACACCATCGTCTGCCGCAACAACAAGAACAACGATATCCGTTGCCTGAGCACCACGTGCACGCATAGCCGTAAACGCTGCGTGTCCTGGAGTATCCAAGAAGGTGATCATGCCGTTGTCAGTTTCTACATGGTAAGCACCAATGTGCTGGGTAATACCACCTGCTTCACCGGAAGCAACGTGTGCTTTACGGATGTAATCCAGTGTAGATGTTTTACCGTGGTCAACGTGACCCATGATAGTAACCACCGGAGCACGTGGTACAGATTCAGCACTGTTATCACGATCAGACAGTACTGCTTCTTCCAATTCATTTTCTTTACGCAGGATAACTTTGTGACCCATTTCCTCAGCAACAAGCTGAGCAGTTTCTTGGTCAATTACCTGGTTGATGGTTGCCATAGCACCCATCTTCATCATCACTTTAATAACTTCAGTCGCTTTAACTGACATCTTGTTTGCCAGCTCAGAAAGAACAATTGTCTCTCCAACTACAACATCAGATTTCGCAACGGATGCACTCTTATCGAAGCCATGCTGCATTGAAGTAGGTTTAGCAAGTTTGCCTTTCCTACCACCGCGACCACGTTGGTTACGGTTGCCATTACGATTGTTGCCACCTTTGTCATCATTGTTCGCAGAAGACTTCTTCTTACGACGACGAGGGGCCTTCTCTTCGCTTTGGTCAGCTGCATCTTCTGCTTCACGAGCAAAAGTAGAAGTTGTAACGTGATAGTCGCCTTCTTCCATCACCTTTTTTTCTTTCTTCTCTGCTTCAGACCAACGTGCTGCATTTTCTTCAGCCAATTTGCGAGCTTCTTCAACTAGCTTCGCCGCTTCAGTTTCTGCTTTACGTTGTGCTTCTTCTTCCTGACGGCGTTTTAGCTCATCAGCTTCTTTTTTTGCTTGCGAACTTACTTCCGCACTCTTTGTGTTCATGTCTTTCTTAGCCTTATCAGCTTGTACGCGCTTTGCTTTATCTTCAGCGTCACGTTTAGCTGCTTCCTCAGCTTCTCGTTTTGCTTTTTCATCCGCTTCGCGTTGTGCTTTCTCTGCAGCTTCACGTTTAGCTAGCTCTTCCGCTTCACGCTTCGCTAGCTCTTCAGCTTCACGTTTAGCTGCTTCCTCAGCTTCTCGCTTAGCTTCTTCATCGATTGCACTGCGTTTTACGTACGTGCGCTTTTTGCGCACCTCTACTTGAACATTTTTACTCTTACCGCCACCCGCATTCACACTTAGAGTACTGCGAGTTTTACGCTGGAGAGTTAAGCGAGTTGGCTCAGAATCTCCTGAGGTATCACCATGCTCTTTTTTCAAATGAGTAAGAAGCTTTTGCTTCTCATCGTCGGAAACGGTGTCTACGCCCGTTTTTTTCATTCCAGCATCAGCAAGTTGCTCAATCAAGCGGTCAACTGGCGTACCAATCTCATCACTCAGTGCTTTAACCGTTAATTCTGTCATGCCACTTCCTCCTTGCTGAATTTATTCTTCGTCGCCAAACCAACAGATGTTACGTGCAGCCATAATTAGCTCACCAGCACGCTCTTCCGTTAGGTCTTCAATGCCTTCAAGCTCATCAGTACCCTGGTCGGCTAAATCTTCAAGTGTTACGACGCCTTTCGCTGCAAGTTTAAACGCCATTTCGCGCTCTAAACCTTCTAGTGCAAGTAGGTCTTCCGCTGGCTCAAGACCATCGTATGACTCTTCTTTCGCCAAGGCGATCGTAGTTAGGGCATCTTTTGCACGTTGGCGCAATTCTTCTACAAGCTCTTCGTTTAGACCATCAACTTCCAGAAGTTCGTTCACTGGCACATAAGCCACTTCTTCTAGCGTTGAGAAACCTTCTTCAACGAGCATTTCTGCAAAATCTTGTTCGATATCGAGGTACTTCATAAAGTTTTCGATAGCCGCACCAGATTCTTCTTGGTGTTTCTTTTCAAGGTCTTCCACTGTCATAACGTTCAGTTCCCAACCAGAAAGCTGAGATGCTAAACGTACATTTTGACCGTTACGACCGATGGCTTGAGCCAAGTTATCGGCTTCAACTGCAATATCCATTGCGTGTGCGTCTTCATCTACAATGATGGAAGCCACATCTGCTGGCGCCATTGCATTGATAACAAATTGAGCTGGGTTATCGTCCCAAAGCACGATATCGATGCGCTCACCACCTAACTCACCTGATACTGCTTGTACACGTGCACCACGCATACCTACACAAGCACCAACTGGGTCAATACGTCTGTCGTTTGTTTTCACTGCAATTTTTGCGCGTGAACCCGGATCTCGAGCTGCGCCTTTCAGTTCGATTAGCTCTTCAGCAATCTCTGGCACTTCCACTCGGAAGAGTTCAGATAGCATTTCAGGCTTAGAGCGAGTGACAAACAGTTGGAAGCCACGCGCTTCAGGAGCAACTTTGTACAGAAGACCACGAACACGGTCACCTGGACGGAAATTTTCACGAGGAAGTTGGTCATCACGTAAAATGACGGCTTCAGCATTGTTGCCTAGGTCGAGAACAACGGTTTCACGGTTCACTTTTTTAACCGCACCAGTGATCAGGTCACCTTCGTTATCAATGAACTGCTCAACGATTTGTGCACGTTCAGCTTCGCGTACTTTTTGTACAATAACTTGCTTAGCGGTTTGGGTGGTAATACGGTCGAATGTTACTGACTCAATATCATCTTCTACAAAGCTACCCAGTTCCATTTCTTCGTCATCGTACTGTGCTGCTTCCAGTGAAATTTCTTTAGTTGGGCTTTCTACTTCTTCCACAACCAACCAACGGCGGTAAGTGTCGAAATTACCCGTCTTGCGATCAATCGCAACACGAACATCAATTTCAATCTCGTATTTCTTTTTAGTTGCCGTAGCTAATGCGATTTCTAGAGCTTCAAAAATACGCTCACGAGGAACCGCTTTCTCATTAGAAACAGCTTCTACTACCGCTAAAATTTCTCTGTTCATTCTCTAGCCTCTTAAGACTTAAAACTTAGGGTTCAGGTTAGCTTTGGAAATGTTGCTTAGTGCAAACTCTTCTTTCGCATTGTCCACTGTGATTGTGATCGTTTCGCCTTCAACGCTTTCGATCACACCTTTCCACTTACGACGGTTGCCCATAGCCATTTTCAAGACAAGGCTGACCTCGTGACCTATAAATTGCTGATAGTGTTCTGCTTTAAAAAGTGGTCTTTCTAAACCAGGTGAAGATACTTCAAGGTTATAAGCGACAGAAATAGGATCTTCAACATCGAGCACTGCGCTAACCTGATGACTTACCTCTGCACAGTCATCTACATTGATGCCGTTCTCGTGATCAATATAAATACGCAATGTTGAATGCTCACCAGCACGGATGAACTCCAATCCAACTAACTCATAACCAGATGCTGCCACTGGCGCGTCCAGCATTTCTGTTAGTTGTCTTTCCAAACCCGTCATGAAATCACCCTTAGATAACCACTCTAGAAACAAAAAAAGGGCTAATAGCCCTATCAAATAGCCGAGCATTACTCATATTTTGCACAGTACAAAATACAAATAACAAAAAACCCCGATTAGTCGGGGTTTTTGTTGCTGGACCCTGATATAACTGAACATTATTTTGTTCAGTTTGCGGTTAGGTAAAACCGCTCAAACTTGCTTCCAACTTTAGCAACATCACTTGCTAGAAATTGGTTGCGGGGGCCGGATTTGAACCGACGACCTTCGGGTTATGAGCCCGACGAGCTACCAAGCTGCTCCACCCCGCGTCCGACTGCTGAGCATTATACGCCCAAGGCAGTAATTTACAAGTTTGCAGAACTTATGGTGCCGAGAGAGGGACTCGAACCCTCACACCAAAGGCACTAGCACCTCATGCTAGCGTGTCTACCAATTTCACCATCTCGGCATAAATTCTTTACTGAGGAATTTCGTCGCCGCTTCCGGCTGGAATTTCACTCGTTACATCAGCCGGTTGCTCAATAGATGATGCAGCCTGGCTTGGGTTCGCTAGAATACTTTCTGTTTCGCCGCTGTTTGTAGACATACGACCAAGAACTAAACTAACGATAAAAAATACTACCGCAAAAACTGCAGTTGTTCGGGTTAGGAAATTTCCTGAGCCACTCGCGCCAAACACTGTGTTTGAACCGCCAGCTCCGAACGAAGCTCCCATGTCTGCGCCTTTACCTTGTTGAATCAACACTAGGCCAATAACACCAACCGCTGCCAACAGGTAAATCACAAGTAGAACTGTAAACATTCTTCCACCTATGTTCCAAATTGTTGAGCCAGCGCCGTCGTACTGAATAAGCACAGAGACAAAGCTAGCGCACCTCCCTTTCGAAGGCGGAGCAATACTATCGAATGCCTTTTACGCTGACAAGTAAAAATTCACTAAATTGTAAAGCTTAGGGCTTAAGTGGTCAAAATATTAGCAAAGCGCTAAAAAAAGAAGCTTAACCAAAAACACAAACCTAATTTAGAGTCATCAAGCCAAAGCAAAACTTTGGCTTGTATATTGTTGAGATCAACAGCTCGCTTTTACCGCTTCTGCTATCTCAAGTGCCGATTTCTGTACAAGCTCGGCATTTTCACCCTCAACCATGATACGAAGAAGAGGTTCTGTGCCGGACTTTCTCAAAAGCACTCGACCTTTTTCACCCAATTTGGACTCAACCTCAACCACTGCATCTTTTACAGCTTGAGCTTCAAGAGGATTTGAATCTCCACTGAATCGAACATTCTCTAACACTTGAGGATATAGTGTCATACCTTGAGAAAGCTCATTCAAAGTCATTTCGCTATCAACAACAGATGCCAACACTTGCAATGCAGCGACGATTGCATCACCTGTTGTAACTTTGTCCAACAAAATCACATGCCCAGAGTTTTCTGCACCGATTTTCCAGCCTTTCGCCAACAGTTGCTCCATTACATAGCGGTCACCAACGGCTGCCCGTACAAATGGAATACCCAGTTGTTTGAGCCCATTTTCCATGCCAAGGTTCGTCATCAATGTACCGACTACGCCACCTTTTAGTTCGCCCCGACGGAGTGCATCTCGCGCAATGATGTAAGCAATCTGATCACCATCAACCTTGTTTCCAAGCTCATCAACCATGATGATGCGATCACCATCGCCATCAAAAGCTAATCCAAGATTTGCTTGCTCCTCAATCACTCGCTTTTGCAACGCTCGAACATCCGTTGCACCCACTTCATCATTAATGTTCGTACCGTTGGGCTCGATACCCATTGCAATGACTTCTGCGCCGAGCTCCTTAAAAACGCTAGGAGCAATGTGGTAAGTGGCACCATGTGCGCAATCCACAACGATCTTCTGCCCAGCTAAACTCAATTCATTAGGGAATGTGCTCTTACAAAATTCAATGTATCGACCTGCGGCGTCATCGAGTCGTGATGCTTTACCGAGCAGTGCTGACTCAACACATTCAATGTCTTTGTCTAACTCAGCTTCAATCGCTAATTCGATATCATCTGGTAACTTTGTTCCCTCAGATGAGAAGAATTTGATGCCATTGTCATAGTAAGGATTGTGGGATGCGGAAATTACAATGCCAGCTTCAGCGCGGAATGTTTGTGTCAAGTAAGCGACAGCAGGAGTCGGCATTGGACCTGTGAATGTCGCCTTTAGCCCTGCAGCTGCAAGACCAGCTTCAAGCGCAGATTCCAACATATACCCAGAAATACGTGTATCTTTGCCGATAATAACTTTTTTTGTCCCTTGCTTTGCAAGTACGCGACCAGCAGCCCAGCCAAGCTTTAATACAAAATCGGGAGTGATTGGGTATTGTCCTACCTTCCCACGAACACCGTCCGTACCAAAATAACGCCTTTTAGACATAATATTTCCTAATAATTTTTATTGGTTTGTACTGATTGTATTGATAATTTTTATCGCTTCAACCGTTTCGACCACATCATGAACACGTATGATCTGAGCACCTTTCAGTGCGGAGACGCTTGCACATGTAACACTGCCGATCAGGCATTCTTTCGGTTCTTTATCCAAGAGCTTAAATATCATTGATTTACGAGACATCCCAGCAAGGATAGGTAACTCAAAGCGATGGAACCGCTCTAGATTTGCCAATATGTGGTAATTGTGTTCAATCGTTTTACCGAATCCAAACCCTGGGTCTAAAATCAATTGTCCACGCTCTATCCCTGCATTTTCACAAGCAGAAACACGCTCTGCTAGAAATGCCTCAACATCTTTCAAGAGATCTTGATATGTAGGGTTTTCTTGCATGGTTCTAGGTTGCCCCTGCATATGCATGAGACATATTGGCACATTAGCTTGAGCTGCAGCTTGCAAAGCACCGGGCTCCTGAAGTGCTCTCACGTCGTTGATGATATCAGCTCCCGCTGAAGTAGCTTGTCTCATAACCTCCGCTTTGCTGGTATCAATAGATATCCATACATCAGATTCTGCTCTTAATGCTTTTATAACAGGGATAACACGTTCAAGTTCTTCTTCTAACGTAACGTCTGGAGCACCTGGTCGCGTTGATTCTCCACCAATATCAATGATCGTTGCACCTGCCGATATCATTGAACGTGCTTGGCTTAAAGCATCATCAATACGATTGAACTGACCACCATCTGAAAATGAGTCGGGGGTTACGTTCAATATCCCCATTATATGGGGGCTGCTTAAATCGAGTTCTTTACTATTGGATCGTATAAACATGACTACTCTAGAAACAGAAAAACCCCGAGTTTCCTCGGGGTTTGTATTTAACTATTTTTTACTCAACGTTTTTGTCGGCACTTTCATCAGAAGGAGCTGAAGGTTTTTCTTCTTCATCTTTTTCTTCTTTATTTGGCTGTGCTTTCTTTTCGTTGTTTGACTCTTCTTGAGCACGAGTTTGATCACCCCAACCTGCTGGTTCACGAACATCTTCCTTTCGCTCCATCAAGTCGTCTATTTGTCCTGCGTCAATCGTTTCATATTTCATTAATGCATCTTTCATTGAATGCATAATGTCCATGTTCGCTTCAAGAATGACTTTGGCACGATCATAGTTACGGTCAATAATACTGCGAACTTCGTCGTCGATAAGTTTTGCCGTATCGTCAGAAACATGTTTAGTTTGAGTCACACTACGACCAAGGAACACCTCGCCTTCATCTTCTGCATAAAGCAAAGGACCAAGTTTGTCTGAGAAGCCCCATTGAGTGACCATTTTACGAGCAATGTCTGTTGCACGTTCAATATCGTTTGACGCACCAGTTGATACTTTATCAGAACCGTAGATAAGCTCTTCGGCTAAACGACCACCATATAAGCTTGAGATCATCGACTCTAGATGCTGACGAGACATACTCACACGATCACTTTCTGGTAAGTACATAGTGACACCCAACGCACGACCACGTGGAATGATAGACACTTTATATACTGGATCGTGCTCAGGAACCAAACGACCAACAATGGCGTGACCCGCTTCGTGATACGCAGTGGATTCTTTAATGTCTTCAGACATAACCATTGAGCGGCGCTCCGCACCCATCATGATTTTGTCTTTAGCAAGTTCAAACTCAACCATTGATACGTTGTGTTTGTTTCCACGAGCGGCGAATAGGGCAGCTTCATTAACTAGGTTCGCTAAGTCTGCACCAGAGAAACCAGGTGTACCACGAGCAATCAAAGATGGCTCAACGTCACCAGCAAGCGGCACTTTACGCATGTGAACTTTAAGGATTTGTTCACGACCACGAACATCTGGAAGACCAACAACAACCTGACGGTCAAAACGACCAGGACGAAGAAGTGCAGGGTCAAGAACGTCCGGACGGTTAGTTGCTGCGATAACAATAATACCTTCGTTACCTTCAAAGCCATCCATTTCAACCAGCATTTGGTTCAATGTTTGCTCACGTTCATCATGACCACCACCTACACCAGCACCACGTTGGCGACCTACAGCATCGATTTCATCAATGAAGATGATACAAGGCGCGGCTTTCTTCGCTTGCTCAAACATGTCACGTACACGAGATGCACCAACACCAACGAACATTTCGACGAAGTCAGAACCTGATATTGTAAAGAACGGTACTTTTGCTTCACCAGCAATAGCTTTAGCAAGCAAAGTTTTACCCGTACCCGGAGGACCAACCATCAAAACACCGGTAGGGATCTTACCACCGAGCTTTTGGAAGCGACTTGGGTCACGTAAGTAATCAACCAACTCTCTAACATCTTCTTTTGCTTCATCACAGCCAGCAACATCAGCAAACGTTGTTTTGATTTGTTCTTCGCTCATCATACGAGCTTTGCTCTTACCGAAAGACATGGCACCTTTACCGCCACCGCCTTGCATTTGACGCATGAAGAAAATCCACACACCAATCAATAAGATCATTGGGAACCAAGAAATGAAAATAGTACCCAGTAAGCTCTGCTCTTCTGGCGGAGTACCGACTACTTTCACATTCTTGTTAATCAAATCATCAAGCAACTTACTGTCGTACACAGGCATGTAAGTCACATAGCGAGTGTTATCACGACGGTAGTAAGTGATTTCTCTGTCTTTGAATTGAGCTTCTCGAATCTGGCCTTGGCCAACTTCCTGTACAAATGTGGTGTAATCCACTGTTCTGCCGCTATTTTCCCCAGGGCCGAAGCTCTGGAAAACCGACATCAAGACTACGGCGATTACTAGCCACAAAATTAAATTTTTTGCCATGTCACTCAAGGTGTCAGCCTCTCGATAACTAATTGTAATTAAAGGTAGGGTACTACAGTTTATACGCTGTAGCTATAGTGTTAAATTGCTCTTTGTAAACGTAAGCTAGCCTTTGTAACCAGTCGCTACAATATAGACTTCTCTTGAGCGAGCTCTTGAAGAGTCTGGCTTTCTTATTTTTACGGTCTTAAACATGTCTCGCACATCTTTAACGTATTGATCAAAGCCTTCGCCCTGAAATACCTTAACAACGAAACTACCACTTGGAGCCAGAACTTGTCGACACATATCCAACGCCAGTTCCACCAAATACATGGCTCTAGGTTGATCTACCGAAAGATTACCAGCCATATTTGGTGCCATATCAGACATAACAACATCAACCATATCTGGTTGAATTCGCTCTAAAAGTGCTTCTAGAACAGCGTCTTCACGGAAATCACCTTGCAAAAAGGCAACGCCAGCGATCGAATCCATAGGTAAAATGTCACAAGCTATGACCTGTCCTTCTTGTCCTACGTGCTTAGCGGCGTATTGAGACCAACCACCGGGTGCAGCACCAAGATCGACAACGGTCATTCCGGGTTTCAATAGCTTATCTTTGCCTTGAATTTCTTCAATTTTGAAGATAGCACGTGAACGATAACCTTTCTTCTTTGCTTCATTTACGTATTTATCATCGAAATGTTCTTTCAACCAGCGACCTGAGCTAGCTGAGTGTTTCTGTTTACTCATTCGATTCCTAATTGCTTGGATGACCATCCACCAAATAAGTATGGTAGAAATTATAGTCTTCAGGGATAGATGGCGTTAAAATGGCGGTTTTCAACCCTTATATTAAAGAAAATTGGGCGCACAATGAACCTAAGCACCAAACAAAAGCAGTATTTGAAAGGCCTAGCTCACAGTTTAAAACCTGTGGTACTTATGGGTGCCAATGGATTGACCGAAGCCGTACTTGCTGAAATTGAACTGGCTCTAGACCACCACGAGCTAATCAAAGTTAAAGTTGCCTCTGAAGACAGAGAAACAAAAGTTCTGATTATTGACGCTATTGTACGTGAGACTAAAGCTGAAAAAGTACAAACCATTGGTAAAGTACTGGTTCTGTACCGTCAGTCTGAGGAACGCAAAATCGAGATTCCTCGTAAATAACAGATTGCCCTTGAAGCATCAACTTGTTGCTTCAATTAAAAAAGGTCGCATTGGCGACCTTTTTTATTTTCTAAGATGTTTTATTCCCTTAAAAGCAAGGTTCAATCACTATCTTTCTATAAGTATTCAACTTTTGCGATGTCGTAGTCTTTGATGCCACCTGGCGTAGTAATGGTAACTTCATCACCTTCTACTTTACCAATTAGACCACGGGCAATCGGAGAGCTAACAGAAATCTTTCCTGCTTTAATCTCTGCTTCATCATCGCCGACAATTTGGTATGTGCTTTCTTGGTCTGTATCAATGTCCACCAAGGTTACTGTTGTACCAAAAATCACTTTGCCAGTATTTTCCATCTTGGTCACATCAATAACCTGCGCAACCGAGAGCTTGTATTCAATATCACGAATCTGAGCTTCACATATGCCCTGCTCTTCACGAGCCGCATGATACTCTGCGTTTTCTTTTAGATCGCCTAGCTCACGAGCTTCTGCAATTGCTTCAGAAATCAATGGACGACGTTTCATCAACGTTTCCAGTTCTTCGCGTAGTTTCTGCTCACCACGAGCAGTCATTGGAACTTTTTCCATCTTATACCTCAACAGATATCTGACTTAGTGTATTTGCCAGAATCTTCAGACAACAAAACCCCTCTCCTACTCAAGTTGCGAGTATGAGGCGGGGCAAATGGTTCACTTTTAAATAGTGTAATCAAACTTTTTCACAAGGTCACGTACTTCAAAAGTTGTGAGTCACAAAACCTTAAATTGACGGATTTCTCCAACCTCACCTAATCACCACAATTATAAATCCCCAACAAACCAAACATAATTCATATAAAAAAATATAAAAAAATCATTTAATGAAAAAAATAAAAAAAATCACAACACCATGTTTTCAAAGAAAAACAAGCTAACAAAAACCTAAAAAAACAATGTTCATTATTTGATTTTATATCATTTTACTAACGGCTACCTGAACTTTAAGGGTACAAATTCCTCACCTTATAAATGCGAATTAAATCACACAGATATCTGCATGATGTTACTCGCATCCCTAAGTGGGCAGGAAAATAACCTACCTGCTTATATTTACGGACTAAAACTAGGACTTAGAAAGCAATGAACAAAAATCTAATTGCTCTAGCTGTAGCTGCGGCTGCTAGCACTGGCGCTACTGCTGCTGAAATCGCGAAAAACGACAACGCTTCTCTTGAAATGGGTGGTCGTGTTGAAGCTCGTCTTTCTCTTAAAGATAACAAAGTAGAAGACAAATCTCGCGTACGTCTAAACTTCTTAGGTAAAACTCAGATCACTGACGAGCTATACGGTCTAGGCTTCTACGAAGGTGAGTTCAAGGCATACAACGAAAGCGGTCACAACGGTTCTACTCAAGATACAATAGAGCACCGTTACGTGTTTGCTGGTATTGGCGGTAACTTTGGTGAAGTAACAATGGGTACTGTAAAAGGTTCTCTACAAGCGGTTACTGACTTCACAGATATCATGGCTTACCACGGTAACACTGCAGCACCTAAAGTAAACGCTGCAGACCGTCCAGATCGCTCAATCGCGTACGCTGGTACTTTCGGTGATTTCGAAGCTCGTGCTAACTACACCATTGGTTCAGCTACGGCTAACACAACTACAGATAAAAACGAGAAAGATAATAACAGCGGTTACGCTCTTTCTGGTATCTACTCAATCGGTGACACTGGCGCACGTTTAACAGCTGCTTACGCTGCTCAAGACGAATCTGCGACCAAGTCTGTTAAAGAATTCATGCTAGGTGCATCTTACGAATTTGATGCGTTTTACGTAGCTGGTCTTTACACAAACATCGACAACCAAGAAGATGGCGCGAACAACGGTTCAAAAGGCGACGGTTACGAACTAGCAGCAGCTTACACAATGGGTCAAGCTAAGTTCACAACGACTTATAACCGTTTGAACGACAAATCAAATGCAGCAAACTCAGAATCAGAAGTAGAAAAAGACAACATCGCTGTAGATGCAACTTACTACTTCAACAACAACTTCCGTTCGTACGTTTCTTACAACTTTAACCTGCTAGATTCAGACAAAGTTGGCAAGCTAAGCGCACAAAACGAAGCAGTTCTTGGTCTACGTTACGACTTCTAATTCCGCTTTTAGCTGAATTGAATGATAGAGCGTCCACCTTAGGGTGGACGTTTTTTTTTGCTGATTATTTGCTACACTGAAAACCGATATGCATCTTTGACCCCATATTATGCGAACACTAATATTCCTGTTTTTTCTCATCAGTTTCCAATCTTTAGCATATGCCCCTGTGGATTCACTCCCATACGGTTCTAGGCACACTCTTTTGGTGTCAAACAGCTTCGGAGACTATGTATTAAAGGAAAACAGCGAACAGTTTTTTCCTCCAGCAAGCACTCTAAAAATTCTGACTGCTCTGGCTGCAAAATTAGAACTAGGCAATGATTTTCGCTTCGAAACGCATTTTGAAATAGTTGAACAAAACCTCGTTATTCGCTTTAGTGGCGACCCTGAGTTAAGAACCGAACATTTAACAGCTCTTACTCAGCGGCTTACGCAACAAGGTATAACCTCTGTTAACAACGTTATCCTAGACAATAGTGCTTTCAGAGGGTATGAACGAGCAGTAGGCTGGCCTTGGGACATTTTAGGCGTCTGCTATAGTGCTCCAGCCAGCGCGATAACGTTGGACAATAACTGTGTACAAGCATCGATTTCGTCTCAATCCAATCAAGCAACATCGGTATTTGTCCCAAGCCACCAGCCCATCGATGTCACAACCGATGCTCTTAGCTTGAATAAGGTGACAGTGAAATCCAAACGATGCCAGTTAGAGCTGATAACCTCTGAGGGAAATCAGTACCACCTATCAGGGTGCATGCAGGAGAGAGATAAGCCACTGCCGCTAAAATTTGCGGTGCAAGATACCTATCTTTACGTATCTGCCATTATCCAGCGCATCTTAGCTAAAAATGGCATCAGCGTAACAGGCTCGATCTCAAGTAAAAATGAAACTAAAAAAGGGATCATTGTTGCTACACATCAATCCCAAGCACTCCCAGAGTTACTCAAGATAATGTTGAGTAAGTCAGACAACTTAATTGCTGACAACTTAACCAAAACGATGGGGGCTCGTTTTTATCACCAGCCAGGGAGTTTCTCGAACGGTACTGAAGCCATTAAACAAATTCTTTATACACGAGCAGGCATCAATTTAGAGCATACGCAGTTGGAAGATGGTTCTGGACTTTCACGGAATAACCGCTTAACAAGCTCTGATATGGAAAAAGTGCTTAAATACGTTTGGAAACATAATGCCGAGCTGGGTTTAATTGAGCTACTTCCTGTTTCCGGACAATCTGGCACACTTAAATATCGAAAAAGCATGAGGACAAAACCTATAGCCGGTCGGATAACCGCAAAAAGTGGGTCACTGTACGGCAGCTACAATATGGCTGGGTATGTTTTGGATGAAAAAAACAAACCAACATCGCTGTTTGTTCAATTCGTTACTGACTATCACCCTATAAAAAAGGACGACGCCCCAAAGGTTATCGCCCCTATTTTTAATTTTGAGAAACAATTTTATCGCGACTTGGTTAACTCAAGCCTAGAAAATGATTCACTACGGTAAAATAGATCCAAATACCTGATATATCGACAATAGACGCCAATACTGGGCTCACTAAAACTGCGGGGTCCAGTCGACAAGCTCGCGCTAAAATAGGCAACACACCACCTAACGTTGTAGAAATGGTGACTTGAATAAACAGAGCGACAGCAACAGCTACAGCGATCAATTCCAATTCAAAGTTCGAAGTATTCACATTTCCGCTAAATAGCATGATTCTGGCTACAATCACTACCGCGACCACCATTGCTAACAAGAGGGACACGCGGCTTTCTTTCCAAAGTACCTGTAGCCACTGCCTTTTTCTTATTTCTCCTGTCGCGAGTGCACGAATGACAAGTGTTGCAGCTTGAGTTCCTGTATTTCCTCCAGCTGCAGCGATGACCGGCATATAAATTGCCAATAATACTAATTGGCTTAGTGTATCCTCATATTGAGCAATAATGAGCCCTGAAACTATTCCTAGCAGCGCTAATCCAATTATCCACCCAACACGCTGTTTAAAGTGTTCAAACACATTGGTAGACATATACCCTTGTGCGGTTTCAGCTTCAGAATGAATGAAGCCAAGCCGGATTGCGCACTGCCGTGCACGTAAATCATGACCACACTTTTCAAGTTGCTTGATAAAGTGCTGAACTTCCCTTACTGAGTAATGCATGAGAATCACTGTTACTTCTTCCAGTGGCATAATTGAAAGTAAGTAAAGCTGATGTTCATGGTCATATTGCTTAAATACTGTGAATACCGTATTTGTTTCTTCTTCAGAATATAATTTACTTTTTATGATTGTCATTGCGAATCTCCCGATTAGCGGTATCTATTGCCTAGAGACAGTAAATTTCATGAACAACCAACATACTTCCGGAATTCAGTTACCTGTAAAGGGAAGTCTTGCTCTTGCAGAAGGGAGATAAATAGAAGTTTGAAATCGATAGAGAGTCATTTCAGGATCATGCAGCTATTTTTCTCCTCGACTACTGGGAGGATTGTCGGCATTACTCATGATAAACTCCTATCTACTGCACAATTGCAGCACGAGGATTTTACCATGCCCCCTAAAAATTCGAATGGCATAAAAGGAACTTTAATTCCTTAAAAATCAACATAAATGCTAACTAATTGGTCGCACTAATAAGATCCTAACAACCAATTGAGCAACAGCACACCGTTTTGATATTGATTCTCATTAACATCAAAATTAGAATGACAATCAACATATTAATTGGTCTATACTTCCACCATATAGACAAGGCTTTTTATACACACAAATTGGATTCACATGGAAAAAGTGCACACAGATACGCCAATCTCAAACGGAAAGCGCCTTTTCCTCATCGCTCTAGGGTGGCTTACGGTTGTGCTCGCTTTTATCGGGGTATTTATTCCGTTGCTTCCCACCGTTCCATTTTTGCTCGTCTCGCTTTATTGCTTTGGAGCAACATCTGAGAAATTTCAAAATTGGTTGCTTCAAAATAAGTATTTAGGACCTATTTCAAGACGGTTAAAGAACAAGCAAGGGTTAACAAAATCAGAAAAAATCCAATCACTAGTGGTTATCTGGTTATCTATGGGAGCGGTCTTGTATTGGCTTGCATGGGGAACCCATTGGCAATATGGCGTTATCTCTTTACTTGTATTTGAAACTTGGTTTATCGCTCGATTTAAAAGCTATACTCCCAACGATCTCTAATATAAAAAAAGCCCTGATAAATCAGGGCTTTTTCAAAGCAGTTATTTCTACTTAATTGTCACTCGTGCAAATTTGCGTTTACCCACTTGGTAAACAGCAGTGCCAACTTCAGGGACAAGTTTGTTGTCTGCAACTTTCTCGCCGTCTATTTTGGCGGCGCCTTGCTTAATCATTCGCATCGCATCTGATGTTGAATTAACTAGCCCAGCATCCTTCAGCAAGTTCGTAATTGGCAACCCAGCATCAAATTCAAATTCAGGCATCTCCTCAGGCATTGCACCTTTCTGGAAACGGTTAATGAATTCTTGCTCAGCTGCGTCAGCATCCGCTTCGGAGTGGAAGCGAGCAATAATTTCTTTAGCCAGTAGTATTTTGATATCACGTGGATTTTTACCGTTTGCGATATCATTCTTGAATTGCTCAACTTCGCCTAATGGGCGGAATGACAACAACTCATAGTAACTCCACATCAAATCATCAGAAATCGACATGATTTTACCGAACATTTCACTTGGCGCTTCACTGATACCAATGTAGTTATTCGCTGATTTGGACATTTTCTTCTCACCGTCCAAACCCACCAATAAAGGCATCATCAAAACAGCTTGTGGTTTTTGACCATTCGACTTTTGCAGTTCGCGTCCCATTAGGAGGTTAAACTTCTGGTCTGTACCGCCCAGCTCTACATCCGTTTCCATTGCGACTGAATCCCAGCCTTGAAGCAGTGGATACATAAATTCGTGAATCGCAATAGCTTGGCCACCAGCATAACGCTTCTTAAAATCGTCACGCTCTAACATACGCGCAACGGTTTGATTCGCAGCTAAACGGATCATACCTTCAGCACCCAACTCCGATAACCACTCTGAGTTAAATTGGATCTTGGTTTTTGCTGGATCGAGAATTTTAAACACTTGCTCTTTATACGTTTCTGCGTTGCGAAGAACATCTTCACGGCTAAGAGGTGGGCGAGTGTTATTTTTACCCGTTGGATCACCAACCATTGCGGTAAAATCACCAATAAGGAACGTCACTTCATGACCTAAATCCTGAAATGCACGCAACTTATTAAAAATAACGGTATGACCGAGATGGATGTCTGGTGCAGTAGGATCGGCACCTAGCTTAATACGTAAAGGGCGACCTTCCTTTAACTTTTCAATTAATTCTTCTTCTGGAATAAGCTCTTCGACACCGCGCTTAATTTCCGCCAGTGCTGCTTCAATACTCGCCATTCTTGTTCACTCCCACAGATTTGGCAAAAATTTGATATTCCGCCATCTTACTTGAATAGCACTCAGTTTTGAAACCAGTTAGACTCAGTAATTGTCTTTTTTATATCATTAACCCAATAAATGGATTCCGATGTCTAAATTCGCACGTCTTTCTCCGTTGCACCGAGTATGGATTGCCTTCTTTTCTGCGATTGTCATCATCGCTGTGTTTCTTCTTCCAGACGCCAGTGAGCTCAAACCCAAGACTCAAAGTTTGGAAGTGGGCAAAGCCTATCCAATCCCCATTGATGGTGCGAACTTAAGCCCAAGCTACGAGCCCAAAACCCTTTCTCTGATTCGCTGGGAAACCCATAAAGTACGTTCAGGTGAAAGCGCTGCTGTCCTATTTAGTCGCATAGGGTTATCTCCTCGTCTTCTACATAACTTGATTAGCAGCAACAAAGAAATCAACAGACAGCTATCACGTTTGCGCCCAGGAGATACGTTAAAATTTGGCTTTGATGAGAATAATGAGCTGATTCATTTGAATCGTCAGTTAAATGCCTTTGAAACATTCAGTATTACTCGGTCTGAAGATGGGTATACCTCCCAGCTAAGTAAGAAAGAAGTCGACATACAATACAATTATGCCGAAGCTGAAATTACGTCGAACTTTTGGAACGCAGGCGTTACCGCCGGTTTAAATGCAAATCAGATTATGGAGCTGGCTGGGATATTTGGCTGGGATATAGACTTCGCTCTGGATATTCGAAAAGGCGATAACTTTCAGGTGCTGTACGAAGAAAAAGTTGTCGAAGGTGAAAAGATTGGACGAGGTAATATCATTGCCGCCATCTTTACCAACCAAGGTGACACATTCAAAGCGATTCGTGATAGAAAAACGGGTAACTATTACGATCAAGATGGACGCGCAATGAAAAAAGCGTTCCTTCGTTCTCCAATCAACTTCCGTTATGTCAGCTCTAATTTCAACCCACGACGGCTACACCCTGTGACGGGCAAAGTACGCGCGCACAGAGGAACCGACTATGTTGCACCTGTTGGTACACCTATCTGGGCGGCTGGAGACGGTATTGTTGAGAAGTCTGGCTACAACAAGTTTAATGGCAATTATGTCTTTATTCGCCACAGCAACACGTACATAACTAAATATCTACACATGAAAAAGCGTAGAGTAAAAACAGGGCAAAGAGTAAAACAGGGACAAACCGTTGGCACTTTGGGTAGCACCGGAAGAGTCACTGGAGCGCACCTTCACTACGAATTTTTGGTTAATGGTGTACACAAAAACCCTCGGACGGTTAAGCTTCCTGAGTCCAAATCGTTAAAAGGGAAAGCGAAGCAAACATTTATTGCCAACTCCAAGCTTCGTCTAGAGCAACTTGATAAATACAAAGTGCTTCTGCAACCCCAAGAAAGTTAGCGTTCGCTGTATTTTCACATCCAAACAAAAACGCCAGCTTAGTGATACTAAGCTGGCGTTTTTCTTTTTAAGTGAGAGTAGTGAAAGAAGTTACGATGCCTCGTTTACCAATTCAAGCTCTGCTTTTTCGGGACCAGTAGTTTCTGACTCTGCTTTTCCAATAACAGAAGAGTCATCTGATTTGACTTCTGTTTTAGGCTCTCTACCAAGCATGAGCAGACAAGGTGTCAAGACCAACGTTAACACTGTCGCAAATGCCAGCCCACCCGCAACAGCAGTTGCTAATTGAGACCACCACTGAGTACTTGGCGCACCAAACTCTATCTTCTGATTAATAAGGTCAATGTTCATTTCCAATACCATTGGCAGAAGACCTAAAATAGTGGTCACAGTGGTTAACATAACTGGACGAAGACGCTGAACTCCGGTGCGTAATATCGCATTGCTCTTATCTAAACCGCGCTTTCTCAACTGATTGTATGTATCAATAAGTACTATATTGTTGTTAACGACAATACCCGCAAGCGCAATAACACCAATTCCTGACATAATCACGCCAAATGGTCTTTGGAAAATCAACAAACCAACAAACACACCAACAGTAGAAAACAGCACTGCACTCAAAATTAGGAATGCTTGATAGAAGCTATTGAACTGGGTAATCAGAATCAACGCCATCACAGCCAACGCAATCAAGAACGCTTTTTGCAAAAATGCAGACGAGTTTTCTTGCTCCTCATTCTGTCCTCGAATCTTGTATTCCACACCAGCAGGAAGCTCTAGTTTCACCAAAGCTTCTTCAATCTTAGGCAGTTCATTAGCTAGGTTATATTCCTCACCCTCTTTCATGTCAGCCATGATGTTGATGATACGGTGCCCATCGAGGCGTTGGATCGCGTCTTGTTTTTGGTGCGGTTTAATTTCTGCAAAGTTAGTAATTGGCACTAACCCCTGTTGAGTTTTGACTCTCAATTGATCAAAGCGTCCAATATCTCGCTTGTCTTCAGGGAATCGAACCAAAATATCCACTTCTTCATTTGCATCATCGGGAAGGTAATCACCAATTTTCAATCCGTTTGTGACAAATTGAACCGTGTTTCCTACTAAGGTTGCATCAGCCGCAAAACGTGAAGCATCATCGCGTCGAATATCGATTTGCCAGTCGATACCCTCTTTACTGGATGTGTCATTCAAGTTTGTGAACGCAGGATATGAATCCGCCCAATGGCGTACAATTTTCGCTCCTTCGTCCAAATTATCAGGTTGGCTTGAAGACATCTCGATGACTAAATCATTCTCTACTGGGGGACCTGCATCTGGGAATTTGTATTCGATCTCGACCCCTGCAAACTTGTCTGTCACTTCACGAAGCTCTTCGATAATGACGGTCACTTTACGACGATACTGCCAATCAATAGGGGTAATTTGGATCTGTCCTATCTCATCTTTTCCACCTGTTTTGGTATAGACACTCTCAAATTCATCGTGCCCTAAAACAGCGGCTTCAACTTCGCGCATGATGGTGTCTTTTTCACGTAATGATAAATCCCCATGTGAGCGTACTTTTACGGTAAAGAATGGAGGATCAACTTCTGGGAAGAACTCCGCACCAAGACCGGCTTTGTTATAAGCAAAGCCTACGGCAACAGCCAGTAAGATTGCAGAAAATAGAATTTTGAGAGGATGCTTAATCGCCACAGACAGCGTTTTATAGTATGCCCTTGTTAAACCAGTCGCTTTTTCAAAGTCGCCATCATGCAAGGCCACCATTTCTTTCTGCTTAGCGGGAGAAACGTACTGCTGTTTACCTAACAGCCCCCCAAGAACTGGAACAAACAATAGCGCCATGACCAAAGATGCACTTAACGTTGCAATTAGCGTCAGCGGTAGATACTTCATGAACTCGCCCGTGGTATCGGGCCAGAATAGTAAGGGAGCAAATGCCGCCAGCGTAGTAGCGGTAGAAGCGGTAATAGGCCATGCCATTCGTTTTGCTGCATCGCGGTAGGCGTCTTTTTTATCGACACCCTCTTGCATTCTTCTGTCTGCAAATTCGGTAACTACAATGGCACCATCTACCAGCATACCGACGGCCATGATCAACGAGAAAAGAACGACAATATTAACCGTTAAGCCAAATATCGCGAGAACCAACAACCCCGTAAGAAATGATCCAGGAATGGATACACCAACTAAGAAAGCCGTTCGCGTACCAAGAATCGCAATGATCACGATGACAACAAGAATGATCGCAGAAAGAATATTGTTTTGAAGATCATTAAGCATGGTCTTCACATCTTTCGACTCATCCCATGTATATTTAACTAACAGGTTAGAAGGCCAATCGTCACGTTTCTGTGCCTCTGCTAGAACCAGCTTAACCAGATCAACAGTTTCAATGATGTTTTCGCCTGCTCGTTTCTTCACATCGAGAACGACAGCGGACTCACCATCGAGTCGAGCGTAACTTTCAGGATCTCGGAATGCGCGTCTTACGGTCGCGATATCACCAAATGTAATCACCTGTTTTCCATCGACTTTTACCGGTAGTTCTAAGACGTCTTTTAGAGAGTCAAAAACCGAAGGCACTTTGACAGAAAATCGTCCATAGCCCGTATCAACAAACCCGGCTGCAACAACTTTGTTATTTTGAGCAATTAGATTGTAGATATCGCCTTGATCAAGGCCATAGCTTTCCATGAGAAGCGGATCGACAATGATTTCAACAACATCATCGCGGTCACCAGCAATATCAACTTCAAGAACCTGACGGAAGCCTTCCAGCTTATCTCGTATTTGGCGCCCCACCTGAACAATAGTGCGTTCCGGTACTGTCCCGTATAGCACAACAGATAAAATCGGCTGCTCGGAAGCCAAAGTTACTTCGTTAACGGTTGGTTCGTCACTGTCTGCTGGCAACTTGGCTTTGGCTAAATCCACAGCCTCACGAACATCAGCCATTGCTTTATTGAGGTCAACACCAACATTGAATTCCAGCATGACAGAGGCATGACCTTCTGAAGCGGTGGAATTCATCTCTTTTACACCTTCAATTGAGCGTAGCTCTTGCTCAATAGGTCGAACAAGCAGTCGCTCTGAATCTCCAGGCGAGATACCTTGGTGTCCAACAGACACATAAATAATTGGAATGGTAATATCCGGGCTGGATTCTTTGGGGATCGCTTGGTAAGTCACTACTCCTGCAACCAAAATCAAGACCAACAAAGTCAGCATTGTACGGCTACGTGAGAGTGCTGCATCAATTACAGAATACATAATACAGCCCTCTTATTGGCGAGTAGCGATTACGGAATCGCCATCACGGACGAATCCTTGACCAACAGTAATGATATCCACTTTACTGCCTAGCCCTGTCAGCCAAACACCGTCTTGTTCCGCTTTAACCAATTGAATAGGAATAAACTTAACTATGTCTTTGGCTTGAACCGTTTTCACGCCTAAATTCCCAGATTCATCTAGCGCTAGCATTGCAGGCGTTACTTTAACAGCGAGCTGAGTCTCTAGCTCTAGATCAACTTCAGCGCTCACACCTGCTGGTGTTTTCTGCCCCTTGTTTGGAATTTCAATTTCAATGGCAAACGTATTGGTAGATAAAGAGGAAACACGAGAAAGATAGCGTAAACGCCCTTCAATAATCTCACCAGTCACCAAGCGAATAGAAGCAAGTTGATTCAGTTTCAGTTGATGAACATGGCGCTCGCTGACGTCTGCCTCGATAACCAACTTAGAAAGATCTAAGATTTTCGCGACGGGATCACCCACACCAACGAAGTCCCCGACTTCAATCATCATGTCTTCTACAAAGCCAGAGAAAGGTGCTTTAACTTCAGTATTATTTAGTGCCAATTGTGCATTTCGAACACCAGCTCGCGCATCGATTAAAGCAGCTTGAGCATTACTGTAAGCCACCTCACCTTGTAGCCCTCTTTTTTTCAAAGAATTAGCTGCTTTAAATTCTTTCTCTTTTACAGTCAATAACGCTTTGGCTTTCTCAAGCTTAATATCCAAATCCGCCTTGTCTATTTGGGCAATGGCTTGTCCTTTCTTAACAAAGTCACCTTTACTCGTTTTGAGCGCGATAATTTTTCCAGCGATTTCTGCGCCGAGAGTGGCTTCACGGTTTGGTGCGGTACGACCATAGAGGTTAATATTTTTTGCGGTGGGTTGAGCTATAAAACTATCAACAACAACCTTTGCGAGTGGGATGGTTTCTTCTTGCTTATTACTTTGGGGAGATTCTTCCGCTTTCAGAATGCCAAGACCAAGCCAAACGGTGAGAATAGTAACGAGTATGAGGGAAACTAGCCAAGGGCGTTGAGAGAAAAAGCCATTAGTTCTTGCAACTGGCATACAAATTCCTTGTTATATTTTTTTGTCTTATACGACTTCCTAACGCAAAAGACTCAATTTAGACGGGGATTATATCTGAGCAACCTTAAGCTCAGATTAACATTGAATGACCCAATGCTAATCAAGTATACGGAAACAATACACCGTACCGAACAGTGTTTTGCAAGTAAACTCACAAAAAAATGAAAAAACCCAGTAAATTACTGGGTTTTCATGGAATTAAAGGACGTATTAAAACTGCGACTACACGCTAAATGATGCTCCACAACCACATGTTGTCGTAGCGTTAGGGTTGTTGACGAAGAAGCGACTGCCTTCTAAACCTTCAGTGTAATCAACAATACCCCCCATTAGGTACTGAAGACTCATAGGGTCTACAACAAGAACAACACCATCATTTTCGATAATCGAGTCACCTTCATTGACGGACTCATCAAAAGTAAATCCATACTGAAAACCGCTGCAACCACCTCCAGTGATGTATACACGCAGTTTTAGTTCTGGATTTTCTTCTTCAGAAATTAGGAGCTTTACACGTGCTGCCGCCGTATCTGAAAAGGACAAGGGTACATTTATTTCACTCACAACGACCTCTCTCACGCGGCTTATTTCATCAATACGCCGACTTATTAAAATTTCGATTATTAGCTGATTATCTAATACCTGACTGTTACGTTCAAGTATTGCCTATTTCAACCTAAGTCACACAAAACTTTAAATTGGATAATGCAAAAATCACGGTTACCGTTACAATGCGTGCGTTCAACTTAAATAAGGATTTCTCCATGACCAAATCAGCCGAGCTGTATCAAAAAGCGCAAGATATTATCCCGGGAGGCGTTAACTCCCCTGTACGCGCTTTTAATGGCGTAGGTGGCTCACCGCTATTTATAGAACGAGCTGACGGCGCATTTATCTTTGATGCTGATGGTAAAGCTTACATCGACTATGTTGGTTCATGGGGACCAATGATTCTAGGTCACAACCATGTTGCTGTTCGCGATGCCGTAGTAGAAGCCGCTAATCGCGGACTGAGTTTTGGTGCACCAACAGAGATGGAAATCAAAATGGCGGAGTTGGTGTCGACATTGGTTCCTTCAATGGAGCAACTTCGCATGGTGAGCTCTGGAACTGAAGCCACTATGAGTGCGATTCGATTAGCTCGTGGCTACACTGGTCGAGATAAAATTCTGAAATTTGAAGGCTGTTATCATGGTCATGCAGACAGTCTGTTAGTGAAAGCGGGCTCAGGAGCTCTCACCCTTGGTCAGCCAAGCTCTCCGGGTGTACCTGCCGATTTTGCTAAATATACTCTTACTGCGACTTTTAACGATCTAGAGTCGGTAAAAGAGCTGTTTGCTGCAAACAAAGGGGAAATCGCCTGCATTATTGTAGAACCTGTTGCGGGTAATATGAACTGTATTCCTCCTGTCGATGGTTTCCACGAAGGTTTACGTAGCCTCTGCGATCAAGAAGGTGCTTTGCTGATTTTTGATGAAGTCATGACGGGCTTCCGTGTTGCACAAGGTAGCGCTCAGGCTTACTACAATATTCAGCCAGATTTGACTACGTTAGGTAAAGTGATTGGCGGCGGTATGCCCGTCGGTGCGTTTGGTGGTAAGAAAGAAGTCATGCAGCATATCGCACCAACTGGACCTGTTTATCAAGCGGGTACCCTTTCTGGTAACCCTGTGGCAATGGCTGCTGGCTACGCTTGTTTGCAGGAATTAACGTGCGAAGGCAATGAACAACGTCTGGCCGACGTGACCAAGCAACTGGCTGATGGATTCAAAGAATTAGCCGATAAAAATGGTATTCCTTTGGTTGTGAACCAAGTCGGTGGGATGTTTGGATTCTTCTTTACGGATCAGACTAGCGTAACTAGCTATGAAGACGTCACAAAATGCGATATTGAGCGTTTTAAACGATTCTTCCACCTTATGCTTGATCACGGTGTTTATCTTGCACCTTCCGCATTTGAAGCAAGCTTCACTTCTTTGGCACACGGCAGCAAAGAAATTGATGCAACGCTGGAAGCAGCAGACCGCTGTTTTGCGATCCTTGCTTCTGAAGCATAAGTTCTTATACCTATTTGAATTCAATAAGAATCAGTCTATTTAGGGCAGCCTTTGCTGCCCTTTTTATCGCCAATTGAAAATTACTAAAGCGAGAAGTACACAAACACATAATATAAATAGCGATAATCGACTTCTTTTTCCTGAGCACGCTTTCTCTTTCCTACAACACGCCATAACGCTTTTCTTTTGTTGATAACCAATTGTATTACCGCCATTATAATGCACAGACTAAAAAGATTAGAGGCAATACCGTGTCAGATAAACTCAAGTTATCTTCCAGTCACTGGGTACTCGTACTCGCACTTTTGGCTGCTGGTTATGCGTGCTATTTGCTTGTCCAGCCCTACGTTAACTCCATTATTTTGGCGTTCATTATTTCTCTTCTTATGTTTCCAGTGCATGAGTGGCTAGAAAACAAAATGCCAAACTACAAAAATACCGCATCTGTCTTATCTTGCGTGTTACTCACTGTCATCATTGTTTTGCCTTTATTAGCCGTATTTACGGCCATTGTTCAGCAAGGAGCCGGTTTTTCTCAAAATGCTTATAACTGGCTAACTCATGGCGGAATTCAAGAAGCCACATCGCATCCTTTTGTTATCAAAGCGCTCGGTTTTATTAATGAGTATCTGCCTTTTGATGCAATAGACCCGCAGCAAATTGCCCAAAAAGTCGCAGAGTTTGTTTCTCAGTTTGGTTCTCAGTTAGTGGCATTTAGTGCCAAAGTACTTGGAGATGCGACCAACTTCTTAATGGATTTCTTCTTGATGCTGTTTGTGCTTTTCTTTCTATTAAGAGATCACGACAAAATCATCAAAGCGATCCGCCATATCCTTCCTCTTTCTCGAAGCCAAGAAGACAGGCTACTTGAAGAAATTGAGAAAGTATCAAAGTCGGCAGTTTTAGGGTCATTTCTCACTGCGATAGCGCAAGGCTTGGCTGGTGGTATTGGAATGTGGCTAGCCGGTTTCCCGGGGCTATTTTGGGGAACCATGATGGGGTTTGCTTCCTTCATTCCACTGGTTGGTACCGCTTTAATATGGATACCTGCAGCAATTTACCTATTTGTTACAGGTGATACGGGTTGGGCAATCTTCTTAACCATATGGAGTGTCGTCATTGTTGGTTCTATCGATAACATCCTACGCCCCCTACTAATGCAGGGCAGTGCCGGGATGAATACACTGATGATTTTCTTCTCCCTATTAGGGGGTATCCAGCTGTTCGGGTTAATAGGTTTAATCTATGGTCCACTTATCTTTGCTGTCACCATGGTGCTATTCACTATTTATGAAGAAGAGTTCCAAACCTTCTTAAATAAACAAGACAACAGTTAAAATCTGTTGACCTAATTCCTTCATAGGCACTTCAAGCTATGGTCGGATTGTGCGAGAATCCGACCATATTTTTCTTTTCGAGATCCTTTCATGTCAGCATTTACCGCTCCTAGCCAAATTGCAGAGCGAAATCTGGAATATTTTAATGGCAAACACGTATTGGTTGCGGGCGAAGCAGAAGATCTGTTTCCAATAGAACTCGCCAAGAACTGTGAAAGTGTTTCGGTATTTACCACACATTATGGTTACTATCGCCAACTCGAAAACCACGCCTCTATTCAACGTTTTTTCGGTGAAGAATTCACAGCGCCAAGTCAGGCTGATCTCATCTTGCTGTATTGGCCAAAAGCAAAAGCTGAAGCTGAATATCTGTTGGCAATGTTGATGAGCAAACTCGGTGTAGATACAGAAGTTGTCATCATTGGAGAAAACCGTTCTGGTATCAAAAGTATAGAGAAATTCTTCAAACCTTATGGCGTCATCAAGAAATACGATTCAGCGCGCCGTTGCTCTTTTTACTGGGGGCAATGTACCTCTGAGCCCGCTGAGTTTGACATTCAGCAATGGTACAAAAGCTACTCATTAAACATCGGCGGAGCTGACTTAACAATAAAAAGTCTACCGGGTGTGTTTAGCCATGGTGAATTTGATCTTGGTACTCAACTGCTATTGAAAACGCTCCCTAACTTAGCTGGAAAAGTGCTCGACTTCGGGTGTGGCGCAGGGGTTATTGGCGCTGCGATGGCGAATCAATTCCCAGGAATTAACTTGTCTATGTGTGATGTCAGCGCACTGGCTGTTGCCTCTTCGAAAGCAACACTTGCAGCCAACCATACTGAAGGTCATGTGTTTGCAACTGACGTGTATTCAGACGTGAATGATTCTTATGATTTCTTAATCTCTAACCCGCCGTTTCATTCAGGCTTAGATACCAGCTACAGTGCGACAGAAACATTGTTGGCTCAAGCCCCTGCTTACTTGAATAAAAAAGGGACATTACACATCGTCGCCAATAGCTTTCTAAAATATCCTCCAATTATTGAAAAAGCATTTGGTCACTGCGAGTTAGCTGACAAAACAACAAAGTTCGCTATTTACCAAGCAAATAAAGCATAACAGATTGAGTTTACCTGCCAGCCTGATCTCTCATGCTGGCGTTGCTTTAGCACCAATACTCATGCGACTCTTGCTAAGCGAGACTCAATTTTTGCGTTATTGACCACGATTTATATGGCACTTACTTGATTAAGAAAAAAAACCTCGTATAAACGTTAAAATCATCATTTCCCGTTTTGTCGTTTTCGTCGCAGCTTACGAAAACGGCTTGAGTTGTTAATAGGCTTTTTTAAACGACACTTATGTTTAAACCTAATAAAAAACAAAAATTTAAACGTCTTCAGCACACGTTAATGGTGGCTTTTCTCGTTTTGAGCATCACGCCACTGACTATGATCGCGCTGTTTTTTCTCCAGTCCCATAGTAAAGATTTACAAGAACAAAGTACGTCTCACCTCCTTTCAGTTCGAGATACAAAAAAACAACAGTTGCTCGATTACTTCGAAGCCAAAGAGTCCGAGGTGATGGGCTTTGTCCGTTCTGAACTGGCGTATAATAGCGGGGGAAGGTTCTACGGTTTAATAAATGCTTTCAATAACTTGGGCGAGACTATTGAGCAAGCCCGAGACTATGCACAACAGCGTTATATACAAGGTTCTGGCGATCAAATAAAAACATCGGTATTACCAGAATCCGAAGACTATCAGGGTAGTGAGCGCTACCGATTAATGCACAAACGCTATCACCGCCGCTACGTTGATTTGCTGAAACGTAGCGATTTTGACGATATTTTATTAGTAGATATGGATGGTAATGTCGTTTATTCCCTAAATAAATATGACAATTACGGTACTAATCTAAATACTGGAAAATACAGTAAAAGTAATCTAGGCAAAACTTTTAACGCGTTAAAAGAAAAAGTTAGAAAGCACAAAGACAACCAAGATTTCACGCCTATCGCCATGTCGGACTTTGCTTTAGAAGGCAACGAACATGTTGCGTGGTTTGCCGCGCCCATTGTGCAACATGAATACTTACACAGCTACGCGCTATTTCGTTTGCCGAGCACCAAACTTTTGTCGCTGTTTGAAGATGCTGCTACGAGTAAAACAATCAAGGCTTTCTTAGTTGGTGAAGATAAAGCAGCTCGTATTTTTAACGTATCTCAAGAAGAAATTGACGAAAGTGCCGAGATTATCGAGCTTGCATTAAACGATCAAACGTCAGTAAAAACCTTTGTAAACACCTCTGGCGAAAACATTATTGCCGCGTATACGAATATTCAAATCCAAAACATTGAATGGGCATTAGTTGCTGAGCGTACAGAAGCAGAAGCTTTTGCGCGAATACAACAGCTTGAAAAAGTGTTTGTGGTCGCCATGTTTATCGCCATTATCTTGGTGGTGATTTGTTCGCATTATTTGTCTAATTTTATTACCTCCCCTCTTCTTAAGCTAACTTGGTCTGCTGAACGAGTGTCGGCAGGTGATCTTGATGAAGTGATGTTTGAAACAAAACGTAAAGATGAAATCGGCAGATTAGGTGTCAGCTTCCAGCGGATGCAGCGCTCAATACGTGAGAAAATTCTAACGATCAAATCTCAGAATGAAGAGCTTGAAGCGCACTTGAAGGTGATTCAGACCCAAAATGATGAATTACAACTCGCCAACAAGTTAAAAGATGAATTTCTGGCAACAACTTCGCATGAATTAAGAACCCCACTACACGGAATGGTCGGTATTGCCGAGGCTCTCATCAGTGGCGCAAACGGTCCTATCCCAGCCAATCAGAAACACCAACTCGACATCATCATTAACAGCGGTCAGCGGCTGGCGACTTTGGTTGATGACTTGCTCGATTACCATAAGATGCGCTATGGCAGCTTAGATATTCAAGCATCCGCGGTAAACTTATCCTCATCGACTCGACTTGTTTTGGAATTGTCTCAGCATTTGTTGGGGAACAAATCCATTCGCATCATTAATCAAGTCCCAATGGATCTTCCTTTGGTTTCCGCAGATCCTCAGCGTATTGAGCAAGTACTTTACAACCTAATCGGTAATGCTATTAAGTACACGTCGGAAGGTAAAATCGTTATTTCCGCGACCGTACTCGACGAGAAACTTAGGGTACAAGTTGTCGATACCGGTCAAGGTATACCGGCAGAACAGCTTGAACATATATTCGAGCCCTTGATTCAAGCAGGACAAGACTCTAGTCGCTATCGACAAGGCGCAGGGCTAGGGCTATCGATTAGCCGCCAGTTAATAGAACTGATGGGTGGAACACTGTATGTCAGCAGCCAGCCTTTAGTGGGAACCACATTCAGTTTCTCGCTACCTTTAGCCTCCGAGGAAGAGATTTCGATATCCAAACAATTGGGGACAACACAAAGCCACTTTCAGGCGCCCGATAGTTCAGACAGCGCCAAACTGGATGAAAACTCACTACCTGAAAACCCAGACGGTCCACTGATTGTCGTTGCTGATGATGAACCAGTGAACCTACAGATTCTAGACAGCTTCCTCAAAATGGAAGGCTATAGAGTTAAAACAGCGAAAGATGGGACTGAAGCATTAGAATTGGTTCAGCAAGAGAAGCCTGAGCTACTCCTTTTAGACGTTATGATGCCAGGCTTAAGCGGGTATCAAGTATGCGAGCAAGTCAGGTTGAGTTATGACCACTCTGAGTTACCTGTCATCATGCTTACCGCTTTAAGTCAAACTAACGACAGAATCAAAGGCTTTGATAGCGGTGCCAATGACTATCTCACTAAGCCATTCAACAAATTAGAACTAGCATCGCGTATTAAAGCTCACCTCGCAGCAGGTAAAGCGGAGCTAAGACGAATTGAAAATGACAAACTTCAAGCTGAATTAAAACAGCGTGCACTTGTAGAGGCAAACTTGCTTGAAACACAAGGTAGGCTGCTTGAGCAATTAGAATCTGCTCCCGAAGCTATTCTCTGTCTGCGGGATGATGGTCGAATCCGTTTCGCAAATGAAGCAGCAGCAAAACTGTTTAAGCGGACGCAAGAGCAACTTAAACGGTCTAATGGCGATGAAGTTATCGCTCCTAAATACCTCAACCTTCAGGAAGACCACTTCTGCGGCGGTATTGATGTATACGTCGACGATCGACGCGACCACATTTCTGCGGATGTGCTTAAGCTCCCAGAAGGCTCTGATATCCACTATATGTATATCTTCAATGTTGGTGGCGGCCTGAACGCTGCGAGAATTAACAACCTAGAAACCGCCGTAGAGGCGCTATCAAGTTACGCATTTGAAGGGGATAAAGGTAAGCTCCAACAGCTCAAAGAATTAGGCGGCGAGTTTACACGTATCGCCGACAAAGTATCGGGGCGCGGTGGTGATAAACAGGAGCTAATGAGAGAAATTCTCGTCGATTCAATGACGACAGCCATCGATTACTGGGAGTCAGAAACGGGTCAAACTAAGTTCTCTTTTGCTGAACAAAGTGGGCTATGGCGCGTATACCTAGACAGAAGTACGCTTCAAACCCGAACTCTTGATAAGTATTTAAGGGTAGAAACACTACCAAAAACGCCAAGGTGGCGAACCGTCATTAACTCTATCGAGTTCATACTAGAGCATTGCCATACGCCTAGCGGTCAACGTGAAAAGTTGATTACACTGAGAGACAAGCTGCAAAAACTTTTGACTTCATAGTCTGCACTCAGATGTGTTAGAGCAAAGAGTTCATTAATGCAAACGAAGGCTTCGATTATGAAGCCTTTTTTATTGCTGGTTTCGTTACTCTTTCTACTCAACCAAATGCCTTATGCCAATCACATCCCACTTTAACTGTTACGTATAAAGCGCAATATTCTAGCTTATCCAAGGCTGATTTAAATAAGAGGCAGCAAACCTTCAAGCCTCCTTTTCACCTCTAGAAAGGTATTACAATTGAGTACTTTTCTATTCTACGCTCAGTATTTTTATTAAGAAAACCCCCTACCGAATTAAGTTTTTTTTACTGTTATCTTTCGCCTAATTTCAAGAATAACTGGGTTATTTTATCGTTTAAATTAACCTTAAAATCGCACACCTAAATCACCTCTAATTTCGTTATTTTTACGAATTTATCAGGTAAACATCCCGTTTTGTTACGTCTTTGAGAAGCCAGTCACAACAAATTGTCAGAATAATTTTATCGATGTAAATTAACGTAAGAACCGCATAGTGAGTAAGATCTCTTTAAAAAGAGAAGCCTGAAACAGGCCATAAAAAACAAAGAACAAACAGTTAGTAAATACTAACAGCAACACTATAAAACAGCACTTTATTAGATATTGATCACATCAAAAAAACTGACTAAAAAACACACACCGAAGCTTATTTTGACGTTTATGACGTAGTTAAACGCGGTTTTAACGTTTTTAACGTACACCCTATTTGACCATTTACTCTGCAAGGTGTTTTCTTAGCCTTGACCGAGGGCTATAGGCCACCCAACTTCTCTCAATTTTCGAAGTTGGAGAATGTTGGGATAGCCGCGGCGAGTGTTTATCAATTGATGACATTCACATCCATTTAGTGAAATAAAAGCAATGAGTAAGGAACAGCTATGCTTGCCAATATTAAGAAGACAGCGCTAGCAGTCGCAGTAGTTGCTGCAGCAACTGCCGTCGCTCCTGTAGTTTCAGCTGCAGAGCGTAGTGAACTGACTATTCACCCTAAAGAGTTCACCACGTTCGTTCGTAACTTCAACCCATTCTTGGGCGCAACTCACCTTCACACAACTTGGGACTTCCTATACGAGCCTCTAGTTGTGTTTAACGAAATGCACGGCAACACGCCAGTTATGCGTTTGGCTGAAGACTTCAAAATGTCTGACGACCTAATGAGCGTAACCTTTGACATCCGTAAGGGTGTGAAATGGTCGGATGGCGAAAAATTCACAGCAGACGACGTTGTATTCTCTTTCGATCTTGTAAAGAAAACACCGGCTCTTGACCAACACGGTACAAACAACTGGGTTGCAAACGTTGAGAAAATCGACGAGTACAAAGTACGTTTCCGTTTGACTGAAGCTAACTCAAATGTACCTTACGAAATTGCTAAAGTTTCTATCGTACCTGAGCACGTTTGGTCTAAAGTTGAAGATCCAACAACGTTTATGAACGAGAACCCTGTAGGTTCAGGTCCGTTCACAGAGATTGCTACTTTTACACCTCAACTTTACGTTCAATGTCGTAACCCACAATACTGGGACAACGATAACCTAGAAGTTGATTGTCTGCGTGTTCCACAAATCGCAAACAACGACCAGTTCCTAGGTAAAGTTGTAAACAGCGAAATGGACTGGACTTCTTCATTCATTCCAGACATCGACCGTACTTACGCAGCAGCAAGCCCTAAACACCACTACTGGTACCCGCCAGCAGGTACTCAGGCGTTTGTTGTAAACTTCAAGCACCCAGATGCAGCGAAGAACGAAGCACTTAACAATGTTGAATTCCGTCGTGCATTCTCAATGGCTCTAGACCGTCAAACTATCATCGACATCGCGTTCTACGGTGGCGGTACAGTGAATGACTTCGCATCTGGTCTAGGTTATGCGTTTGAAGCATGGTCTGATGAAAAGACTCACAACAAGTACAAGGGCTACAACACGTACAATGTTGATGGTGCTAAAGCACTTCTGAAGAAAGCTGGATTCAAAGACGTAAACAACGATGGTTTCGTTGATACTCCATCTGGTAAGTCTTTTGAGCTGTTGGTTCAGTCTCCAAATGGTTGGACTGACTTCAACAACACAGTACAGCTAGCGGTTGAGCAACTTCAAGAAGTTGGCATCAAAGCACGTGCTCGTACACCAGACTTCTCTGTGTACAACCAAGCGATGCTTGAAGGTACTTACGATGTTGCATACACAAACTACTTCCACGGTGCTGACCCGTACCTATACTGGAACAGTGCATACAACTCAAACCTTCAAGAAGGTGCAGGTATGCCTCGTTTTGCAATGCACTACTTCAAAGACAGCAAGCTAGATTCACTTCTAGACAGCTTCTACAAGACTGCAAACAAAAACGAGCAGCTTGAAATCGCTCATGGTATTCAGCAAATCATCGCATCTAACCAAGTAACGATTCCTGTAATGTCTGGTGCTTACATGTACCAATACAACACAGCTCGTTTCACAGGTTGGTGGAGTGAGAAGAATCCTAAGGGACGTCCAAATGTTTGGGCTGGTATCCCTGAGCGTCTGCTTCACGTACTGGACCTAAAACCAGTTAAGTAAGCAATAACCTTTGCGGTGCGCATTCCGTGCACCGCTCTCTAAACCCTCTCCCTAGTTGTTTAAGGTATGGCGCTCGTCGTCAGGGGGTTTTTCGTTCCAAAAAGGGCGTCCTGAATCCAGGATCAGGTAAAAAATCTGGGTGAGTAAGGTATAAGTTATGGGATATTTTTTAAGACGTTTGTCGTTTTACTTTATTGCGCTGTTAGTTGCAGCCACTTTGAACTTCATCATTCCGCGAGCAATGCCAGGTGACCCTGTTACCATGATGTTCGCTAACGCTTCTGTTCAGGTAACACCTGAGCGTATTGAAGCCATGAAACAACTTCTGGGCTTTGTGGATGGTCCAATTTGGGTACAGTATTTTGCCTACATGAAAAACATCCTAAGCTGGGAACTGGGCACTTCAATTCAGTTTTACCCTCTTAGCGTAAACGAACTACTAGGTAGCGCGTTTGGCTGGTCTCTTTTCCTAGCTGGTACTGCCGTTGTTCTATCATTTTCAATCGGTTCTATTTTAGGTATTTTCGCTGCGTGGAAACGTGGTAGCCGTTACGACACCTTCATCACTCCAGGTATGCTGATCATTCAAGCGGTACCGCAGGTTGTTATCGCGATGCTAGCTTTGTTTACCTTTGCGATTGGCCTTAAGTGGTTCCCTACAGGTTACGCTTACACGGCGGGTACATTGCCAGAGTGGACAAGCTGGGAGTTCTATAAAGACGCCGCTTACCACGCTGTTCTTCCATTATTCTGTGCTTCAGTAGTACAAATCGGTGGCTTCTTGGTAAACATGCGTAACAACATGATCAACCTATTGGCTGAAGATTACATCACCATGGCGAAAGGTAAGGGTCTGAGCGAAAACCGTGTGGTATTCAACTACGCAGCTCGTAACGCCTTACTTCCAAGTGTGACAGCACTGTCTATGTCTCTTGGTATGGCGATCGGTGGCCAGCTTATCATCGAAATCATCTTTAACTACCCTGGTCTTGGCTCAGTGCTATTTAACGCTATTCACGCTCGTGATTACCAAGTTCTTCAGGGACAACTACTCATTATGACCCTGTTTATGCTGTTCTTTAACCTGGTTGCAGACATGTTGTATGTGGTTCTTGACCCACGCCTACGTAAGGGAGGCAAATAATCATGAAAGGTTTCGCTAAATTAGTTTGGAGCAACCCCGTTGCTATGATTGGTGTCGTTATTCTGAGCCTATTCTTATTCATGGCTTTGGCTGCACCTATTATTACGAAACATGCGCCGGATAAGCGTACTGGTAAGCCACACGAATACCCTGGCTTTGTTGTAAAAGCCGCTCAGAACAACCCGGATGGCTTTATTGCTGAAAAGCTAGCTACAGACCGCCGTACTCTGCTTATGTCGAAAAAAGCAGACCATATTTTCGGAACAACTCGTATGGGTCGTGACGTATGGTCCCAGCTAGCATACGGTGCTCGCGTGTCGCTTTCAGTCGGCTTTGGTGCTGGTATTACCGTTTGTTTCCTAGCCACTATCATAGGTATCTCAGCCGGTTACTTCGGTGGTCGAGTCGATGACATTCTGACAGCCGCAATGAATATCATGCTTGTTATTCCACAATATCCGCTCCTGTTTGTACTGGCGGCATTTATTGGGGAGGCAGGACCGTTAACCATTGCCATCATAGTTGGGTGTACATCCTGGGCTTGGGGCGCAAGGGTTATTCGATCGCAAACACTGGCGTTGCGTGAGAAAGAGTTTGTTAAAGCGGCAGAAGTATTGGGTGAGTCTTCTTGGAGAATCATCTTCGTTGAAATCTTGCCAAACCTTATCCCAATTGTAGGTGCAAGCTTCATCGGTTCAGTTATGTACGCCATCATGATGGAAGCGACAATCTCGTTCCTAGGTCTTGGTGACCCAAGCACCATCAGCTGGGGCATCATGCTTTACAACGTGCAAACCTCTTCATCAATGCTCATTGGCGCTTGGTGGGAACTGGTTGCTCCATGTATGGCATTGACGCTTCTTGTTACTGGTCTTGCATTGCTTAACTTCGCAGTAGATGAAATTGCTAACCCACAGCTGCGTTCTCATAAAGGTATGAAGCGTTGGAAAAAACTCAACGCTCAAGACCAAAAAGAACGTCAGTCAGATCTTCCACCACAAAATGCACTTTGGAGCGGAGACAAGTAATCATGACTGAGCCACTCATTTCTGTAAAAGATTTGTGCGTGGACTACATTACAGACGCGGGCGATGTCCGCGCTTGTAACCACGTAAGTTTTGACATAGGTAAAGGGGAAGTTTTCGGGCTGGCTGGAGAGTCAGGCTGCGGAAAATCCACTGTTGCATTTTCACTGATGCGTCTTCATAAGCCGCCAGCATTCATTACTGGCGGACAGGTTATCTTCAATGGTGAAGATATCCTTAAATACGATGACGAGCGTATGCAGTCGTTCCGCTGGAGTGAAATGTCGATGGTGTTCCAGAGCGCTATGAATGCGCTCAACCCAGTCCTCACGATGGAAGAGCAATTCTGCGATGTCATTATGCGTCATACCAATATGACACGTGAACAAGCTGTACGTCGTGCAGAAGGGTTATTGGAAATTGTTGATATCCACCCTAGCCGCCTAAATGACTTCCCGCACCAATTCTCTGGCGGTATGCGTCAAAGGCTGGTTATCGCTATCGCGTTAGCACTAAATCCTAAGATGATCATTATGGATGAGCCAACTACAGCACTAGATGTGGTTGTACAGCGAGAAATCCTACAAAAGATCTACGCATTAAAAGAGGAATTTGGTTTCTCCATTCTCTTCATCACTCATGATATATCGTTGATGGTCGAATTCTCAGACCGCATCGGCATCATGTACTCAGGTGAATTGATTGAAGTTGCCCCTTCTAAGGAAATATTGGAAAGCCCATACCATCCATATACTAAAGGGCTGGGAAGTTCTTTCCCTCCATTAACAGGTCCAAAAACCAAGTTAACTGGCATTCCTGGCAACCCGCTGAACTTACTGGAAATTCCGCAGGGCTGTCGATTCCAATCACGTTGCGACCGCGTACACGAAGCATGTACGACTAATGCAACAACACTGCGTCAAATAGAACCAAACCGCTTCTCTAACTGCCATTTATATGGACAACCAATCGCGACGGCCAAAGCATAGAGCCAACAAAAAATAAAAAAAGCGAAAAGAGAAACTGGAGACAATTATGAGCAAAGATTTTGGCGAACTACTGGTTGAAGGCAAGAATGTCGTAAAAGACTTCCCTATCAACAGTAATTCCTTAAACCAACCTATGATGCGTGCCATTAACGACGTGTCATTCAAAATGTATAAAAGCCGCGGTCTGTCAGTGGTTGGAGAGTCTGGTTCAGGCAAATCCACAACAGCAAAAATGATCGCAAAAATGTACGCCCCAACTGAAGGCGTTATCGAATATAAAGGTCGTGACATTCAAGGCATTAGTAGTCGCAAAGACATGATGCATTATCGCGAAGGTGTTCAAATGGTATGGCAAGACCCGTTTGGTTCATTGAACCCAACGCATAATATCTTCCACCATATTGCACGCCCATTACTGATCCATAAGAAGATCACGTCTGGTAATAAAAAAGAGCTCGAAGAACGCGTATACGATCTTCTTGAGCAAGTCGGACTTATTCCGCCAAAAGAAACGGCAGAAAAGTTCCCCCACCAGCTTTCTGGTGGCCAACGCCAGCGTGTTAATTTGGCAAGAAACATTGCCGTTGGAGCTGAGGTCGTTTTGGCTGATGAACCAACCTCGATGTTAGACGTTTCTATCCGTGCAGGTGTACTAAACCTGATGGAAGAAATGAAGTTTGAAAAGCAGATGTCTTTGCTTTACATCACTCACGACATCGCAACTGCACGTTACATCGCTGAAGACTTAGCCGTTATGTACGTAGGTCATATGGTTGAGTGGGGAGACACTGAAGAGATCATTCACGATCCTCAACACCCTTACACTCAGCTTTTAGTATCGGCAGTGCCGGATCCAAAGAAATCGATCCATGAAAAGTTGAAAGGCAACAAAGGGGACATCCCTCTCTGGACACCAGAGTCGGCAGGTTGTCCGTTTGCTGGTCGCTGTACCCACGTTTCCGATAAATGCAAAGAGCAGCTACCGGGCGTTACTCAGCTATCAGACAATCACTTTGTCCGTTGCTATCTGTACGAAAACTGATCTGTACGAAAACCAAGCTTCGCAAGAAGAAAGCTATAAAAGATATTGAGGCACCGATTTGTGCCTCACTGATTTAATTTACGGGAGAACCCAATGCAACTCTTAACTAACCAGATAGGCTATGAGGCTTCAGGCGCTAAGCACGCGGTGCTTTGTGTTGACCAAGCACTCGAAAAAGGCAGCCTGGCTCTACTGGTAAGAGCAGACTCTAAAGACAGCGTTTCTGGAAGCATTGGTTCGGAAGACATGGCTTCTAAGAAGACAGCGTCTGAAGAAATTGTTGCTTCATTCCAGATTGGTGAAGCCACTCAAGTTGCTCACTGGCATCAAGGGCTATTTTGCGAAATCGACTTTTCAGAATTTTCGGAATCTGGTCGCTTCTTGCTGCAAGTTAATGAGTTGCAATCTTCTCCCTTCGATATTCGCGAAGGTGTGTTGATGAACACTACCTTCTCGGATGTCCTTCATTATTTTAAATCCCAACGTTGTGGTGGGATTTACGAGAAACAAGATCGCACTATCCCTCTATTGAACTCAGACAAAACTGTCGACGTTCGAGGTGGTTGGTACGATGCATCAGGTGACGTTAGTAAATATATGAGCCACCTGTCTTATGCCAATTTTTTAAACCCTCAACAAACTCCAATGGTCGTATGGAATATGTTGAAAGGCTTAGAGTTAGTGGAGGAACGCTCTGACTTTGCAGCATATTCTCGGGTGAGGCTAATAGAGGAAGCACTGTTTGGTGCCGACTTCTTAGCCCGTATGCAACACCCGGAGGGTTTCTTTTATATGACGGTCTTTGACAAATGGAGCAAAGACATAAAGCAACGGGAGATTTGTGCCTACGAAACGCAGGACGGCCACAAAAAAGACGACTACCATGCAGGTTTTCGTCAAGGTGGCGGAATAGCAATCGCAGCCCTAGCTTCCGCTTCTCGGCTAGATATGTGTGGCGAATTTTCGCAAGAACATTACCTAGAAGCGGCAGAAAAAGGCTACTGGCACTTAAAGGAGTACAATACTCGCTACCTCAATGATGGTGTAGAGAACATTATTGATGAGTATTGTGCATTGATGGCCAGTGTTGAGCTGTACCGCTCCACTGGCGAGCAATGCTACCTGTCGGAGGCGCAAATGTGGGCGAACCGCCTATCGTTACGCCAGCTGACCGACGCACGTTTTGAACATTACTGGGCTGCCACAGACGATGGCAGTCGCCCTTATTATCACGCAGCAGAAGCGGGGTTACCCGTTATTGCTCTTTGTGAATATTTGTCTATTGAAAGACGCGAATCGCAAAAAGAAAAAGTCCAAGAAGTCATCAATAAAGCGGTTGAGTTCGAATTTAATATCACTCATCACGTGGATAACCCATTTGGTTACCCTCGCCAATACGTTAAGTCGGTAAATGGCGTAAAACGAGATACATTCTTCGTCGCACACGAAAATGAATCTGGGTATTGGTGGCAAGGCGAAAATGCTCGCTTGGGCTCTCTTTCAAGCATGGTTTACCTTGCGAAGCCATATCTCACTGAATCGTTGCAAACTAGAGCTCAAGCTTATGCTCAGCGCTGTCTCGACTGGATCGTTGGTCTCAATCCCTATGACATGTGCATGCTAGATGGATACGGAAAAAACAACCCAGATTATTTACCACAATATGGTTTTTATAACGCCAAAGGCGGTATTTGCAACGGGATAACAGGTGGCTTTGACGACGAAGAAGACATCGCTTTCAACCCAGAAGGTCAGAAAGACGACATGCTTCAAAACTGGCGTTGGGGTGAACAATGGATCCCGCATGGCGCTTGGTACTTGCTTGCCATCATGGCGCAGTTTTCTGTTCAAACACAAGACGTAGGTCAACCTCAGGATTCAAACGAATGACTCAGTATTTTGTCGGTATCGACGGCGGCGGCACCTCGTGTCGAGCTCGCATTAGAAATGAACAAGGCGAAACACTAGGCGAAGCCAAAAGTGGAAGTGCCAATATCATGTTAGGTGTCCAATTAGCCATGGATTCCATTATTACGGCAGTAACAGAAGCCGCTAAACAAGGTGGTTTATCTGATGCCGATTTAAATAACATGCATCTTGGCATGGCATTGGCTGGGGCTGAACAAGAATCCTTCTGGCAAGATTTTATGGCTCTGCCACACCCTTTTGCCAACATCGTGCTGAATACAGACGCCTATGGTGCATGTTTGGGTGCTCACAATGGTGAAAATGGCGCCATTATGATCGCCGGAACTGGGTCTTGCGGTATTTTGCTGAAAGACGGCGAACAGCATGTTGTCGGTGGACGAGAGTTTCCTATCTCGGATCAAGGTGGCGGCGCCGTTATGGGGTTACACCTCATTCAACAGGTGCTATTAGCTGAAGACGGGATCGTTGCAAAAACACCGCTATCTCAACATGTCATGAACCATTTCGACAATAACATAGACAATATCGTGACTTGGTCTAAAACAGCAAAGCCTCGTGATTATGGTCAGTTCTCTCCCGCGATTTTCGAGCACGCCTACCAAGGTGATGAACTGGGTATAAAAATGCTTAAGCAAACTGCTTCCGATGTTGAAATGTTCTTAGTGGCATTGAACAAAAGAGGGGCAGAACGCATCGCTCTAATGGGCAGTATTGGCGAACGCATCGTCCAATGGCTATCTCCCCCTGTACAAAACTGGATTGTGACACCTAAACACGATGCCATCGAAGGCGGCATCATGATGGCGGGCAAACCAGAGCACAACCTATTTACTCTGAGGTAATATTTATGAATTATCGTGTCGATCTTGCTGTACTTTCAGAGCAAAATGGCGTCGCTCGCTTTGGTCTTACTCTCCATAATTTGAGTGATCAGGATATCTCTTCTTGGGCACTGCATTTTTCATTAGATCGATACATCCTTACGGATACCTTAACGCAAGGCAATGTAGAGCAAGTCGGTAGCCATTGCATTCTCACGCCTCAGAATAGTGAAGCCCTTGCTGCCAACCATCATTACTTTATCGAATTTTCGACGAATACATTCCCATTTCGCTATCTTGCCGATGGTATTGATGATGCCTACCTTGAAATCAAACAAGGCGAAGGTTCGAAAAACCTATCAGTTGATATTACGCCCATTGCTCTCTTGTCTCCTTACAAGAAGCGCGAAAGCATTCCACAAGTAGAAGCGGCAGATATCGCATTAATTCCCAAACCAAGCAGCATTACGCAGCAGGATGGAACATTTGCGCTCACTGAGGTGACCGGTGTTTCAGTTTCGACATCGTTAGCGGAGGAAGCAACGGAATGGCTGATAGAAGAATTAGCCCATACGGCTAGTATCAACCTGACACGCAACGAAAATGGAAATGTCATCTTTAGGAGCAATCCTACGCTCGATAAAGGTCATTACAACCTTACCGTTCAAGAGCAGTCAATAACATTAGAGTCCGGATCTCGCTCTGGTTTTATGCATGCATGTGCAAGTTTGATGCAGCTTATCTCGGCTAAGCAGGTCAATACTCACGTTCCATGCGTAGCCATTAAAGACAACCCGAGATACAGCTACCGCGGCATGATGCTCGATTGCGCAAGGCATTTTCACAGCGTTGAGCAAGTTAAGAAGATGATTAACCATCTTGCTTACTACAAGTTTAACTACTTCCATTGGCACCTAACCGATGACGAAGGCTGGCGAATCGAGATTAAAGCGTTTCCAGAGTTAACTGACATCGGTGCTAAACGCGGACCTGGAATGGCAAATGATGCCCAATACAGCCATTTAGCCACACCTTATGATGGTTTCTATACGCAAGAAGACATAAAGGACGTCATCGAATACGCCGCGCAACGTGCCATTACGGTAATACCTGAAATTGATATTCCTGGTCACTGCCGCGCAGCGATCAAAGCTTTGCCCGACTTATTAGTCGATAAAGAAGATCAATCCGAATATTTAAGTATCCAAAACTACTCCGACAATGTGCTTTCTCCAGCCATTGATGGCACTTACCAGTTCTTGGATACCGTGCTCACCGAAGTTTCAGATTTGTTCCCTTCGCCTTACGTTCACATTGGTGCAGATGAAGTTCCCAAAAATGTTTGGACCAAAAGCCCTCGTTGCCAAGCAATGATGAAAGAGTTTGGTTATGAAGATGCCAAAGAACTGCAAGGACATCTATTACGCCACGCTGAGAAAAAGCTGAAGTCCCTCGGAAAACGCATGTTGGGCTGGGAAGAAGCGAAACACGGCAATAAAGTCTCTAAAGAGACCGTTATTTATTCTTGGGTGAACGAAGAAGCTGCATTGGAATGTGCAAAAGATGGGTTTGACGTCGTGCTTCAACCTGCTCAAACCACGTACCTCGACATGACACAAGACTACGCGCCAGAAGAGCCGGGAGTCGACTGGGCCAACCCAATCCCTCTTGAGCTGGCTTACCACTATGAACCATTAAATAAAGTTTCAGATGATGACCCAATTCGCCAAAGAATCTGGGGAATTCAGTGCGCCTTATGGTGTGAAAAAATATCAGACCCATCTCGTCTTGAATACATGGTATTCCCACGAATTTCTGCACTAGCGGAAGTCAGTTGGAGCCAAACCAAACAACGAGATTGGCTGGACTATTTGTCCAGATTGAAAGGACATCTGCCTCATTGGCAACGCTTGGGCGTGAATTACCGCTCGCCTTGGCAAGATTAACATTGCGTCAAGCAACGGCTTAGACGAAGAAATTACTCGTTTTTTTACTGCAACCCTTCGCAGTTTGTTTAAAAGGAAAGAACCATGAAATACGGCTATTTCGATAACGATAATCGTGAATATGTCATTACGCGTCCAGATGCACCAGCGCCATGGACAAACTACTTAGGCACGGAAAAGTTCTGTACTGTGATTTCTCATAACGCAGGTGGTTACTCATTCTATAACTCTCCAGAATACAACCGTGTCACTAAGTTTCGTCCAAATGCGACACTTGATCGCCCAGGGCATTACGTTTACCTGCGTGACGATGAAACAGGTGATTACTGGTCAATTTCATGGCAGCCAGTGGCAAAAAGCCTAGATGAAGCGAACTACGAAGTTCGTCATGGTCTTTCTTACTCAAAATTCAAATGTGAATATGCGGGTATTACTGCGACCAAAACACTGTTTGTACCAAAAGGCGAAGATGCAGAAATCTGGGATGTTGTTCTTAAAAACACATCAGATAAGCCTCGTACCATCAGTGCGTTTTCTTTTGTTGAATTCTCGTTCAGCCATATCCAATCAGATAACCAAAACCACCAAATGTCTCTGTACTCTGCAGGTACAGAATACAAAGAGGGTGTGATTGAGTATGACCTGTACTACAACACAAATGACTTTGAAGGCTTCTACTACCTGGCTTCTACGTTCAGCCCAGATTCATACGATGGTCAGCGAGACAGTTTCCTAGGTGCTTACCGCGACGAAGCAAACCCAATCGCAGTTGAAAACGGCAAGTGTTCTAACACTGCGCAAACTTGTTACAACCACTGTGGATCATTGCACAAGCAATTCACTATCCAACCGGGTGAAGAAGTGCGTTTTGCGTACATTCTAGGTATTGGTAAAGGCAACGGCGAGCGCCTGCGTGAAAAGTACCAAGACCTCAATGAAGTGGATGCCGCATTTGATGGCATTAAAGCCCACTGGGACGAGCGTTGTGCCAAGTTCCAAGTGAAGTCACCAAACGAAGGCTTGGATACCATGATCAACACATGGACGCTATACCAAGCAGAAACATGTGTAGTTTGGTCTCGCTTTGCTTCTTTCATTGAAGTAGGTGGTCGTACTGGTTTGGGTTACCGCGATACCGCGCAAGATGCCATTTCGGTGCCTCACTCCAATGCTGAAATGACACGTAAGCGTCTCGTCGATCTTCTACGTGGTCAGGTTAAAGCGGGCTACGGCTTGCACCTATTTGATCCTGATTGGTTTGATCCTGAAAAAGCTGACGTTGAGCCTTCGAAATCGCCTACCGTCGTTCCTACGCCTTCAGACGAAGACAAGATCCACGGTATTGAAGATACATGTTCAGATGATCACTTATGGTTGGTTCCTACTATCTGTAAGTACGTTATGGAAACGGGTGAAGAAAGTTTCTTCGACGAAAGTATTCCATACGCAGACGGTGGCGATGCGTCCGTTTATGACCACATGAAAGCTGCCCTAGACTTCTCGGCTAAATACGTTGGACAAACAGGTATTTGTAAAGGTCTGCGCGCAGACTGGAACGACTGTCTGAACCTAGGTGGCGGTGAGTCATCTATGGTGTCATTCCTTCATTTCTGGGCACTGCAAGAATTTATCGACCTCGCGAAATACCGTGGCAACGATGAAGATGTTGCTAAGTACACTGAAATGGCAGCAAACGTTCGTGAAGCGTGTGAAACGCACCTTTGGGACGACGAAGGTGGCTGGTACATCCGTGGTCTAACAAAGAATGGTGAAAAAATTGGTACAGCCCAGCAAAAAGAAGGGCGTGTACACCTAGAGTCCAATACTCTGGCGGTGTTATCTGGCGCGGTATCTCAAGAGCGCGGCGAAAAAGCAATGGACGCGGTTGATGAGAACCTATTCTCTGAATACGGCTTGCACCTAAACGCGCCTTCTTTCGCTACTCCAAACGACGACATCGGCTTTGTTACTCGTGTTTATCAAGGCGTAAAAGAAAACGGTGCGATCTTCTCTCACCCGAACCCTTGGGCATGGGTTGCAGAAGCGAAATTGGGCCGTGGCGACCGTGCAATGAAGTTCTTCGATGCACTGAACCCATACAACCAAAACGAGAACATCGAAAAGCGTGTTGCTGAACCTTACTCCTACGTTCAGTTCATCATGGGTCGCGACCACCAAGATCATGGCCGTGCAAACCACCCTTGGTTGACGGGTACTTCTGGCTGGGCATATTTCGCCGTGACCAACTTTATTCTTGGTGTAAGTGCTGGATTTGAAGGCTTAAGTATTGATCCTTGTATCCCAACCGAATGGCCTGGATTTGAAGTGACGCGTCAATGGCGTGGAGCAACGTACAACATTAAAGTGCAAAACCCAGATTCCGTCAGCAAGGGCGTGAAATCTATCACTGTGAATGGCGAAGCGGTAAGCGGCGTAGTTCCAGTACAAGCTGAAGGCAGTATCAACGACGTTGTCGTTGTTCTTGGCTAGCTCTTAGTTGGTCTTAGATAACCTAACGGTTCTTGGACAATTTTTTGGTGGGAGAGCTTTCTCCCACCCATTTATTTTTTGGTTCATTGCGAACCGCGGAGAGAAATAGGATTTTAATATGATTAAGTTCGGTACAGGTGGCTGGCGCGCCTTTATCGGCGAAGAGTTCACCAAAGACAACGTTCGTCTGGTGGCTCAAGCCGTAGCCAATATCATGTTAAACGAAAAAGTAGAGGACAAAGGTTTCATTGTCGGTTACGACAGACGCTTCCTTTCTGATAAAGCAGGCAGCTGGTTTGCAGAAGTGCTTGCCGCAAATGGCATCACCGTCAGCTTTATCAACAAGTTTGTTCCTACACCAATTGTGATGTTTAAAGCAAAAGAGATGGGCTGTGCCTACTCAGCTTGTATTACTGCATCGCACAACCCTGCCGATTACAATGGCATAAAAGTCTTCATTGAAGGCGGTCGTGACGCAGACGAAATCATCACGCAGAAGATTGAAGATCAAATCTCAACGCTTACACTTGATCAAGTCAAAAGTACCGACTTTGAGCAAGCTGTAGCCGACAAAACCATCATCGAAATCAACCCAATGAACGAGTTCGTTGACTCGATCATTAACTTTATTGATATCGAAGCGATCAAAAAAGCCAACTTGCGTGTTCTGATCGATCCTATGTTCGGTGTTGCAAAGAACGCACTGCAAACGGTACTGATCAATGGTCGTTGTGATGTCGATGTGATCAATGATGGAAAGAACCCAGATTTTGGCGGCTTGATGCCTTCTCCTAGTGCAGCCACACTTTACCGACTAAAGCATTTGGTTGCCGCTGAAGGGTATGACATTGGTATCGGTACCGATGGCGATGCTGACCGCTTGGGCATTATTGATGAAAAAGGTGACTTCATTCACCCCAATGAAGTTCTAATTCTGCTGTACTACTATTTGCTGAAGTACAAAGGTTGGAAAGGGTCGGTTGTACGTAACATCGCAACGACTCACCTCCTAGATAAGATTGCGGAAGATAACGGCGAAAAATCTTTTGAAGTGCCGGTTGGCTTTAAGCATATCAGCTCTCAAATGGAAGCAGATGATTCCTTGATTGGTGGTGAAAGCTCAGGCGGTTTGACCATTCGTGGTCACATCAAAGGCAAAGACGGTGTGTTCGCATCCAGCCTTTTGGTTGAGATGATCAGTGTTACAGGTAAGAAACTCTCTGAATTGCTGGATGAGATCTACAGCCAATATGGCTATGCCTATACTGCTGAAGGTGATTGCACCTTTAAACCAAGCCAGAAAGAAGCACTTTACAACAAGATCTATGTTGAAAAGCAGCTCCCTGAGTTTGAATTTGAAATTGAAAAAGTCAGCTATGAAGACGGCGCAAAAGTTTACTTTAAAAATGGTGGCTGGGTGATCGCAAGATTCTCAGGTACTGAACCCTTGCTTCGTATCTTCTCTGAAATGAAAGACAAAGAAACTGCTGAAGCGACCGTTGCTTTGGTCAAAGAGTTCTTGTCACTCTGATCCTAAAGAACAATTGTCACAATTATTCTTTACGATACTTTGGACGCACCGAGTTGCTAGTCACAGCTCGGTGTTCACCTATCAATTGATGGTGATATACCCCTATAGGTCCAAAAACAAAGCCCAGCAATTGCTGGGCTTTATCCTTTCTGTTTCTAAATCAGGTTTTCGTCAAAACGCTAAAACGCCATCCGACTCTATCTGAACATTCACTTTTTGGTTGATATCTAGCGCTTCAGAAGAACTGGCAATCAAACGTGTGCCATTGGCTTCTATGACGTAGCGACAGTGGTCACCCATAAATTGCTGCTCAAGAATATGAATGCTGCTTTCACTATCAGCACTCACCTTAACATGCTGAGGACGCAGCAATAATTCACACTCTTGATCCATCCGAATCTCCGACTGAGCTAAAGCCCCTAATACGCCAAACGCGGTATCGAATTGATTACTCGCTACACGTTTTGCGGGCAGATAACTTCCTCCACCAAGAAAGTCTGCAACGAATTTACTGGAAGGTTGGTAATACAGCTCAGATGCACTGCCAAACTGCTCAATCACACCATTATTCATCACCGCCATTTTATCGGAGAAGGCAAACGCTTCTTCACGGCTATGCGTTACAAAAATTGCGGTTACGCCTTGAGCTTTAAAGATCTTACGTATTTCTCGGATCAACTCATGGCGCACTTGAGTATCGATATTTGAAAATGGTTCGTCTAGCAATAAAAGATCGGGCTTGTACGCCAATGAACGAGCGATAGCGACACGCTGCTGTTGACCACCAGATAACTGATGAGGAAAACGATCGCCAAATTCGTCCAATTTAACGAGCTTAAGCATTTCTGCCACTTTGTTCGTTTTCTCAGCTTCATTACTCGTGCGCAGTCCAAAGCCTACATTTTGTTCCACGGTCAAATGAGGGAATAAGGCGTAATCTTGGAAAATCATGCCAATATTGCGCTTTTCTGGCGGCACCCAATCTTTACCGTTATCAATGGTTTGGCAGTTAAGGGTCATCGTCCCACTCGCCAATGGAAGCAAACCTGCGATTGCTTTTAGCAGTGTTGTTTTGCCACAACCACTCGCCCCAAGCAAACATACAATTTCACCGTGTTCAACGGTCAAAGATAATGATTCCAGCACTGTCTGGGTTTGGTACTGACACGTCAGATTTTCAATTGTTAATGCACAACTCATCAGTGATTTTGCTCCAGTGAACGGTTAACCATAATCAAGGGGATAAGTCCCACAAGCACCAACAGAACAGCCGGCATTGCCGCCAGCTCTAGCTGTTCGTCTGACGCGTAGTTAAAAACGTACGTTGCCAGTGTTTCAAAATTAAAAGGACGTAAAAGCAAGGAGGCATTGAGTTCTTTCATACACTCAATAAAAACAAGTAACCCCGCAATCAACGCACCACGTCTCACTAATGGTAGGTGGATTTTTCTAAGCATTTCATTGGCATTGCAACCCATGGTGCGTGTCGCCATATCCAAAGAAGGCGATATCTTGTTCATACTGCTTTCCACACTGCCTATCGCAACAGCCGAGAATCGAACCACCATGGCAAAAATAAGTGCAAACATAGAGCCAGACAGCAATAACCCCGGCGGGGTAAGTTCCATCCATTTTGCAAAGTCGTTGATGCCATGCTCTACCGTGTTAACAAAGGTCATTACACCAATGGCAAGGACCGTTCCCGGTACGGCATAACCCATGGAAGAAAAGCGCATCGACATAACACTGTTTTTCCCTGGATTGACTCGTTGACAGAAGTTCACAATTAGGGCGACAGCGACACCAAACACTGCTGCAGTGAGTGATACCTGTAGGCTATTCAATGAATATTGGCGAAATTCATCTGTCCAACTTTGTGCAAAATAGGTATACGCGTACGAACACAATTGTAGAAGCGGTAAAATGAACGCGGCTGAGACCAGCCCCCAGCACCACACTAGAGCTGCCCATTTCTTCCACCCTTGAAGTTCGTACCTCACGTCTTCATGGCTATTAAAATGAGTTTGAAACAACTTTTGTCTGCGGCGACTGTAACGTTCTGCGCTGATCAATAAGATCACGACCATTAGCATAATAGAAGATATCTTAGCCGCTGCTGGTAATTCTGAATGATCAAGCCATGTATCATAGACAGCAGTAGTTAGCGTATGAACCGCAAAGTAGTTTACGGTACCAAAGTCACCAATGGTTTCCATCGCAACAAGTGAAAGCCCCACCGCAATGGAAGGTCTTGCCAACGGCATCGAAATTCGAAAGAAGCTAGTAATAGGCGAGCATTTGAGCAAACGAGCGGATTGAAGCAACGAAACATTCTGCTCCATAAAGGCAGCACGCCCTAAAAGGTATACGTAAGGATATAGAACCAAAGCGAGAATAATAACCGCGCCAGTCAGCGTTCGAATATCAGGAAACCAATACTCACCCGGCCCCCACCCCGTCAGATCCCTGAGTAACATCTGAATCGGACCTGGAAAATCAAACCAGTCCGTATAGACGTAGGCAACAATGTAACTTGGCATTGCTAATGGAAGTACCAATGCCCATTGCAGAATTTTTTCAGTAGGAAGCTTACACATAGCCATAAGCCATGCGCTGGGTACACCGAGTAAAATCGAAAGCAGCATAACACCGGCAACAAGTTTTATGGTGTTTGCTATGTAGATAGGCAGGACGGTACTCATCAGATGCGGAAAGATATCCGATGGACCAATGGACATATAAAAAATGGCAATTATTGGTAGTGCCAACAGTCCAGCAACACTCCAGCTGCTGATTTTCCAAGTAGTATGATTTTCTTTCATTGCCCAACGACTTCAAAGCAATATAAAGCTCTTTTCACTTCATATCCCTTTTAAAAAATGCGGTAATTAGGAAAGTATATCAAAACGACTCTCATTTTGCTTTTTAATCCCTAAAAACTAACAAAGCCATCATTAACAATGAAATGAGTCAGTAACATCTTAAAGTTACTACTATCTACACTGTTTATGATGGCTTTAAAAAGCATTTGCTCAACCTAATAGATTGAGCAAAAGTTTCGAATTACAGGTCGAATTTAACTTCGTCTAGAAGTTTGATCGCTTTAGAGTGGTTACCTGCGATTTCTTCAAGAGAGATAGTATCTGCTTTGAAGTCACCCCAAGATGCAACTAGCTCAGAACGCTTAACACCTTCTTTAACTGGGTATTCGAAGTTCACTTCCGCGTACATAGCCTGAGCTTTGTTTTCTGTTAGGAATTCCATCAACTTCTTAGCATTCGCTTTATTTGGCGAGTGCTTAGCCATAGCCATACCACTGATGTTTACGTGAGTACCCGCTGCTTTTTGGTTAGGGAAGTTAATGTAAACCGCTTCAGCCCAAGCAAGTTGATCTTTGTTGTTTACCATCTTGCCAAGGTAGTAGCTGTTACCCAAAGATACGTCACATAGACCTTCTTTGATTGCTTTAACTTGTGCACGGTCGTTACCTTGAGGTTTACGTGCTAGGTTAGCTTTAACGCCTTCCAACCAAGTTTTCGTTGCCGCTTCACCTTTATGAGCAATCATAGAAGAGATCAGAGATACGTTGTAAGGGTGCTTACCGCTACGAGTACAAATCTTGCCTTTAAATTGTGGCTTAGCAAGATCTTCGTAAGTGAAGTCTTCACCTAATTTGCCAACGCGCTCACGAGAAGAGTAAACATTACGAGTACGTGTTGTGATACCAAACCACTCATTGTTGTTATCTTGATACTGAGCTGGAATGTTCGCTTCAATCACGTCGCTGTTTACAGATTGTACAAGACCTTTTTTAGACAATTCAGCAAGGCGGCTAATGTCTACAGTCAGAATAACGTCTGCTGGGCTGTACTCACCTTCTTGAGCTAGCTTTTCAGCCAAACCTTTCTTTGCAAACTTAACGTTTACTTTAATACCTGTTTCTTTAGTGAACTCTTTGAACATAGGTTCAACCAAGAAAGGCTGACGGTAAGAGTATACGTTAACTTCTTCAGCGGCCATTGCAGAAGGAGCAACCACACCACACGCAATGGCGGAAAGGGTTAGCAATTTTTTCATCGTATTCGTCCTTTGTGAAAGCATAATGATAATGTTTATCAGTCGCCTTATTATATTCAAACGAATCTCATTGACAATCATCCATTCTGTATCTAGATCAAAAAAACCTGTCATTTCTGACAGGTTTATCATTAATTTGGTAACGACATGTTTCGTCTCAATTTTATTTCACTGATACAAACTCCGGATATGCCCCTACTCCACAGTCGTGCATGTCCATACCTTCAAGCTCTTCTTCTTCCGTCACTCGGATACCCATTGTTACTTTCAGAACATACCAAACCACTAGGCTTGCTCCGAATACCCAAGCAAAGATAACAGCGGCGCCAAGAAGCTGGGTTGAAAAAGCAGCATCTGCGTTGCTCACTGGTACCATCATCAAACCAAACAGACCACACACGCCGTGCACTGAAATTGCGCCTACAGGGTCATCTATTTTCACTTTGTCCATCGCGACAATACTGAACACCACTAACGCACCTGCGGCTACACCGATTCCAACAGCAACCAGTGGAGAAGGAGACAGTGGATCCGCTGTGATAGCGACTAGACCCGCTAACGCACCGTTTAACACCATGGTTAGGTCTGCTTTGCCCCAAGTTGTTTTACACACAAGCAGTGCTGCGATTGCGCCAGCTGCTGCGGCTGCATTGGTGTTCAGGAAGATTTGACCTACCGCGGTCGCATTTTCAAAGTCCGACACCATCAATTGAGACCCACCGTTAAACCCAAACCAGCCGAACCATAAGATAAATGTACCCAATGTAGCTAGAGGCATGTTTGAACCTGGAATTGGGTAGATTTCACCATTCTTACCATATTTACCTTTACGCGCACCAAGTAGCACTACGCCAGCTAAAGCTGCAGCTGCACCCGCCATGTGCACGATGCCAGAGCCTGCAAAATCACTGAAGCCTGCTTCTGACAAGAAACCGCCTCCCCAAGTCCAGTAACCTTCCATTGGGTAAATAAACGCAGTTAATACAACGGAGAAAATCAAGAACGACCAAAGCTTCATTCGCTCAGCCACCGCTCCCGACACAACAGACATGGCGGTAGCAACAAACACCACTTGGAAAAAGAAATCAGACTCAAGGGAGTGATCGGCACCTTCACCTTGAGTACCAATCAATGCGCCAAATGATGGCAACCAACCACCTTCAGCATTGTCTACGTACATTACGTGATAACCAACCAACAAGAATGTCGTACAAGCAATCGCGTACAAGCAAATATTTTTGGTCAGAATTTCGGTGGTGTTTTTTGAGCGAACCAATCCCGCTTCTAACATGGCAAAGCCAGCGGCCATCCACATAACCAACGCACCTGAAATGAGAAAGAAAAAGGTGTCCAGTGCGTATCTTAGTTCGGCTACAGTTACTGATAGTTCCATAATAAAATCCTCAATTCCTTAAAGTGCTTCTGAATCCATTTCACCTGTACGAATTCGAATCGCTTGGTGAAGGTCATAAACAAAAATCTTACCGTCCCCAATTTTTCCCGTATGTGCTGCGTTGGTAATCGCTTCTACAACTCGGTCAACATTATCTGCTTGGGTAGCGATTTCTAATTTTACTTTTGGCAGAAAATCCACTTGGTACTCCGCTCCTCGGTACAGTTCGGTATGTCCTTTTTGACGACCGAAGCCTTTCACTTCGCTGACGGTCATCCCCTCGATACCTACGTCCGATAAAGCTTCCCTTACGTCGTCAAGTTTGAATGGTTTAATAATGGCATTGATTATTTTCATCACGTCCTCTCTGATTTGGTGTAATCCGTTAACACCTAGATAACAATCAAGGAGCGTGCCAAAAACCTAATAGACTGATTCTAAAGAATTAATGTACTTTCGGTGATTAAACAAAAAAGAGGATGCACAACATTAGTGCATCCTCTTCCCGAATTTGAAGCAGAGCTCAATCATTTCCCCATTTTGGGGACAGAGTAATGAAAAGCTGAAATTTGGAGCGTTAGTAAGACTTCACAAAATCCTTCCAGGCCTTGACTAAATCAACAAAATCCTCGAAGCCACAACTCGCACTGCTCTCACTTTCGTAAATATGCATATCTGGCTCATCGCATTCAGGCTGGTAGGTGAAACCATTTTCTTGAATAGTCACTTCTTCACGGGTGATAAGTACGCTGATCTCTCGCCCGTCGATTTTGTCTTCGTGATGCTGACCATCAACCATCCACTCAAGCCTTTGCAAAATACCGTCAATCACACTGATTTGAGCGTTCACTTCTTCTTGAAGCCAACGTCCTACGATCTCATGTCCCATACTGCATTTAACTAAGTAGTCTCCAGTCAGACTGTTCTTTGTGAATTGATATTCCATGGCGTTTTACTCGAAAAATCTTGAGGGAGCGGAGTGTACCACTATGCCGACGGCGAATCGAAGCTCACCTAGTAGTAATTTTAGAAAAAATGCTGAAGATAGGTGAATCGATAGTGAGATATAAGGAGAATTAAAAGCGCAGCAATGCACTGCGCTGAACATTTTTAAAGACCAGAGATAGTGTCTGTGGATATATTGTATGTACCAGTCGAGATTTCGCTTCCGTTTTTAATTACTTTCACTAGTTGAGAGTTAGCGAAATAAGTAATCAGGTAATCATTTGCTACTCCACCTTCACTGTCTTTAACGACGTATTCATGATCTCCTTGGGCATTTTCAGAAAAACCATAAACAACATCACCTTGTTCAAACCGAGTGTACATATATTTTCCTGTTCCTAGGTCCTGCGTAACTTCAAACTTTAGTGCCTGATTATTTGTCGCATAATAAAACGGTAAGTTTCCTGCAGAGTGCTCCAAAAAGCTGGCTAATCTGTAATTTAAGTCCATTGAGTCACTGGTAACGACAAAACCAACGCCTCCACCAACGGTAGATAGCTGAACCCGTATTTCCCCTTTACGTCCTAGTGTAATAGGGTCACCACTCAAGACGGACGCGCTAATTTTGTTCAGCAACTCATCTGTACTCATATCGCTTTTTGAAGCTAGGGCATCAAAAAAGAGCCCATTCATAAAAATAACTTTCTTTGCCGAATTCTCAATATGAATCGTATCTGCATCATACCCATTCAAATCTATGATATTACTATCATTATTCCCAAACAAACTCTCAAATTCACTCCAGTTTATATTCGGGGTAGGGGTTGGTTCAGTGTTGGATGAACCCAAATTGGGTGTCCCTGTATTATTAGTTGTATTATTGCTATTATCAGAGTCACCTCCACATCCAACCAAAGCGAAAGACAATACAGCCCCAAGAATATGTTTATTCATAATTTTACCTACTACTGACGAAAGTTTTGAATGTTATACAGAGTAGATCTAACTTAAAAATCGTTATTAGAGATATGACTCGCAATTGTTTATTAAGGTTAAAAATAAGCTAAGAACTCACAATAAAAACCGTTATTACCAAACAAAAAAACGCCCCTGACGGGGCGTTCTTAATTTAAGGTTTTACTTCAGTAAGCTTATGCAGGTTCTTGGAAGATTACTGTGTCTGCTTTTTCCGTGTACTGTCCCATCTTGTGGAAGTTTAGGTAACGGTAAGTATCCGCAGCAGTCGCATCAATTTGCTTAGCGTACTCTAGGTATTCCTCTTTTGTAGGAATATGTCCAAGTATCGCACCTACCGCAGCAAGCTCTGCAGACGCTAGGTATACATCAGCACCTGTACCTAAACGGTTCGGGAAGTTACGAGTAGATGTAGACATAACAGTCGCTTTATCTGCTACACGTGCTTGGTTACCCATACACAAAGAACAGCCTGGTGTTTCAATACGAACCCCAGCACGACCATAAATACCGTAGTATCCTTCTTCCGTTAGCTGATCACGGTCCATTTTCGTTGGTGGTGCAATCCACAAACGTGTATCCAACTGACCATTGTGTTTATCAAGCAATTTACCCGCAGCACGGAAGTGTCCGATGTTCGTCATGCACGAACCAATGAATACTTCATCAATATTGGTACCCTGAACTTCAGACAACAAACGAGCGTCATCTGGGTCATTTGGTGCACAAAGGATTGGCTCACTGATATCCGCTAAGTCGATTTCGATAACGTGTGCGTATTCTGCGTCATCATCGGCTTCCATTAACTCTGGATTCGCTAGCCACTCTTCCATTGCAGTAACACGGCGTTCGATCGTACGTACATCGCCGTATCCTTCAGAAATCATCCATTTAAGCATGGTGATATTAGAGTTTAAGTACTCTTCAATGGATTCTTGAGACAGTTTAACTGCACAACCAGCCGCAGAACGCTCTGCTGAGGCATCTGATAACTCAAACGCTTGCTCTACGGTTAGGTGTTCAACACCTTCAATTTCAAGCACACGACCAGAGAATTCGTTGATCTTACCCGCTTTTTCAACTGTCAAAAGACCTTGTTGAATTGCGTAGTAAGGAATCGCATGTACTAGGTCACGAAGTGTAATGCCTGGTTGCATGTCGCCTTTAAAGCGCACCAAGATAGACTCAGGCATATCCAGAGGCATTACCCCTGTAGCGGCTGCAAACGCAACCAAACCAGAACCCGCTGGGAATGAAATACCAAGAGGGAAACGTGTATGTGAATCACCACCTGTACCAACAGTATCAGGTAGAAGCATACGGTTTAACCATGAATGGATAACACCATCACCTGGACGCAGTGATACACCAGCTCGGTTCATGATGAAGTCTGGCAATGTGTGGTGCGTATTCACATCAACAGGTTTCGGGTATGCCGAAGTGTGACAGAATGACTGCATAACCAAGTCAGCCGAGAAGCCAAGACACGCCAAGTCTTTCAATTCATCACGAGTCATTGGACCGGTTGTATCTTGAGAGCCAACCGTTGTCATCTTAGGCTCACAGTATTGACCTGCACGTACACCTTCTACGCCACATGCCTTACCCACCATCTTCTGAGCTAACGTGTAGCCTTTATCTGAAGCTGAAGGATCAATTGGCTTAGCGAATAAATCGGTGTCAGCAAGACCTAGAGATGCGCGAGCACGGCTTGTTAAGCCACGACCAATGATCAATGGAATACGACCACCAGCACGTACTTCATCCAGTAGAACTTTACTCAATTCAAAGCTTGAGATTTCAGCACCGTTTTTGTGAACAACACCTTCGTATGGGAAGATATCAATGATATCGCCCATGTTCATCTCTTGTACGTCTAGTTCGATTGGCAGTGCACCGGAATCTTCCATCGTGTTGTAGAAGATTGGAGCAATCTTTCCACCTAAACAAACACCACCAGTGCGCTTGTTTGGAACGTAAGGAATATCTTCGCCCATGAACCAAAGAACGGAGTTCGTCGCCGATTTACGAGATGAACCTGTACCAACAACATCACCAACATAAGCTAACTGAATGCCGTCTTTTTGCAGTTCTTCGATTTGTTTAAGAGGACCAACGTTACCCTGATCGTCAGGTTTGATACCTTCTCGTTCCATCTTCAGCATCGCTTTAGCGTGTACTGGAATGTCTGGACGAGACCATGCATCTGGTGCTGGAGATAAGTCATCGGTGTTCGTTTCACCCGTGACTTTAAATACCTTAACGGTAATTTTTTCCGCGACTTTTGCTTTTGCTGTAAACCAATCTGCATCCGCCCATGATTGAAGGACTTGCTGAGCAGAAGCATTACCTGCTTTGGCTTTCTCTTCAACGTCATAGAATGCATCAAACATTAACAATGTATGGGAAAGTGCTTTTACAGCGATTGGGGCTAAATCGGCATCTTCTAGTAAAGAAACCAGTGATTCAATGTTGTATCCACCTTGCATGGTACCCAGAAGTTCAGCCGCTTTTTCACGACTTACTAACGGGGACGTTACTTCACTTTTAGTAATTGCAGTAAGGAAGCCCGCTTTAACATATGCGGCTTCATCTACACCCGGTGGAATACGATTTTCTAGAAGATCAATAAGGAAAGCTTCTTCGCCTGCTGGCGGATTTTTTAATAATTCTACAAGTCCCGCGACTTGTTCAGCATCAAGGGGTCTAGGTACAACTCCTTCTGCGGCACGCTCTTCGACGTGTTTACGGTAGGCTTCAAGCACGACTCATTCCTCTCATTGCGGTTTGACCTCCCTTGTGATCAAGAAGTACAAACATCCTTGGAAAAACTTGGCTGCCTTGCCGCTTTTATTATGAATAGTCTTATTCTGATTCTTAATAATCAACAGCGGCATAGGGCCAAACTGTGGGGTGGAGAATAGCAAATTTAACTTAAAATTAAAATCTTATCATTTTGACCAACATAGCAACTTGAGACTAAAGTTCTATGAATATGGTTGAATTATTTTGAATTAAAATGCCGTTCCCACGATCAGATATACTGAATTGAAATTTTGCTCTGTTTGTCCATACGCTAGAATTATAGGCCCTATTGGCGATTTTACACCCGCAAACAGCGAGCCTGCGACGTACATCGGAGCTTCGCTGATTTTAATGTTCGGATCAGACCATACTCCACCATATTCCGCAGATGCACCTATATAAACTGGTGACTGAAACAAGCCAAAGTTATTATCAAACCAACGGTATCGATAGACTAAACTACCGAATATTTTGTTTTGACCGATAAGGCTTTTACCCGGGATACCCGATAAATTTAGAAAGCCGCCAAGTGACTTGGGCATGATTGGAACAGACGCATTACGGCTTCGTGTAACTTCGTATTCAGCCGTCCCTACCAAAGTATGACGTTCATAGCTTTCTGCATGCCCTAATTTTATAGCAACTTCATTAACACGATCACTGGTGTACTCGTTGTCTTGATCTTCTTGAATATTGTCTTCCGATGCCAGCAATTCAAAATGCGCCAAGCTACCACGAGAAGGAAAATTCATATCGTCAAACGTGTCGTACCGATACCGTGCAAATATGCCTTTACGATTGAACAGCCCTTGCCCTAACGTAGGCAAAGTCGATATCGAAATTTCGCCAACAGTATACCGAATACCTGCCTTAAATTCCTGATCAAATGCGGGGTTTATCCCTAACGCAAGCTCTGATGAAAACTGAACATAGTTAACCGGAATGTAATCTTTTACGCCACCAAGAGAAATATCTTCCAACCCGTCCGCCCCAAATGGCGCTTTCTTATTTTCATTCCTATACGTCATTTTCGCACTAGTAAACACGTTCTGTTCATTGAATATCGGGCTATATAATTCTGCTTCAATCAGTTTTTCAGAGCCCATTTCAAGATTGGTTCGAATTTCGGCACCTTTATCATTCAGAGCGGTAAAGTTGGTGCTGACACCAATGGAATACTGACTTGCTGTTTGGAAATCATCTTCAAGAAAGAAACGAAAGTTAACGTAATTGGGTCCCCAATCTTTCTCATTAACTTCGATATGCAGCGTGGTTTTTCCATCTTCTTGTTGGTAGCGGTAAAGAACCTGTTCAAAGCGGTTGAGTGAATATAGCTGCTGAACGTGTTCTTCAAGTTCTTCCAAATCATATCGGCGACCTGCTTCCAAACCAAGAAACTGCTTTAACACGTTTTCGTTATAGTGGCTGTTATTGTGAATAACGATGTCGTCAATTAAGAGCTCATCGCCGTAATCAATGGCTTTTCGCGCTTCTTGTTTTCGGTAAATATACTTTTGGTAAAGTGCAGGCGTAACCACAAAGGACTCTAGTGCGTCTTTAGATTCAATAGCCGCTAGATAGCCCAATTCATACGCATCTGGCATACGGGAAAATTCTGTTGTCGACATATTGCCAACTTTGGGCTTGAGCAATACATCTTTATCTTGTAAATGGGTTGCTTGCCGCTGAGTGCTGCGTTGCACCATGTAATTGGAGAGCTGATCACCCACATTGAGGAACGTTTTTAGCTCTTGTTTGGACTGATAGTTTGTACTGATGTCCACAGCAATAACCAAGTCAGCCCCCATAGAGCGAGCAAGCTCGACGGGCATATTGTTGGTTACCCCTCCATCCACGAGCAATTTGTCCCCCAAAGGAAATGGCGGCAGCGCTCCAGGCACAGACATACTGGCCATCATGGCATCGGTTAAATAGCCGCTTTCTAATACGACGGGAGCTAACTCAACAATGTCTGTTGCCACAGCACGATACTTCACAGCTAAATCATCGAATGATGCCATAGGCGGAATGTTTCCTGCGGTCTCGCGCAAGATTTTATACATGTTTTGCCCCTGCACCACTCCGCGCGGCGCGGTGACTTCTATCCAACGTAACCCTAAATCGGTTCTGATCTGGTATCGGTCAAAATATTCTTTTTCACGAACGGGCAAATGCTGTCGCTCAACTCGATCGCGATAGCCACTGTTCCAATCTATCGTATGGATAAACGACTCGATTTCATCAGCCGACATGCCGGTAGAGTACAACCCTCCCACAAAGGCACCCATGCTGGTGCCTGTAATGATATCAACGGGAATATGCATCTCTTCGAGTGCTTTTAACACACCAATATGGGCTGCACCTTTTGCTCCACCGCCAGCGAGTACGACGGCGATAACGGGTCGCTCTTTCTCTTGATGTTCTGCCTCACGGAGTTGCTCCTGAGCATTAACAAAAGAGCTCAGTAAAGCCGCAATACTTACGGTTGCCACCATCACAGTGAAAGTTGCTATTCCATTAAACTTAGAGAAAAACAAAAGCACTCCTTTATCGATATCCTTATACCCCAGCACCTTAGACCCCCAACGCAGTTTCATGGTTTTGAGGGCTACATCAATGGCTTTAGTCAAATAAACTGCTCAACCATTTGGCGGGCTCACTTTTGCACGCCTCACGTGCATTACCGTTTTTATCCCAAACAGGAAGCGTAAATGCTTTATCGCAATCAACTTTTAATCCGCCATCAGGTTTAATCGCAAACCCTAAGGTAGTAATTTGTGCAGGCCACGGAAGAATGAGCTGTTCTGGAATTCGGTTTTGCAAATATTGGTGGTACACCCGCAATGCGCCACTTGCACCCGTTAACTTGGTAGGCTTGTTATCATCACGACCAAGCCAAAGAGTCACCACTTCGCGACCATCTACTCCTACAAACCAGCTGTCTCGAGTATCATTGCTGGTTCCCGTCTTTCCTGCCAGTGTCATACGGCTAAATTGACCTTGCAAATAGCGTCCAGTTCCCTCGGCAACCGCTTTCTTCATTGCATAAGTTGTTAACCAAGCCGCTTGTTGCGAAACTCGTTGTGATACTTTGGGAATAGAACGATACAGAACGTTTCCATCTAAATCTTTCACACTTCGAAGCGCGCTCAGTGGTGCTTTCTTACCGGAGTTCGTCAGCGTTTGGTACATCTGTGCGACTTGGTAAGGTGTCAAAGAAAACGATCCAAGAAACATAGACGGTACAGGGCGAATTTCCTGCCGATCTACACCAAGCTTTTCAAATGTGTCCATCACCTGAGGAATACCCAACTTCAGACCGAGTCTTACTGTAGGCACATTTAGTGATTTCGCAAAGGCTTGATACAAAGACACATCACCGCGAAATTTTCGATCGTAATTCTTGGGTGACCACACGCTCCCTTTACTGCCTTTGAGAGAGAATGGCGTATCATCTAACGTGGATGCTAGCGTGTATTCCGACGGATTCTGTAATGCAGTGAGATAGACCGCCGGCTTTGCCAAGGAACCGATCGGTCTTGAAGCATTCAAGGCTCGATTAAAGCCGTCATACCCAGTTCGCTTGCCGCCTACCATAGCGCGAATTTCTCCGCTGCGTCTATCCACCGCAATGCCAGCGGCTTCCAACCCTTTCCCGGACCTCAATTCCAATTGAGGAATTTTGGATTTCACCGCTTTTTCCAGCTCAAATTGCGAAACGGGATCCAGAGACGTAAATACTTTCAACCCAGTTTGCCTTTGGAAAGCCTCACCCACTTTCTGCTTTAACTCACGGCTAACCTGCTGAAAATAGGCTGGCTGGCGGCTGGCTATTTGCGGTTTATCTTGCGTATCCAAATCGCGGCTGGCCGCCATTTCAAACTGATGAGAAGTAAGAATGTCGTGCTGCATCATCAAGCGTAATACCAAATCTCGACGCTCTTTTGCTCGCTCCGGTTTCCGGACTGGGTTGTAATAAGAAGGACCTTTTACCATCCCCACCAGTAAGGCAATTTGGTCGATACGAAGCTCTTGCAAAGGTTGACCAAAATACAACCTCGACGCCAAACCAAATCCATGAATGGCTTCACCTCGGCTTTGACCTAAGTACACTTCATTCAAATAGGCTTCTAATATTTCATCTTTGCTATAACGATAATCCAATATCAGGGCGATATACGCTTCTCGGACTTTTCTCCAGAGTGTTCGTTCACGAGATAAGAACAAGTTTTTCGCTAGCTGTTGGGTCAGAGTACTCCCCCCCTGAACAGTGCGCCCTGCTTTTACATTTGCCACTAATGCTCTAAGAATCGCAAACGGAGAAACCCCTTCATGTTGGTAAAAGTCTCTGTCTTCTGTAACCAATAAGGCATCGACCAATACTTCAGGGAATTGCTCCCGCTTTAAGAAAAGGCGGTTTTCTTCCGTATTTTTTTCCAACATCCCGAGCATTTTAGGATCAATACGCAGGTACCCCATATCTCGCTCGGATTCGAGCGACTTTATCCTTTCCAAGCCTTGGGCGTTGAAATACAACATCACGTGGCGGGAAGCTTCTGGACCGTCTTCAAATTCGAAATCACGTCGAATAAGTTCAATTTTTGTCGATGAAGATGAATACTCCCCTGGATGTCGAGGAGCTCGGACTTTTCGATAATTGAGCACATCCAATTCTTTACGAAGCTGTGGTAATGTCACAGGACTTCCAGGGCTCAGCGTCAATACTCGTCCATAAACGACTGTTGGTAGGTCAAATAGCTGACCTTCAAATTTCTGGCGAACCACGCTATCAAGGTAGATACCGACAAAAACCAACACCGCAAACACGGTAACGGTTGTTTTCCACGCTAACCCCCAAAGAGTACGCAACCAACCTTTTGACGTTTTCTTTTTTGTTTTGTTTTGACGAGGGCGTTTCTTTTGAGTGCTCTTTTTAGCCGTCGTTTTTTTTGTCGTTCGCCCTGACGTTTTCTTTTTATCTGTCATGAATTCAACTGTCGTTTGGTTTTCGTTGTCGCCACATGGTTAGCCGGATCATCCGGCCAAGGATGTTTAGGGTAACGCCCTTTCATTTCTTTTTTTACTTCGTGATACGAGCCCTGCCAAAATGCGGCTAAATCTTGCGTAATTTGAATCGGTCGTCGAGCTGGAGAAAGCAGTTCTAGCACCACAGACACCCGCCCACTCGCCACTGTTGGAGAAGCTTGTTCACCAAACACCTCCTGTACTCTGACTGAAAGCATTGGCGGCTTTCCTTCTTGATAATCAATTTGCCGACTTTGCCCTGTAGGCAATGTATAACGCTCCGGTAGCCACTCATCGATTTTCTGGTTCAATGGCCAACCTAAGTAGGCAGTGAGCGCTTGGTGTATATCGACCTTTTTTAGGGTCTTCATGTTAGAAACACCGTTCATAAATGGCAACAGCCACTCTGTCAGATTATCAAGCAAGCCCGAATCTGAGACGTCAGGCCATGTTTCTTCCTCAATCCATGCCTGACCGCATCGAATACGTTGAAGTAAACGCTCAGATTTGTCCGACCAAGGGAGAGCATGAGTGCCCCTTTCACGGATGTAATCCAACAATGCGTTGGACTTTTGTTGCTCACTGATGTTTTGGGTTGGTTTGCTTTCTAGCACAATAGCACCTATCTGCAGCCTTTCCTCTGCTAAAAGCTCTCCTTTTTTGTCATCCCAATACACATAAGTGGCTTGATTCACTCTATTTTTAGGTACAACATCCAACGGACAAGCAAGATACACTTGGCTGTCACTGCGATGGTTTTTCATCAGATCCACGACAACCAAGTACTCACTTTTCACTAACGAAGACAATGAATCGACTTGCGCGCCATGCCCGTTCGCCAATAGGTAGTTCTCACTTTCTGTTTTTCTTTGCCTAGCGATTCTGTCGGGGTAAGCCCAGCAAAGACATTCACCTGCAAGTGATTCATCAGCACTCCCTTTTAAAACCGAGCTAAACCTAGCAGCTAAACTCGACATTCTGGTTTGTACTTTCTTTTGTTTTTGGTGATGCCCGTCTTTAAAACGCTGCAAGGCATGCATCAAGTTATCACCTTGCCGCTCTGGTTCTTCTATCAAAGCCGTTAGCGTTACGGCACACTGCAAATAGGCAGCTCCTTTCGAATGGGCTTTTAATAACATGGCAGCAGTCCTTGGGTCGGTTCCCAGCGCCTGCGCCTGTTTTCCTAGCTCAGACAGCGTGCCAGAATCACTCAGTAAACCGAGCTGATTGAGCAGATCTTTTGCTGTATCAATGGCAGCTTTGGTTGGTACATTAAGCCAATGCGAGTAAGAAAATGCGTCACTCCCCCATTGAAACATTTCGAGCAACACAGAAGACAAGTCGCTCCGAAGGATTTCTGGCTCTGGTACTTTAGGTTGTTGCTTGAATTGCTGCTCGCTGTACATACGTACACAAATACCGGGTTCTAGCCTACCAGCACGACCGGCACGTTGATGAGCAGAGGACTGCGCAATCCTTTGTTGTTCTAATCGAGTGATGCCTGTTTTTAACTGAAAACTGGCAAAACGCTCCAACCCGCTGTCGATAACAATGCGAATTCCCTCAATGGTTAAACTGGTTTCCGCAATATTCGTCGCTAACACAACCTTTCTTTTTCCCTGCTCTGCAGGAGAAATAGCCAGTTGCTGCTCAGCAAACGTTAATTGACCAAATAACGGGAATACATCTACGTCAGAATCAAGTTCATTCAGCGATTCCATAACTTGGTTGATAGCACCAGCTCCCGGTAAAAAAACCAAGATAGACCCGTCTTCACTACTAAGAAGAGAGCGAACCTGTTTTGCCACAGCTGTTGTCAGCCTGTCATTGGGCATCAGCGGCGCATATCGGTATTCAATAGGGTAGCCTCGCCCGTCAGATTCAATATAAGAAGCCGAAGGCAACAACCCCTTTAACGCCATTTCATCAAGTGTCGCAGACATAACAAGCAATGTTAGGTCTTCTCTAAATACTTCTTGGATCTCCAAGCAAAATGCCAAACTGGTGTCCGCGTGGATACTGCGCTCATGGAATTCATCAAAAATGACCATCGCAACACCAGTCAGCTCCGAATCAGACTGAATCATCCGTGTCAAAATACCTTCAGTAACCACTTCTAAACGCGTGTTTTTGCTTGTTCTCTTTTCTCCACGGACACGGTACCCAACGGTCTCACCTACCTTCTCTCCTAATTGCTTAGCGAGATAAGTGGCAATGTTCCGCGCAGCCAATCGCCGAGGTTCCAGCATGATAATTTTGCCTTCCACCACATTTTGCTTAAGCAGCTGTAGAGGCAGATGAGTTGATTTCCCAGCCCCTGGCTCAGCTTTTAGCACCACTTGGTTTTGTGTTCTTAACGCAACCAACAATTCAGGAAGAACGGCTTCTATCGGGAGCGGTAACTTAGAGGATTGTGACAATGAGAGATCCTTGTGCTGTAATGGGTTTGGTTTACAAACCGTATTCTTGATGCAAGGTGAGACATGATACTCACGTGCTCTTTAATAACGTATTTTTAAATGACACACGGTAAAGTCATTCGTTTTTAAATACAGTGAGTTCTCACCAAAGCATTGTACATAATAACAGTATCAAACCCCAAACGACGACTTATGGAATTTACTTCACCGTTACAACGTGCAACGTTGATCAAAAGATACAAACGCTTTCTGGCGGATATAGAACTGGAAGACGGCTCCGTTACCACCATCCATTGCGCCAATACAGGCGCAATGACCGGTTGCGCCGATCCCGGCAATACGATTTGGTATTCCGTATCCGATAACCCGAAAAGAAAATACCCATACAGTTGGGAGCTTTCACAAAATGCTCAAGGCGACATGATATGCATCAATACAGCTAAACCCAATGCATTGGTGGTTGAAGCAATCAAACAAGGTCGCATTCCAGAGCTAATTGGGTACGACTCTTTAAGAACAGAGGTGAAATATGGTAGTGAAAACAGCCGTATTGATGTCCTTCTAGAAAGCGAAGATCGCCCGAAGTGCTATATTGAAGTGAAAAGTGTGACTTTATTAGAGGAAAATGGACAAGGCTATTTTCCTGATGCAGTCACAACGCGAGGACAAAAGCACCTTCGCGAGTTGATGGAAGTCTCAAAAAATGGAAGCAGAGCCGTACTTTTTTTTACTGTTTTACATACTGGTATTGAAAAAGTGTCTTCAGCACACCATATAGATGCGAAATATTCACAACTGTTAAATCAAGCGAAAGAAAGTGGCGTGGAGATATTGTGCTACAAAGCCAAACTCTCTGAACGTGAAATGCAACTGATTCAAAATGTTGAATTTATCAACAACAATGAAAAATGATGCGAACTTCACAATGGCAAGGGCCCACCATTACGAGTCATTGCCACCAGCTTTTCTTTCTGCTATAGATACCCGCCTTAATTTGTCTGCTGGTCAGTCAAAAAGGTGTAAGTAGGAGATGCTGTATGCCAGAAAGTAACAAAAGAAAAACGCTAGGCATCCTAGCAATTGCAGGGGTTGAGCCTTACCAAGAAAAGCCAGGTGAAGAGTACATGTCACCTGACCAGTTAGCTCACTTTACAAAAATTTTAGAAGCTTGGCGCAATCAGCTCAGGGAAGAAGTCGATCGCACTGTGCATCACATGCAAGATGAAGCATCAAACTTTCCAGATCCTGTTGACCGTGCTTCGCAAGAAGAAGAATTTAGTTTAGAGCTGCGTAACCGAGATCGTGAGCGCCGCCTAATTAAAAAAATTGAGAAGACGCTTGATAAAATCGAAGATGGTGACTTTGGTTACTGTGAATCTTGTGGTGTTGAAATTGGCATCCGTCGATTAGAAGCTCGCCCAACTGCTGATTTGTGTATCGATTGTAAAACGCTTGCTGAAATGAAAGAAAGACAAATGCAAGGCTAATTCAGCTGCGCTAAAGCAAGGATAAAAGGGAGCCGATTCGCTCCCTTTTTTGATGAATACCATGAGTAAATCCAATTACATAGGGCGCTTTGCCCCATCCCCATCTGGCCCTCTTCATTTTGGCTCACTTATTGCCGCTTTGGGCAGCTACTTCCAAGCTAAGTCTTTACATGGAAAGTGGTTGGTTCGAATGGAAGATCTCGATCCGCCCAGAGAAATGGTTGGCGCGGCTGGTTTGATTCTATCGACTCTCGAAAAATATCACCTATTTTGGGATGACGAAGTCATTTATCAAAGCCAACGCCACAACGCTTACCAAGCGCAAATAGATCAGTGGTTAAAAGATGGAGTGGCATATTACTGCGAGTGTAGCCGAAAGCAGATAAAAGAAGCGGGTGGTTTTTATCCTGGTACTTGCAGAGCAAAAAAATTGCTCAACGATCAACCCTGTGCCGTGCGACTTACCATGACGCACCCTGTGACTGAGTTCAACGATTTGCGACACGGTTCAATACCCATTCCAGCCTCTTTAGCGCAAGAGGACTTTATTATTAAGCGACGGGACGGTTTATTTGCTTATAACCTTGCGGTTGTTTTAGATGACATTCATCAGGGCGTAACGGAAGTGGTTCGCGGAGCTGACTTAATCGAACCTACAGGTCGCCAAATCAGCTTATATCAAATGCTTAAAAAAACACCGATTCAATACTTACACCTGCCGTTAGCCGTTGATGATAGAGGAAATAAGCTCTCAAAGCAGAATCGTGCAGAGGGTATTCTTCAAGACGATCCCAAACCTGAAACATTGCTAGCAATGAGCTTCTTAGGCTTTGATATTACAAAAGAATTAGAGCAAGCTACTCAAGAAGAAATACTGCAATGGGGCATCGAAAACTGGCACTTAAAACAGTTACCAGACAAGATCAAAATCACGTCCCCATTCTCAAACAAGGACAGCTAAGCTATTATTAGCCGCAATTTTTGAGCACAAACGTAATAGAGGTGGGCTATTTTTAGTCAAGTTACTCGCTTTTGCCGTAAAATCCTTACCAGCAAGGGCCAACAAAATAGTCGCTCAAACGGAGAAATTACTCTGAATATTATTACACGAGAAGATCACAACATTTCTCGCAAACAGATAAGCGACAATGCACTGAAAGTGCTCTACCGCCTGCATAATGCTGGATACGATGCGTTTCTGGTAGGTGGTGGTGTACGTGACCTTTTATTAGGCGAACAGCCAAAAGATTTTGATATCGCGACGAACGCCACTCCAGAACAGATAAAAAGCCTGTTCAGAAACTGCCGTTTAATTGGTCGTAGATTCCGCCTTGCGCACATTATGTTTGGGCGCGATATCATAGAAGTTGCCACTTTCCGTGGTCATCATCAAGAACCGACTAAAAACGTTGCTGCGCAGTCTAAAGAAGGCATGCTGCTTCGTGATAATGTGTATGGCACCATAGATGAAGACGCTGAACGACGTGATTTCACTGTAAATGCAATGTATTACAACATTGCCGATTACAGTATCCATGATTATGCTGGCGGTATTGATGATCTTGATGATGGGCTAATCCGCCTCATCGGCGATCCAGAAACACGCTACCGAGAAGATCCGGTTCGAATGCTTCGTGCTGTTCGTTTTGCCGCTAAGTTGGACATGGATATCTGCGAAGGCACGGCAGCTCCAATCAAAGAGCTGGCGCACTTACTGCAAGACATCCCAGCAGCGCGATTGTTTGAAGAGTCACTAAAACTGCTGCAATCAGGCTATGGATTGGAAACCTACCACTTGTTACGTGAGTACGATCTTTTCCAACCATTGTTCCCTGAAATTGCTCGCGAATTTACTGAAGAACAAGAAAGCCCAACCGAAAAAATGATTGAGCTAGTATTGGAATCTACAGACAAGCGCATCCAAGATGGCAAACGAATCAACCCTGCCTTCATGTTTGCAGCGTTACTTTGGTACCCACTGAATCAACTTGCTGAACGATTGATGGAAAAGCGAAATTTCGCTTACTACGACGCCATCATGGAAGCCAGTAATATGATTCTAGATGAACAAGTTAGAAGTCTTGCGATACCAAGACGCCACACTGCAACCATTCGAGAGATATGGCAGCTCCAGCTACGATTGCTAAGACGTAATGGTAAACGAGCAACTCGCCTACTTGAGTTGAACAAGTTCCGTGCGGGTTTTGATTTCCTTGAAATGCGTGGTGAAGTCGAGCAAGGTGACACCAAAGAGTTGGCGAAATGGTGGCAAACTTACCAAAATGCAGGTCGCAATATGCGCCAAGCTATGGTGAACGAATTAGGCGGTTCAAGTACTGGGCAGCGCCGACGTAAGACGTACAGAAACAAAAAAAGAAAGCCACAGGAATGATTACAGTATACATCGCTGTTGGCAGCAATTTATCTGATCCCGTCACTCAGGCAAAACAGGGAATCGAAGCGCTTAAAGACATTCCAAATTCAGAATTTGTTTGCACTTCTTCCCTGTATAGCAGTACGCCAATGGGACCACAGAATCAACCCGACTACATCAATGCCGTGGTTGAAATAAAAACCAGTTTGACGCCACTTGAACTTCTCGATTGCACTCAAACAATCGAGCTTGAGCAAGGGCGTGTCCGTAAAGATGAGCGATGGGGACCAAGAACCCTCGATTTGGATATCATCTTATACGGCAATGAGGTGATCGATTCAGAGCGTCTCACCGTTCCACACTATGGAATGAAGGTAAGAGAATTTGTTCTCTACCCACTCGCTGAAATCGCACCACGTTTAACTCTCCCTGACGGGACGCAACTGCAGACATTGTTGGAGCAAACTGACCGTAATGGTCTCAACATCTGGTCGTCATAAGTTGCCCCTAATAAGGATATAAAATGAAAAACGTCACTATTAATACGCTCATGACCTGGAAGCAAGAAGGTCAAAAATTCGCGACATCGACTGCGTACGATGCCAGCTTCGCCCAATTGTTTGAAGAGCAAGAAATGCCACTGCTTTTGGTTGGTGATTCATTGGGAATGGTACTCCAAGGTGAAAGCTCGACATTGCCCGTCACCATTGATGACATTGCTTACCATACTCGATGTGTACGTGCTGGAAGCCCAAGCAGTCTTTTGCTGGCTGACATGCCGTTCATGACTTATGCAACCCCTGAGCAAGCTTGTGAAAACGCCGCTAAGCTCATGCAAGCGGGAGCAAACATGGTCAAAGTTGAAGGCGGAACTTGGCTCGCTGATACCATCAGCATGTTGACAGAACGCTCTGTACCTGTCTGCGCTCACCTTGGTTTGACTCCGCAATCTGTCAATATTTTTGGTGGCTTTAAAATTCAAGGTCGTGATGCCGAGCGTGCCGAGCAAATGGTACAGGATGCGATTGCTCTCCAAAACGCAGGTGCACAACTTCTAGTGCTGGAATGCGTTCCAGCCTCTCTTGCGAAGCGTATTACCGAAAGCCTAACGATTCCAGTGATTGGTATTGGTGCGGGTCCGGATACTGACGGTCAAATATTAGTGATGCATGATATGTTTGGTATTGCAGCCAACTACATGCCAAAATTCTCCAAGAACTTCCTAGCTGAAACTGGTGATATTCGTAAAGCCATTACGAAGTACAAGGACGATGTACAAAATCAGATTTTCCCAGGTGTCGAGCACACCTTTGAGTAAGGAAACATAATGCAAACTTTCACTGATATTGCATCCCTTAGAGAACAAATCAAACAGTGTAAACGCGATGGTCGTCGTATTGCATTTGTTCCAACCATGGGCAACTTGCACGAAGGGCATCTTACGCTTGTGAGAAAGGCTCGTGAGCATGCCGACATTGTGGTGGCGAGTATTTTTGTTAACCCGATGCAATTTGAACGTACGGACGACTTAAATAACTACCCGCGCACGCTTGAAGAAGACTTGAGCAAGCTGAACGGTGAATCGGTCGAGTTTGTGTTTACGCCAACACCGGAAATCATGTATCCGGAAGGTCTCGATAAACAAACATATGTAGAAGTTCCAGGGCTGTCTCATATGCTTGAAGGCGCATCGCGCCCAGGACATTTCAAAGGCGTATCAACCATCGTTGCTAAGTTGTTCAACATTGTTCAGCCAGATATCGCATGCTTTGGCGAAAAAGACTTTCAACAACTTGGCATTATCCGTCAAATGGTCATCGATCTCGCCATGGATATTGAGATTATTGGTGTACCTACCGTCCGTGAAATGGATGGTTTGGCAATGAGTTCTCGTAACTCTTTACTTACCATTGACGAACGTCAGAGAGCACCTGTCGTTGCTCGTACCATGCGCTGGATCAGCAGCCAAATTCGTGGCGGGCGAGATGATTACGCTTCCATCATCGAAGATGCCAATGATCAGTTGCGCGCTGCCGACTTGCAGCCTGATGAAATTTTTATTCGGGACGCTCAAACGCTTCAACCTATTACGAGTGAATCGTCTCAAGCTGTCATCCTAATTTCTGCCTACTTAGGAAAAGCTCGCTTGATTGACAATCAAGTATTTGAACTGACAAACGATGTAAAAGAGAGCAGTGAAGACAAAAGCGAGTAATAAGAGATAAAGGTGAGTAATCACTTTTTATCTTAAGGCGTAAGCAAAAGTCTTCTGGTTCAATTACATAAATGACAAAAACGGGTCGCTCAGGCGACCCGTTTTATATTTAATGCTTCTAGAAGCTATCATGCTCTAAAACACGCTCACTTGAGCAAACGTCATTGATAGATTAGCTTCGCAGCCCTATCCCTTTAGCAACCAAATAATGCGCCACGGCGTACAAGCCAATGATGAAAACGCCTAAAACTCCAAAAGAAGTCGCAATACCAACATCCGACACACCTAAAAAGCCGTAACGAAAGGCATTTACCATGTAAACAATGGGGTTAATTTTCGACACTCCCTGCCAAAACTCTGGAAGCAAGCTGATGGAGTAAAACACACCACCTAAATAGGTTAGCGGCGTTAGAACGAATGTAGGGATAATGGAAATATCATCAAATGTACCTGCAAATACTGCGTTGATGAGCCCACCTAATGAGAACACAACTGAGGTGAGAAAAACGGTGGCAATAATAATGCCCCAATGCTCAACTTGAAGATCGACAAAAAACAGTGAAACCAAGGTAACTATTGCGCCAACCAATAAGCCACGAACCACGCCTCCCATCACAAAGCCTGCAATAATCACATAATTGGGCACTGGTGCGACCAACAGCTCTTCGATATTTTTCTGGAATTTCGCACTAAAAAATGAAGAGGCAACATTAGAATAGGAGTTAGTGATCACCGACATCATGATAAGACCGGGGACAATGTATTCCATATAGGAAAATCCGCCCATTTCACCAATTCTTGAACCAATCAGGCTACCAAATATAATGAAATATAGTGTCATAGTGATTGCTGGCGGAACCAGAGTTTGTACCCAGATCCGCATGAAACGATTCACTTCTTTCGCGAGTAGGCTTTGGAACGCTGTCCAATACAGTTGATACATGTCTTTACCCCTGCTCTCTTACAATGGTCACAAACAGCTCTTCCAGTCGATTGGCTTTATTGCGCATTGAGAGCACATGAACACCACTTTCTGTCAGTTGAGTGAATACATGATTCAACCCTTCCGTTTTTTCTAATTCAATCTCCAAGGAGTCATTCACTAAGCTCTGAGAATTAACACCAGTAAGCTCAGGCACTTTAGCGCCATGCTCTAAATCCAAAATAAAGGTTTCAACATGAAGCTTATTGAGTAGATCTTTCATCGTCGTGTTTTCAATCAACTCACCGCGATTGATAATGCCAATATTGCGACACAGCATTTCAGCCTCTTCTAAATAATGCGTTGTCAAAATAATGGTAATACCTTGCTCGTTGATTTCTTTTAGGAAATCCCACATCGAGCGTCGCAACTCAATATCGACCCCCGCGGTTGGTTCATCCAAAATCAATAATTGCGGCTCATGCATCAATGCCCTTGCGATCATTAAACGGCGCTTCATCCCTCCAGAAAGGTTTCGAGCTCGCTCTTCGCGTTTTTCCCACAAATCGAGTTTCGTCAGGTATTTCTGCGCACGCTCTTTGGCCAACCCTTTGCTTACACCATAGTATCCCGCTTGTTGCAATACGATTTGCTCAACCGTTTCAAACTGGTTGAAGTTAAATTCTTGCGGTACTAGACCTAAATTTTGTTTAGCCAGCTCTAGGTGTGAATCAATATCGTGCCCAAAGACTTTCACGTTCCCTGAACTTTTGTTTACGAGAGAGGTGATAATTCCAATGGTTGTCGACTTCCCCGCCCCATTAGGACCGAGAAGTGCGTAAAAATCGCCTTTTTCGACATTCAAACTGATGCCCTTTAAAGCTTCAAACCCACCCGCATAGGTTTTTCTAAGTTGTTCTATTTCTAATGCGTACATGCTTGCCGCGCTCTTTTCGAAGATAACCAAAAGGAAATGCTGACGATGTGTCAACTTTTCAAGTCTATTGCTCAAATAAAAAGCGCAGCTCGTTGGCTGCGCTTTTTTTATTGTTTCAAACTCTGTTATTCAAAATCCGCTTTTCGAACGTATTTCACAGCTGATTTTAATGCCTCATAGCGGAAAGAGAAGGTATTTCCATCGTCCACCAACTCAAGAACGTGGAACTTTTCAAGTTGCTGACGAGTGCGTTCATTTGGACATAACAAATACACTTCACAGTCAGCGTCTTTGGCATCTTTAATGGCATTTTCCAACGCTAAGCCAACCGTAACATCGATCATTGGAACGTCGGTTAAATCCAAAATCATCACTTCATAATCGGAAATGCTGCTGTGCTGGCGTGATATCGCCTTCGATACACTGAAAATCATAGGACCAGACAGATAGAAGAACAAAACCTTGCTGTTCGCACTATCTAGCAACTTTCTCTCGCTGTCGGTAAGTGGCACATCATCTTCATCGGCATCACTGATGGCTTTTACTTGGCGTGCTTGTTCACGGCTCAGCCTTTCAATAATTATGATATTTGAAATGAATACACCGAGCCCTACTGCAACTATCAAGTCAACAAATACGGTGAGAAGCATAACACCGTACATGATGGCCATACCTTGGACACTGACTTTATGCGCTCGCTGAATGAAACTCCAATCTAGAATATTAAAACCAACATACACTGCGATACCTGCCAATACCGCCATTGGAATCGGCTCTGTCAATCCGCTCGCAACCAGCACCACCAGCGCTAAAACAAGCGCACGTATAACGCCAGAGAGCGGTGAACGTGCGCCAACTTGAATGTTAGTTACGGTTCCCATGGTTGCACCTGCACCAGGCAAAGCACCAAACAGACCAGAAATCATGTTTGCAAGTCCCTGACCTCGTAACTCTTTGTCGGAGTCATGCTCTTTACGAGTCAATGAATCACCAATAACGGCGGTCAACAAAGTATCAATACACCCAAGCGTACCCAGTACCAATGCATCGATCACCATGGTGGTAAAGACTTCAGCATTTATGGTTGGAATAACAAAAGAAGGCAAACCGGCAGGGATTTCACCAATTCGACGAATACTATCGAAATCGAAAATGATTACAGAAAGAAGTGTTACCGCCACCAAAGCAACGAGCTGAGCAGGAACATATCGGCGATACTTTTTAGGGAAGAAGAATAAGATACCAAGGGTCAGTATCCCAAGGAACAGCTCACTGAACTTCATCCCTGAAACCATATCAGGTAAAGCACTCAACGTACCGGTGACTCCACCCGATGGCGCTGGATGACCTAACAATGGCGAAAGCTGTAAAATGATAAGTATCACACCAATGCCCGACATAAAGCCGGAGATAACACTGTAAGGCATGAGGGTAACGTATTTGCCCAGCTTGAGCGTTCCGAGCATGATTTGAAATGCGCCCGCCATCATGACAACGGTAAACGTCATCGCCATCCCACTTTCTGGGTATTTCGCGGTCATAGTGGTCAATACTGCCGTCATAATAACGGTCATAGGACCCGTAGGTTCCGAGATCAGGCTAGATGAACCGCCAAACAAAGCAGCAAACAGACCAACCAGTATCGCCCCCCAAAGCCCAGCTTCAGCGCCAGCTCCAGATGCAACACCAAATGCAAGCGCCAGTGGCAATGAGATAATAGCCGTGGTGACACCACCAAATAGATCACCCTTCAGATTCCAATCCGCGAATCGATTTCCAGTCAAAATATTGCTCCTGCATGGATAGAAATGCGGGCGGATTTTACCATTGAGTGACGCAAATCACACGACCATTTCACAATGTCATGACGAAATTGGTTATGAATAATTTATAAAACAAATGCAAACGTTTGCTACCAATGCATACGAGATATGAAAAAAGAGTAATAAAACGTTTCTATTATTAACAAAATGCTAATCTGACCAGTCACAAAATCATCAAGAACATTGATTTGAAAGAGGTATGAGACGTCAAGCTTGTGTATAGTGGCGCAAATAAAAAGGAAATGTAGCATGCCGGATATCAAACAGTTATTTAATAATAACTCTTCTTGGGCCCAAACCATCAAATCTGAAAAGCCTGAGTTTTTTACCAATCTCGCTGAAGCCCAGCACCCCGAATACCTTTGGATAGGCTGTTCTGATAGCCGCGTTCCCGCTGAACAACTGACTGGTTTAGCCTCTGGTGAATTGTTTGTTCATCGCAATGTCGCCAACCAAGTGATTCACACCGACCTAAACTGTTTATCCGTTGTGCAATACGCTGTAGATGTACTCAAGGTAAAACATATTATTGTATGTGGGCACTATGGTTGTGGTGGCGTTAATGCGGCAATAGAAAACCCTCAGCTAGGGCTTATCAATAACTGGTTGCTGCATATTCGAGATTTGTACCTAAAACACAGAAATTGGTTGGGCAGTCTTCCTCGTGAAGAGTGGTCAAACAAGCTGTGTGAAATTAACGTGGCCGAGCAAGTCTACAACCTAGGCAATTCGACCATCATGCACTCAGCGTGGGAGCGCGGTCAGGAAGTTCAAATTCACGGTTGGATTTACGGTATTGGCGATGGGGTGCTCAATGATTTAGGCGTGCGCTGCCACAGCCGAGAGTCGTTGGAAGTGTCTTATCAGGCGTCTATCGCAAAAATATTAAACGTAGAAGCTAAAAATAACGATTGATATATACCCAATCACCTATCTAAATTTCCAACAAAAAGCGGTCGAATTATCGACCGCTTTTTTTGAGCTTATTTCTAAATAGTCATATTTTAGTTCAACAACAAAAATGCTATCAGTCCAAATCCAAGGATCAAACGGTATATAACAAATGGTGTCATACCCATTTTGGAAATCAGTTTCAAAAAGAAATGAATACAGATATAAGCGCTGATGAACGAGGTCACAATACCCGTTAATAGGAATCCCATATGCACAGGCTCACCACTGGTGACCAATTTCATACCTAGGTAACCGCCTGCCAATGTGATGATTGGAATAGACATTAAGAATGAAAAACGCGCCGCTGCTTCACGAGTAAAGCCAAGATACAGTGCTGCGGTAATCGTTGCCCCAGAGCGCGATGTCCCCGGAATCATTGCTAATGCTTGGGATACACCAATGAAGACAGATTTCTTCCAATCGGCAGCGTATTCATCATCTTTAAGCGGAGCATTTTTATCCACCCACCATAGCAGCAAGGCAAAGACGATGGTCGTCGTTGCGATGACCCAAGCACTACGTAAGTAGATTTCAATGATGTCTTTCATAAACAAACCAAACACGCAGGCCGGAATCGTGGCAATAACAATCATCCACGCCAGTTTAGCTTCTTTACTTCTGTCGCCTTTAAAAATGGACGCAAACAATGCAGCAAAAAGGGTGACGACTTCTTTACGAAAATAAATTACAACAGCAAGTAACGTCCCTACGTGCACGGCAACGTCAAATGCTAAGCCTTGATCTTCCCAACCAAGAATGGCGGAAGGCAAAATTAAATGGGCAGAACTGGAAATAGGAAGGAATTCTGTTAGACCTTGAATTAAGGCCAACATAAAAGCTTCAAAATAACTCATTGATTAAAATCGCTATCAAAAGGATTCACTGGCGTCAGTGAATCTAAATTATCCATTGTTTGCCAAACCTGCGTAACGGTTCTGCCATCATTTGGGATCACTAAATGAGGACAAAGCTCATACATAGGCTGAATAACAAACGCGTATTTATAAATGTCTTCGCGTGGTAAAGATGGCGTACTCGAAACGATGTCGCCATACAAAATAATGTCCAGATCTAATGTACGATCTTGCATTTTTTTTGCGTCAGGGTTTCGCCCCCAGCGAATTTCGGATTCTCGTAACTTAGCCGCTAAATCGTCAAGATTTAACGGCGTTTTCATCTCGACGACTAGGTTATAGAAAGGACGACTTTCAAATCCAACCGAAGCACATTCATAGACAGTTGAAACCCGCAATTGTTCGCCAAGTTGACGTAACTCTGACACAGCAGCTTGAACATGCTTCACCGGTTCAATATTTGACCCTACACCTATATAGGTGACGATCATGCTTGACCTCGTTCGATCACAACCCCAACGCTTTTTGCTTGAGGAACCGCACCAGGCTTAGCTAGGCGAATTTTTACCCAAGGCACTGAGAATTGGGACATAATTAACTCTGCCACTTCTTCAGCCACACGTTCTACCAACAAAAATCGACCTTTTTCAATATGCTCTAATACCGCTCCGCTCACTTGAGCATAATCAAGGGCATCAGCGACATCGTCACTCTTTCCTGCAGGCTGATTATCGTGCGCCATTTCAATATCCAGAACCAATTTTTGTTTTATTTCTTGTTCCCAGTCGTAAACCCCAATAGTGGTAATCACTTCCAATTGTTCGATGAATACTTTGTCTAAAGCCATTATTCTTCCTTTATCGTTTACAGGTCGGATACCCATTTGAGGTAAAAACCCGTAGAATATACTCGATTTTCCTAACCTAATCAGCATTACTTTTGGTGAATTAAGGACAAGCATGACACCCACTGCACTCATCATGATCATCTCCGCCTATTTGTTAGGTTCGATCTCTAGTGCCGTTTTAATTTGCCGCTTGTTCCGAATCCCAGATCCTCGAACAACAGGTTCTCATAACCCTGGCGCGACCAATGTACTCAGAAGTGGTTCTAAATTTGCTGCAGTATCAGTATTGCTTATCGATATGCTCAAAGGCACCATTCCTGTTTGGCTAAGTTGGTACCTTGGGGTAGAAGATGTCATTTTGGGCATAGTGGCCATTGCCGCTTGCTTAGGTCATATGTATCCGCTGTTTTTCCATTTCAGAGGCGGAAAAGGCGTGGCGACGGCGCTGGGTTCAATGGCACCCATGGGGCTGGGTTTAATGGGAATGTTAATGGCAACGTGGGTAACGGTTGTCTTTTTTACTCGTTATTCTTCTGTTGCATCTATTCTCACTACGCTCATTGCGCCGCTTTATACATGGTGGTTTAGGCCGGAATACACACTTCCTGTCTCTATGCTGTGTTGCCTAATCATTTTACGGCATCATCAAAACATTAAGCGCTTATATGAAGGTACGGAACCAAAGGTTGGCGACCGCACCTCCTCTTCTAAAGCTTAACCGAGCACTGAATTTTAACCGTAAACTCTATTTTAACCGTAGACTTTATTTAAGAAGCTAATCAGTTTTTCGTTAACAAAACTTGGCTGCTCTAGATTACTGATATGACCCGCATTAGGGATAACCGTTAATTCACTACCTGTAATAGCATCTTGCATCAAATACGATTCGAAAACAGGTCTTGGCTTATCTTGATCGCCCACCATAATGAGTGTGGGTAAAGCAAACTTTTCAATATCTTCAAACTGATCACGGCGTCCAAATACAACTCGTCCTACTTGAGTAACATCAACAGCCGCCTCACCTTGTAATCGAGAAAGTGACTGACGGAAATTAGCGACCAACTCTGGGTTCTCCACTTCCGCATCTTTGGCGAAAAACAAAGGTACAATTGCTTCCAAGATAGGTTCAGGTATCGATTGGGCGAGCGCGATACCATCCAGCATTCCGAAATATTTGGCGTGCGTAATTTCCGGCTCTAGACCAACAAATGAGTCCATAATCACCAAACCCTTCACTCGAGATGGGGCTAATGTGACAACTTCGGTTCCCCACATTCCGCCTACAGACAGCCCAATAAGACTGAACTCTTCAATCTCCAAGCTATCCATTAATGACAAAACATCTGACGCGTAGTCTTGAAGCGTGGAGGTTTGCTGCGGCAAAGCTTCGGATTTACCGTGCGCCCATAAGTCCGGCACGATACAACGATATTGCTGACTCAACACATCGATTTGAGGTGCCCACATATTGCTGTCCCACAGGTAACTGTGTCCAAACAGTAAAACCGGGCCTTGACCCACATCTTGATAATGCATGGTTTGACCATGACGGGTGAAAGTAGGCATAGGAATCCTTTAGAAAATGCATACCCAAGTAACACCGATTAAATGCAGCTTGGGAACTTACAGAAACGACCAGTTATTTGCTGGTCGCTATATGTGAATCACTTAGGGTCTATTGACCCTAGTAATTATGAATGAATCGGATCTAGCTGATCAATTGGCCAACGAGGCTTGGCTGAAACCGATAAGTCCGCCACCTCATCATTCTTAAGACGCTGCATACCAGCATAAGCAATCATGGCACCATTATCGGTGCAGAATTCGGTACGTGGGTAATACACTTCCCCACCAATTTTATTGGCTAACGTTTCGAGATCAGCCCGCAGTTGTTTGTTTGCACTCACTCCACCCGCAATAACAATGCGCTTCATGCCCGTTTGTTCTAGTGCTCGCTTGCACTTAATCACTAAGGTTGCGCATACCGCTTCTTGAAACGCATAAGCAATGTCGGCGCGGGTTTGGTCATCGTTATCGTTCGCCGCTATCGTATTAGCCGCGAATGTTTTAAGACCTGAGAAACTCATATCCAATCCTGGACGATCAGTCATCGGACGCGGGAATTTAAATCGCCCCGGAGTTCCGTTTTCCGCCAAACGAGAAAGCAATGGACCACCAGGGTAATCTAGCCCCATTAATTTGGCAGTTTTATCAAACGCTTCACCCGCCGCGTCATCAATTGATTCGCCTAGAATTTGGTACTCACCAATGCTCTTCACTTCCACCATCATGGTGTGTCCACCAGAAACCAGCAAAGCCACAAAAGGAAATGGAGGAGGATTATCTTCCAGCATTGGGGCCAGCAAGTGACCTTCCATATGATGCACTGGAACGGCTGGTACTCCCCATGCATAGGCTACGCTGCGACCAATCGTTGCACCCACTAATAGAGCCCCGACCAAACCAGGTCCGGCGGTGTATGCGACGCCATCAATGTCTTTTGATGTTAACCCAGCATCTTTTAGTGCTTCTTTAATCAATGGAATGGTTTTCTTTACATGATCTCGAGAAGCAAGCTCTGGCACAACACCACCGTAATCGGCATGAAGTTTAACTTGGCTATATAGCTTATGACTTAAAAGCCCTTTATGGTCATCGTAAATGGCGATGCCTGTTTCGTCGCAGGACGTCTCTATACCTAAAATGCGCATTACGTTCTCAGTATTAGCTAGAATTGCGGCAAGTTTACCGCTACGAAAAAAAATTAACCAGTTCTGACGGCGATAATACTTTACAAAGGGTAACTGATCAGATTAAAATTCCGCACCATTTTTGATCAAGCTGGTTAAAGACCCTTCAGACTACTGATGGGTTGGTAAGGTACCAGCATTAACGAATAACCCCTGAGGTGAAAGGCATATGCCAGTAGTTAAAGTACGTGAAAACGAACCGTTCGACGTAGCTCTACGTCGTTTTAAGCGCTCTTGCGAAAAAGCAGGTATTCTTTCTGAAGTGCGTCGTCGTGAGCACTATGAGAAACCAACTACAGTTCGCAAACGCGCTAAAGCAGCAGCTCAAAAGCGTCACGCTAAGAAGCTAGCTCGCGAAAACGCACGTCGCGTTCGCCTGTACTAATAACTTGCTCCAAAAGGATTAAGTTATGGCTCTAATTGATAAACTCAAAGATGAGCAAAAATTAGCGATGAAAGCCAAGGACAAACCGCGCCTTGGCACAATTCGTTTAGCTCTGTCAGCCATTAAGCAACGTGAAGTCGATGAACGGATTACTCTGTCAGACGACGATATACTTGCAGTGCTGACCAAAATGGTTAAACAACGTCGCGATTCAGTCGCTCAATTTGAATCTGCTGGTCGTCAAGATCTTGCAGACGCGGAGAAAACTGAAATCACTGTACTAGAGGACTTTATGCCTCAACCGCTAACCGAAGAAGAAGTAGTTGCACTGATTGATGCTGCTATTACTGAATCAAAACCTGCGGGCATGCAAGACATGGGTAAAGTGATGGGTGTTCTTAAACCGCAAATTCAAGGGCGCGCAGATATGGGTAAAGTCAGCGGACTCGTTCGCTCTAAATTGGCTTAAACCCAAATCAAATTGCAACAAGCCGTGCTATCCTCTGGAGTGCACGGCTTGTTTGTATCTGCAAGCCTCTTCTTTTCTTTGATTCAATATTCTGGATTTTATGGCAGGACAGATCCCTCGTTCTTTTATTGATGACCTCCTCGCGCGGCTTGATATCGTAGACATCGTCGATGCTCGAGTGAAGCTGAAAAAGAAAGGCAAAAACTACAGTGCTTGCTGCCCCTTCCATAACGAGAAGACCCCATCTTTTAGCGTAAGCCAAGAAAAGCAGTTCTATCACTGTTTTGGTTGTGGTGCGCATGGTAATGCCATCGACTTCCTTATGGAGTACGAACGCTTAGAGTTTGTTGAAACTATTGAAGAACTTGCTTCCTATCTTGGATTAGAAGTTCCAAGAGAGCAACGGAGCGGAGGTGGCTTCAGCTCAGCTCCAAAAGCCAATACAGAGCAAAAGCGCAATCTCTACGACATGATGGGCAGCATTGCTCAGTTTTATCGTTCTCAATTAAAACTATCAAGCAGCAAGCATGCCATTGAGTACTTAAAAGACCGCGGTCTTTCAAAAGAAGTCGTTCAGAAATTCGGGATCGGTTATGTCGCCGATGAATGGGATTTAGTCCGTAAAAACTTCGGACAATCTCAAACGAATCAAGACATGCTTGTTTCCGGCGGTATGTTGATCGAAAACGATAAGGGCAATCGCTATGACCGTTTTCGTGGGCGCGTCATGTTCCCAATTAGAGACAGGCGTGGGCGTGTCATTGGTTTTGGCGGTCGAGTCATTGGTGATGGCACACCAAAGTATCTCAATTCACCAGAAACCCCCATATTCCATAAAGGTAAAGAGCTCTATGGATTGTATGAGGTACTCCAAGCCTATCGAGAACCGCCTCAAATACTTGTGGTTGAAGGCTACATGGATGTGGTTGCCTTGGCACAATATGGGGTCGACTATTCCGTCGCATCGCTAGGTACATCTACCACTGGCGATCATTTACAACTCCTGTTCCGACAAACCAATACGGTCGTTTGTTGTTACGATGGAGACAGAGCAGGTCGAGAAGCGGCTTGGAGAGCATTAGAAAATGCGCTTAGCTTTTTAAAAAGCGGCAATATTCTAAAGTTTCTTTTTCTTCCTGATGGGGAAGACCCAGACAGCTACATTAGAGCACACGGTAAAGAAGCTTTTGAAGAGCAAATGAAAAATGCCGAGCCTCTCTCTAATTACCTTTTTAGCAATTTGCTTTCGCAAGTAGATGTCGGCAACAATGAAGGTAAAGCTGCATTAGAAGCATTGGCACTACCTTTAATACACAAAGTGCCTGATACCTCTATGCAAGATCAGCTATTAAAGCTGTTGGGACAAAAGACGGGAATTTACAAAAAACCATCCTTACCAAAACAGGATGGAAAGCCCCCTGCCCCGCATAAAGAAATCAAACGTACTCCAATGCGTGAAGTCATTGCCTTACTTCTACAGAACCCACATTACGTGGAGTTAGTACCAGATTTGACCAGCGTACGGCATATTAACTTGCCGGGGTTAAGTTTATTTGAGGAAGTACTTGATAAATGCCGTTCTCATCCCAATATCAACACTGGCCAGCTACTTGAGCATTGGCGTAACGAGAAAAACGGATCACTGTTATCACGACTCGCAGGTTGGGAAGTACCACTCGAAGACGATAATCAGGAAGACATTTTCCTCGACTCACTGGATAACATTATTGCCCAGTGTGTTGAAAAACAAATTGAATCGCTACAAGCGAAAGATAGAAGTGTCGGCCTAACACCCGACGAAAAAAGAGAGCTCGTCGCTCTAATGCTGGACTTAAAGGCATAGATAACCACCATGTAGCGGTGAAATTATGTGCTAAGTTATCATAGTCATCAGCTATTTTTTTTGATAAAATTGGCGGTTTGCATTTCGCAAAACTAAACTCATCACCAGACCTGAAGTTGGATATCGTCTATGGATCAAAATCCGCAGTCACAGCTAAAAATACTTGTTATTAAAGGCAAGGAAAAAGGCTATCTGACCTACGCCGAAGTAAATGACCACCTACCTCAAGAGATTGTCGATTCTGAACAGGTAGAAGACATCATTCAGATGATCAACGATATGGGTATCAAAGTAGTTGAAACTGCTCCTGATGCTGATGATCTAGCACTGAACGATGACACGAACATCACCGATGAAGATGCGGCTGAAGCTGCAGCTGCAGCACTTTCTAGCGTAGAAAGTGAAATTGGTCGCACCACAGACCCTGTCCGTATGTATATGCGTGAAATGGGTACTGTAGAACTATTGACTCGTGAAGGCGAGATCGATATTGCAAAACGCATTGAAGATGGTATTAACCAAGTTCAGTGTTCAGTTGCAGAATACCCAGGCACAATTTCTTATGTACTTGAGCAGTTTGACAAAGTTCAAGCCGAAGAATTGCGCCTGACCGACATCATTTCTGGTTTTGTTGATCCTAACGACGAAGAAACTGCTGCACCGACTGCAACACACATCGGTTCAGAGCTTGCAGAAAAAGATCTGGAAGACGAAGACAAAGACGAAGCTGATTCTGACGACGACGATGATGAAGAAGAAGATACAGGTATTGACCCGGAGCTAGCCGCAGATAAATTCTCTGAGCTACGCAACGCTTACCAAAACCTTCAACTTGAAATCAACGAACAAGGTCGCGATGTTGCTCTAGCGGGTGAAACTGCTACCGAGCTACTCGATATTTTCCGTCAGTTCCGTTTGATTCCAAAACAGTTTGATTACCTTGTAAATGAGCTTCGCACCTCTATGGATCGCGTACGCACACAAGAGCGCTTAATTATGCGTTCGTGTGTTGAATACGGTGACATGCCAAAGAAATCTTTTGTTGCTCTGTTTACAGGTAATGAATCTTCAGAAGCGTGGTTAGATGAAGTATTGTCTTCAGACAAACCCTACGCAGCGAAGATTAAACGCAACGAAGAAGAAATTCGCCGCAGTATCTTGAAGCTAAAAACCATTGAAGAAGAAACATCTCTTCCGGTTCAAAGCATTAAAGACATCAGCCGTCGCATGTCTATTGGTGAAGCGAAAGCTCGCCGTGCGAAAAAAGAGATGGTTGAAGCAAACTTGCGTCTTGTTATTTCTATCGCGAAGAAATACACCAACCGTGGTTTACAGTTCTTGGATTTGATTCAAGAAGGTAATATCGGTCTGATGAAAGCGGTAGATAAATTCGAATATCGCCGTGGTTATAAGTTCTCTACTTACGCTACATGGTGGATTCGTCAGGCAATTACACGTTCAATCGCTGACCAGGCACGTACAATCCGTATCCCTGTTCACATGATTGAAACGATCAACAAGTTGAATCGTATCTCTCGTCAAATGCTACAGGAAATGGGTCGTGAACCTCTTCCTGAGGAATTGGCAGAGCGCATGCAAATGCCTGAAGATAAGATACGTAAAGTACTTAAGATCGCGAAAGAGCCTATCTCGATGGAAACGCCTATCGGTGATGATGAAGATTCGCATCTTGGTGACTTTATCGAGGATACAACTCTTGAGCTACCGCTCGATTCTGCTACATCAACAAGTTTGCGTGTAGCAACAAAAGATGTACTAGCAGGGTTGACACCTCGTGAAGCAAAAGTACTTCGTATGCGTTTTGGTATTGATATGAATACCGACCATACTCTTGAAGAAGTGGGTAAGCAGTTTGACGTAACACGTGAACGTATTCGTCAGATTGAAGCAAAAGCACTTCGCAAGCTTCGTCACCCAAGCCGCTCGGAAACACTTCGCAGCTTCTTGGACGAGTAATAAAAACTCAAATATGTATAAAAGGTGAGCACTTGCTCACCTTTTTTGTTTCTAGTGTTCTAAGTGCGCAAAAACTAGACATAAATTACCCCCTCACTATCTAGACACACCCTTAGGCTTCCCCTATAATCATCCACCTACTGGCCCCTTAGCTCAGTGGTTAGAGCAGTCGACTCATAATCGATTGGTCCGCAGTTCAAGTCTGCGAGGGGCCACCATATAAAGAAAAGCCTGAGAGTGATTTCACTTCTCAGGCTTTTTGCTTTTCTGGTCCTCTGTTTTCAGAAAGGTTTCATCTAGAAGAATCTCATTTCTGTATCCACTGTGCAGCATTGGCTTTATGGAAAGAGAGAGTCGAGCCATTCGGCACATCAACAAATTGGTCTGCTAACGAGCCTACATCTATACTCAGAGCTTCTGTGTACGCATTCGCAGTACGCTCCACGGAAATTCGTCCAGACGTTGAAAGCATTGAAATCTCAGTATCCACCACTTCATCAAGAAGTTCGGCGTGATTCAATGTGATGACTTGAGCCACACTGCTTTTGGAACCCGCATTTGCCACATTGTTCAGGCTAACATTAACCACTGAATTCGATATAGAACGGTGATCGAATACCTCATCGACAAGCTCACCATGGCGAATGCTTAGCGCATTAACGGTCTTTGCATTACCAGAGTGTTTTAAATCTATAGAAATATGTGCAGAAGCCACGTCCTGTACATCCAATGTTTCATCAAGCAGTTCTCCTTGAAGAATTTCAATCTCTTTTGTATTGCTATTGGCTGTACCTGAAATCTCTATATTTACTCTTGAGTGCTTGAGGTGTCTTTCAATATCAAACACTTCATCAACAAGCTCTCCCCATTCGATATGCGTTTTTCCGCCGCCAAACACGTTTCCCGATTCTTCAATCTCAATAGATATACCTGAATGATTAACCTCACCAGCATCAATGGACTCATCTAATAGCTCACCGTGTTTGATTGCAGTATTGAACGCATTGGAGTTGGCGCTTTCCTCTATATGAACCGATACCAGCGAATGATTAATCATTTCTATATCCATCACTTCATCAATCAATTCGCCTTGAAGAATATATACGTCTTGATACGTTGCACTATTACCAGACTCTTCAACAGAAATAGAAATATTCGAATGATTAATGTGATTGGCATCCAAGACTTCATCTAGGAGCTCTCCTTCGTGAATGTGCAGCATCGTACCACTAACATTGGCCACATTTTCTAGAGAGATAGAAACTAAGCTGTGCTGTATGTTCGATGTATCTAATACTTCATCCACCAGTTCTCCATCTATTACACGCAAACTATCGACAAACGCATTACCTACATCTTCTAAAATCAAACTAATATTGGAGCTTGAAAAGCTTTGAGTATCAAGACTTTCATCGGAAAGTTCACCATCAAAAATGTGTAGCTCTTTTGCGTGAACATTAGCCACGTTTTCTTTTTCCACTAAAACGCTCGAGATTTCCAAGGTGTAATCGATGTTTTCATCTTCTAGCTGGCCATCCCGAATATAAACACGGCTTGAGTTCGTGCCATAAACATTCGCTGTGTCTTCTAAATCCAACTGCAAGCAGCCAAAGTGAATGTGAGAATGCTGACCATCTCTTGGCTTGTTAATGACTTCTTCAAATAAACTGGCTTTACCAATATGGAGCTCAGAATCCACTCCTGTTAAGTAAACATTCGCGGAAGACTCTACGTTAACTTGAATTTGAACCCCTTCTTTTACCTCACCATGAATGATGTCAGAGATAAGGGCGGGAGTGGCGATATCTCGCTCAGGAATAGTTGAAGCCGGTGATTGGTTGTTATTAGGAATACCTTCTGGGAGCTCCTCTCCCATCACAAGTTTTTGGCTTACTTCGATATTAGCACTGTTCACGATATCGATTCGCAAAGACGCATTCTTTCCGACACTGCCAATAATCGTAGGAATAACCGAATAATCAGAAATGACCTTCTCTGACGCTTTGCTATTTTTGTAATGACAGACGGCGACAGATAGCTGTTCACCCTCTTCAACCAAGTAAGGAGACTGCTCATTCCACTGAGTAACGATGCCACCAGGGTTCTTCATAAAAATCCCTGTTCTCTTCTCGCAAGATATCGGCGACATCTCGATCGCACATTGATACGAATACGAAGTGCTCGGTAAGAACATCATAGCAAAGACAAGCATTAGCCTTGATTTCATAAAATCACCTTTATTTCACAAAATAAAAGTATAGTTAAGCTGGGTACTAAATCATCTGTTCAATTGTTAGTTAGAGTAAAAGACTGTGCCAAAATACTTTTTTCTGCCTAGATAAGACAAAAGCCATGCGTCTGCATGGCTTTATAGGCAATAAATTAGTCATACATAATACAGACTATTATTTCACGGAAGTAACCGCCTCTGGGTTCAACACCTTGACTTCTACGTCCTTCAATTGAGGAGGCAATGAGAGCTGAAATTCCTCGTACATCGGTGCTCTTCTACAATAGTCCGGCTTTGTTCGGATAACACTAACACTGACTTTACCCGCTTCCACTTTATCAATTTGAAGTTCAAAGCTTTTGTCATCCGTACACCCTGTTGATTGCGCGACGAACATCAATAGATGCTCCCAACGCTTTGATGAAACCAACGGCTCAACCGTCCCTTCAACAGTATTTACGGACACATTTGGAGCGGTCTCAATCGCGCAGCCTGCAAGCCCAGTAAAAGCTATTGCAGCAACGAGCATCTTTACTATTTTCACTGGTGTGTTCTCCTATTTCTAAATATAGCGAAAGGCAATAGCAATAAGAGCCAGCCAAACGAAAGGCTACCACCTGAAGATCCTGAATTAGGCGTACTCAATTTAATATTTTGGATGTACACAGTATCGTAGTCTGAAGAGTAACCGATGGCCCCTCTTTCATAGATAAACATCACATCATTATTGTCTTGACTCAGGGGCACACGATAGGAGTAATAACTCGTTTCATGCCCCGAGTACTCAAACTCAAATTGGCCATTCACGTACATTTTGAAATAACCTAGATCTTTTTGAGCCCATATTCTAGCGTCAAACGTAAGCTCACCTTTCTCTATATTTTCGATTCGCAGCAAAGAGCTCTGCCCTCGTGGTGTGCTACCTGCTTTTAACGTATCAGTGGAATATACTTCCCACGGTGAGGCGTTCGCATAAACAGCGCTTCCTAACCCAGCAACATTTTTCACGTCACTGCTTGCGGCAACTAAACCATATGTGTGTAATTTAGTTTTCAACTCGCTTTTATCAGCATGAGTGGTACTTGCAATAATTTCAGATTCCCCTTTACCTAAAGGAACCGTCACTTCAACGCTAACATTACAGCTTTCACCTTGTTGGAGATCGCCAGCTGTCTCACATTGGTTCTCGATGACTCTCATTTGACTCGTATCAGAAGAGGAGACACTGGATACGCGAAAAGGGGTCAATTCATTATTTTTAATCGTCACCGTTTTAGACAGTTTGTTTCCAGCTTGATTAAAGCCAAAGTACACATTCTGGCGGTAGCTGACACCATTCATTTGATCGTTGATCCAACTATTTAAGTAAGCAACGTTTGCGTAGACCCCATACTTTCCTGCTTGAGCACAACCTTCACCCCAACTGACTACGCCCACTTGAGTCGGTGTTCCATTGAGGTCTTGAACTAATGGACCACCACTGTCACCTTGGCAAGCATCTTTTCCGCCATAGGAGAAGCCCGCACATATAGCAGCTTGATTAATGTTGTTGTATAACCCACCCAATGCTTTGCATGTAGAACGGGAAACAATCGGCAAATCCACATCATACAGTTCGTAAGGGAAAATGCCTTTCAGATCACTGTTAGGTTGCTGATTACCCCAACCAATAACCGTGACGGTTTCTCCATTAGAAGGCTCTTGGTTATTAGCAGCGAGTAAGACTTTATCTGAGTTAATCGCTTGGTCGAGCTCAATAACCGCAACGTCATAATTCAGTGTTTGGTTGCTGTAAAGCTCGTGTGAATAGATACTTTGAATGCCAACCCTAGTTCCTTGAGAACTCGCTTTTTTAAGATCATGAATTCCAACGATGACATCCAACTCTTCAGGGTTTACCCCATCAACACAGTGAGCAGCCGTTAAAACATACCGATCACCGAGGAAACTTCCTCCACATGATTGCCCTAAAAAGGCATCTTTTCCTTTAGCAACTAAAGCCGCCATAAACGGCCATTCACCTTCGGTGGATTTGCTACCACCGATAATTCTTTCCGGTGAAGTGGGGGTTCTCACTGGCTGATCAGAAGAGGCGGCAGTATTAAATGCGCTTACTATCCCTAAAACCAAAACTGTATTTTTCATTTTCACGTTGTTATCCATGTGTCTTTTTATTCAAGTTAGAACTTATCAATCATTGATAAAACAGGAATTGATTCTTTTGTAAAAAACTACGCTTATCACTGTTTATTAATAAAATTTTGAGCCACTGATCGCACCTAAACCTTAAACTGATGCGTGTATTCACTCAGGTTTTCAGCGGATTGGGCAACTTCTTGGCTGGCACCCGATAGCTGTTCGGCACTGGCGGCAGTTTGCATAGACGCCTCACTGATGCGTAAAACACTCTGATTCACCTCTTCCGTTACTTGAGATTGTTGCTCCGACGCGGCTGAAACTTGCGTCATCATGTCGTCTATTTGCTCTATAGACTCTGTTATCTCAATAAATGCTTGCCTGGTGCGTTCGGAAAACTCAGCAGTGATATTGGCTTGTTCTTTACTTTTCGCCATATTACTTGTCGCTGAGTCAGCGGCTTTTTGAACGGCAGTGATCATAGTTTGAATATCAGAAGCGGACGTTTGCGTGCGCTGAGCAAGGGTTCTAACTTCATCTGCAACGACGGCAAAACCCCTTCCGGATTCACCAGCACGAGCCGCCTCAATGGCTGCATTCAATGCAAGGAGATTGGTTTGCTCTGCAATTTCTTGAATCACTGTAAGCACATGACCAATTTCTCCACTCTTACTCTTGAGCTCGAGCATGTTTTCATTCGTGGATTTCACATCTTCAACCAGTTGATTCAAGGCTGCTTCGCTATCGGTTAATACCTTCTGACCTGAATTACTCTTGGTGTGGGCATCTTGTGCAGCACTCGCAGCACCGGCAGTACTTCTGGAAACATCCGCTATCGTGCTCGACATTTGATTGATAGCCGTCGCGACCATTTCAGTATCCTGATGTTGATGGCTTACCGCCGTCGTCGTTTGCTCTGACGCAACGGATGTTTCTTCCGCCGTCGACGCCAATGAATTCGAAGCCTGCTGAATATGAGCAATGAGCGCCGTCAGCTTTTTAGACATATCGCGCAATGCGCCATACAGCGTTTCGGAAGAGACTTTCTGATCAAAATGATGCGTTAAATCACCATTAGCAATTTGCCGAGCTAATTGAATCATTTCTTTAGGTTCGCCGCCAAGAGGTCGCTTAATGGTATTCGCGAGATAGATAGCAAAGCCAACAGTAAGTACCACGGTGATAGCCAGTAGAGTCCAGATGCTTGTACGAATGGTATTCACCGCCGAAAAAGCTTCCGACTCATCGACTTCTGCCACTAATGCCCAAGTAAAATCACCAATATCTAAAGACGAATAGGAGGAAAGGACGCGATTGCCATTGTAGTCTTCGATGATTTTATCTCCGGACTTGCCTTGGAACGCTTCCATGGTGGCTTCTGTTTTAACACCATTGTTTTTCACGTTCCCTGCAAATGAGGCGCTTACTGTCCTACCTTCTGGATCTAAAAACGAGTTGGATCGCATGCGAAAGTCTTGTCCAACTAAGTAAGACTCTCCGGTCTCCCCCATTCCTGTTCTTAGCTGCATGACGTTATTGATCGCATCTATCGATAACTGAAGTGCAACCACCATTACGGTGTTGCCTTGGTTATCCAAAACTGGCTGACCAATAAACGCAGCAGGGTCGCCATTAGATGGCGCGTAAGGTTCGAAGTCCGCGATGTGATATTGCTGGTTATCTAACACTTTTCGAGTGAGTTCACCTAAATTTGAACCTGAATACTCACCTGTCAGAATGTTGGATTGGTAGTCCGACTCTTTTGCTACGGTATAAAAAACTTCACCGTTTGGTTCGATTAAGAAGAGATCATAGTAGCCATACTTTTCTATGTACTGACTATAAAAATCTATACCACCATTGTTTTTAGGCACAAATGATTCGGCAACATCTTTTTCAGTCACCATAACCCAACTCAGTTCATCTGAAACATTGATGATGTCCCACACAGATAATACCAAGTTACCGTTATAATCTTTGAAAATGCCTTGTCCGCTTTGACCTTCTAGCCCCATCTCTACAGCATCGGTATTTACCTGGGTGTTGTTTTTGAAAGACGCTACAACAGAATGCCCTGTAGGATCGAGCTTGGAGTCAGAACGCATGAGCTTATCAGGCCCCACTAAATAGGTTTCCCCTGTACTCCCCATTCCCTGTGATTGGCTAACAATGTGGTTAATCTTGTTAATGGGGAATTGAAGCGCTACATACCCAGCCACATTGCCGGATATGTCTTTGACTGCGGAAAGAAAGAAGCCAGCTGGTTCATTATTAGAAGGCTCGTAGAGGGTAAAATCACCGACCACAACTTGCCCTTCATCGATGTTCTTATCTACCGCTTGGCGATATGCCTTTGCTAAACCCGAATGAGTTAACATCTCAGAGTCTAAATTTTGTCCTAGGTCCGATTCACGAGCGCTGGTGTACATGATTTGCCCATTTGGCGTAATCATGAAGACGTCATACCAACCAAAATGCTTTACATACGCATCAATTTCATCTTCAAACATAATGGCATGAAACTCCCACATCCCATCCCCGTAGGAAGCATGTGAAAACATCTGTAAAGCTTCTTCAGCCATCTTTGATTCTGCAAGAAGGGATAAACCTGATTTGAGTTGTTCTAAGTAATCAACAAGCTGTTGCCTTTGGGATTGATTAACCGCGCTGAGCTTTCGAAATGCTTCCAGTTGCAAAGTGTTGGCGACTTCAGTGAGAACATCCATATCCCCTTCGCGCTCTTTAAAGAAGTTTTCTATTTGCGATTGCTTAATACTTCGAACCGTATCCAATTGATCATATGAACGCTCTCTTAGCGCCTCTTCTGCCAATCCAGATGACCATAAGCCTAAAATTAAAGCTGGAATCAGCCCAATAAAAAGAAGCGCGCCAATGATGACATTTGAAAGTTTAAATCTATTGATGAATCGTCCCATGATTACTCCGCTGAATCCGCTTATCCAAGCCAGCTTTTACACTTCTAATGACGCTTAACTGATGGGAAATCAAAAACATCATCGTGCGGTAAAAATATTTATATCAATAGACATGAGACCTAATTAACAATCAAGTTTCAATAAGCAGAAACACGTTGAAACACTTTTATAATCAGTAATTTATTTCAGATTTATTTACATCATCATTTCGAAAAATGAAAAGTACAAATGCCAAGTGTAATGAGGCACGGAAATTAGATATTTAAGAAAGATTAAAGATAAAAGGTAACTAGATGGAAGAGCTAGGAGGAAATATAAGAAGGGGTAAATTGGCGAGCAAGAAATCTTAACATGCCCGCCATCCAAGCAGCAGTAAGCGAGATATCATTATGTTGTACTAGTGTGGAAATGGGCTTATCTCATGAGCCACATATCTAAATTAGCATATTCAAATATAAGTACGATGAATTATTCAGCATTTTGCGACTGAGTTATTTTTTAGCGTTTCAAAATTTATCATCGTTACATTTTTACACACTTTTGCTGATTATTGCGTCTAAGCAAGAAGATCCAAAATGATCTTGCTGCCTTAATGAAATCCACACTGTCATTTTTTCGACTTGTAATCGAAGCCAAATTGTCACTTCTCCGTCATAGCATAACCTTGCCTCCTCCATAAATGTGCAGACGTAAGGTTCTCTCATTCAAGCGCCTTAATTAGTCGGTTCATCAATGGATTAGGTAGTTAAAGCGCATTAGATGTAAATGGTTGAACTCCCAAACTTACGCTCTTAAAAATTGATTAGAGGTTCGCATGACAGTAAGCAGTCCATTCAAAATCCCAAGGAAAACCCCATTTGGAATTGGTGAAGCCGTTGCAGAATGGGCAACAGGGCTCAATCAACTCGACAAATTCTATGCTCAACGTCCAGTAGGATGTGATACCACGCAATTCCTTCGTTTCACATTGGAGAAGTTGGGGATTGAATATCAGCTTTTGCAAGGCACATTAGAAAAAGTTCCGAAATCGGGGGCAACCGTTGTGGTTGCTAACCATCCACTTGGGTGTGTCGAAGGGGTAATACTGGCAGAGCTTCTTCTGACAATTCGATCTGATGTTCAAATTTTGGCAAACCAGTATCTTAAAACGGTGCCAGAATTGGATAAGCTATTCATTGGCGTGGATGTATTTGAAGGTCGAGAAGCTCACAAAGCGAACCTCAAAGCATTGCGTCAAGCACACCGGCACTTAGCCAATGAAGGGATACTGCTGGTTTTCCCAGCGGGAGAAGTGTCTCGGATAGAAAGAAAACGGGCAAAAGCGCAAATACAAGACAAAGAGTGGAGTCGTTCTGTCAGCTCTCTCATCAAAAAGAACAAAGCTGCCACAGTGCCATGCTTTATTGATGGTCAAAACTCTCGTCGTTTCTACATGGCTGGAAAGATTCATCCCTTGCTCCGTACGCTAATGCTAGGACGAGAGCTACTGAACAAACGTCAATGTAATATCGGAATCAGCATTGGCGACGCCATTCAGTACAAAGAAGTTCACTCCCTTTGTGACTCTCAGCTGATCAATTATCTGCGCCTAAATACTTATCTTTTGAAACCAGCAAATTCAATTAAGCACTACACCTCTCCTTCAACAACCGGAGATATATATAGTAATGCCATTCCAATTGCGCCTCAGCTTCCAGTACACGAGCTATTAGACGACCTGAAAAGCCTTCCAGATGAAGCGCATCTTTTGGATAGCAATCAATTCTCCGTATATTGTTGCCATTCAAAACGTATCCCAGCCCTTTTACATGAAATCGGTCGAATGAGAGAAGAGAATTTTCGGTTGGTAGGGGAAGGCACGAGGCGAGAGCTAGATTTAGATGCCTTTGATAAGGAGTATCTGCACTTATTTGTTTGGGATAACGATAAAAAGTGCCTAGTAGGTGCCTATCGCCTTGGCGTTGTTGATCACCTAATGCAAAACGGTGGGCTCAATGCACTCTACTCTCGAACCTTGTTCCAGTATAAACAACGATTCATTCAAAAAATGAGCAAAAACGGCAAATGTATTGAAATGGGGCGTTCGGTTATCGCCAAGGATTACCAACGCAGTATGAGCGCTTTATTATTGTTATGGAAAGGGATCGGAACATACATTCAGCGAAACCCTGAATACACCCACCTTTTTGGTCCAGTGAGTATCAGCAACGATTACAGTGACAAAGCAAGAAAGCTACTTGCTGAAACGATGACAATGCACCATTACGATACAGATAGCGCGCATTATGTTAAACCCACTAACCCTCTGAAAGATGAAAGCAGTGTGTGGAACCCCAGTATGCTTGCGGCACTAGGAGATCTTCAACTTCTCTCTAGAGTGATCGCTAGAATAGATGATGGGAAGACGTTACCAGTATTGCTGCGCCAATATCTTGCTCTCAACGGAAAATTAGTCAGCTTCAACGTCGATCCTGCATTCAACAATGCGCTTGATGGGCTAATTCTTGTTGATCTTCGAAATGTACCAATAAAAACATTGGCAAGGTATATGGGGCTAGAGAACGCGCAGTGCTATCTAACAAGGCACGCCTCCAATGAGCATAATTAAATGCGAATAACATTGAAGAATCAATACTAAGCCGGACGCTAGGCGTTCGGCTTAAAGACCGTAAAAATAAATTTACACAGCCAACTCAAGTAGAGATATGTCAATCAAGTTACATTTATTGTTCACTCTTACATCAATTGCTAGCATCTTTACTAGACGCACGCACATATGTAAATGGATGTATATAAATGGCATTATCTCCTCAGGACCAGCAAACGCTTCAAGAATTCTTTGAATACTGCAAAACACACCAATACAACAATATTGGTTACCCTGTTGCAGCAGACTTTAACTACAAAGAGCTCGATGAGTTCTGGCAGTTTTCATTTAATAACTGTGGAGATTGGGCTGAAACATCAAACTACCGATTGAATTCTTTTTACTTCGAAAAAGAAGTGATGGCGTATTTTGCAGATAAGTTTCAATTGCCCTTTGATGAGTCTTGGGGGTACGTGACCAATGGTGGTACGGAAGGCAATATGTATGGGTGCTACCTAGCGCGCGAAATGTTCCCCAACGGTATCTTATATTTCTCGGAAGATACGCACTACTCTGTCGCAAAAATCGTTCGCCTATTAAGAATTGAACACCGAGTCGTAAAAAGCCTTCCAAATGGCGAAATGGATTACAGCGATCTTGAAAAACACATTGCTTCGAATGGAAAAGCCAACCCAATAATATTCGCTAATATTGGCACAACTCTATACGGCGCTACGGATGACCTCAGCAAAATTAAGCGCATCTTATCGAGCGCTGGTTTCCAAAGGGACGAATACTACCTTCATGCCGATGCGGCTTTTCATGGCATGATCCTACCTTTTGTCGACACCCCACAGCAATACTGCTTCTCTGATGGTATCGACTCCATTTCTGTTTCTGGTCATAAGATGATTGGGGCTCCTATTCCTTGTGGCATTGTGCTCACCAAGAAATCCTACGTAGACAATATCAGCGTTGCCGTGGATTACATTGTCGCTATCGACAAAACCATTACAGGATCCCGTAATGGCTTAACACCATTAATGATGTGGCATGCCATCAAAAGTAGCACTGAACAGGAAAAAGAGTTACGCGTTAAACGCTGCCTTAGGTTAGCCGAATACGCCGTAGAAAAACTTCAGAACAAAGGCGTTGCGGCTTGGTGTAACCCAAACTCTGTTATTGTGGTATTCCCAACACCTACAGAAGCCGTATGGCGTAAGTATGGGCTTGCGAATTCAGCTAAGCATGCACATCTCATCATTACAGGACACATGATCGATAACACCGAACTATTAGAGCAACTGATTGAAGATGTTGCAGAAGATACTCTCAGTCTTCAGCCTACATGCAGCTAACTTGAGAATGGTGTGATTTTTAAAAGCAACAAAGTGTAATCATTCTCATTTATATGCCATTAAGCTCTTAGGGTTGATATTGTCCCCTTAATTTTTATATTCAACAAATTAAGGGTATAGAGTGAATAAGGCGGTTATAGCGGCATCTTTCTCAAGTATTGTGTTAGTCGGTTGCGGTGGTGGAAGCGGGGATACCAACTCTTCCACTCACCCTACAGCCAAAAGTAATTGTGGCGAAATTCACTTAAATAGAGGTTATAGCAACACCGAATTGGTCAGTTCTTATTGGGGAACACAAGAGCAACAATCAAGGATCCTTTCTAGAGTACACCCTAGCGCCTTCAGCGGGTCGGTGGATACGACATTAACCTCCAGTTCAGCCCAATGTCAGCAAACCATCGATGCATTAAGCGGTTATGCCTACCATACTTGGGAAGGAGAGTCGCAAGGTAACTTAGCTACAGGCGAGCAGTTTTATTTTAAACCCACCCTTCGTGTCCAATACGATCTCCCACCGGTCGAGTCGTATCAAAAATGGGTCGAGGATAGCAAACCAGAATTCGTGAATACCACTATCAACAAGGTAGAGCTCTATTCTGTCGTTGCTATTGGTAGTGGCAGCAGTTATCAAGATTTTAGACCATCAAACTCAGAAGCCATGTACTTAGCGGAACTTCCGCTTCAATGCACAGTAGCTTTACCTACCTCAGTAAAAATTACGGAGAGCTCGCCTAAGTCCATCGCGGATATACAGGTTGCGAATATAGACACTCGATACTGTAGCGAGCCTACTGATGGTGTAATTAATAACAAAAGAGAATTGGTCAGAAACTGTATATCAGCCTCTCCAATCACAGAAAAAACACCAGTCAGCTGTACTTTCAACAATGCCAAGGTTGGTGTTCCCGACAACAAAGGTAACTACTTTCCAGCTTATGTTTCTGGCAGCGTGACTCGAGAGCAAGGTCAAGACTTTGTATTGCAAGTCAATAAGGTGGAGTATTAAATTTGAAATTTAAGGCGGCGATAGCTTTTGAGTTTACAGCTTCAGCTAGCAGCTTTGTAACTCTAAAAGCACCTTCAGATGCCGATGAGCTTGCGTTCGAAGATGTCATCCTTAGAGGTACTTGTCCGGGGATGAACCCGACTTTAGCCTAAACTGATTCAGTTGCCCCTCATATCTCTGAGGGGCAACTTACCTTAAAAGTGATGTTCATATCACTTTGAATTCCACATAAAGCACTAGTTAAGAACAATATTCTGGCTTGATATCCCACCCTTTCTAGCACAATTATCTTTATCGCCTTACCAAACAGAATTCGTAAGAATAATCAATTAATCAAAGCTCTAGCGCATTATTTTTATTCTTCATTATTTGTCTTTATGCTGGCTAAAAACCATGGAACAGGATGAATAACAATGACAATAAAACAATGTGCCGCCAAAGTGCTCATTGCCTTAGCCGCAATATCTTTACCGTTAAGTGCAAGTACTGCTGAAAAGATCTACCGATTAAAGTTGGCTGAAACTTGGGGACCGAATACCCCAATACTTGGAGACGCCACTAAAAATATGGCGAAATTAGCAAAAGAAATGTCCAATGGTCGCCTCGATATTCGCGTGGACTCGGCAAACAAGCACAAAGCACCTCTGGGCATTTTTGATATGGTCAAATCAGGTCAATACGATCTGGGGCATTCCAGCTCTTATTACTGGAAAGGTAAAGTGCCAAACACATTGTATTTCTCTTCTATGCCATTTGGCATGATGTCTACAGAGCAATACGCGTGGTTTTACCGAGGCGGAGGCATGGAGCTCATGCAGCAGGTGTACGCTCCTCATAACTTGCTTTCTTTCCCCGGCGGCAATTCCGACATTCAAATGGGTGGCTGGTTTAAAAAAGAAATCAATTCCGTCGACGATCTAAAAGGCTTAAAGATCCGCATTCCAGGGTTTGCTGGCGAGGTGATGGCTCGAATTGGCGCAAAACCAACCAATATCGCACCAGGTGAGCTTTATACTTCATTGGAACGAGGCACAATTGATGCGCTCGAATGGGTTGGGCCGGCATTCGATTTACGTATGGGTTTTCAGAAAATTGCCCCTTACTACTATTCAGCATGGCATGAGCCTGGAAGTGAAACCCAATTTCTAGTGAATAAAAGAGTGTGGGAAAAGCTACCTAAAGATCTTCAGGTTATTTTAGAAACGGCATTCCGAGTGACCGCTTTCGATATGTATAACCAAGCACTGGATGCAAACGCCAATAGTTGGGCAACAATGAAAAGCGAATACCCAGACATTAAAGTACGTGATTTCCCGCCTTCAGTACTTAAAGCCATGCGCAGCGCCACTGATGAGTTGCTGCAAGAGCAAGCCAACAAAGACGCGCTTGCAAAAGAAATCATTCAATCTCAAGCAGACTATTTGAAGAAGGCGAGAGCATGGACCGATATATCGCTGAAAGCTTACCTCAATTCCGATCAACAGTAAGATAATCCAACCTAAAAAACACAAAGAAAAAGAGCCGCATTGACGGTTCTTTTTCTGTTTAGAGCACGCTTAAAAGCCGAGGAGTCATTTTTACCTTCATACTCAAAACAGAGATTCAGGTATGAGGTAATCTATCAATAGCCACTCAAGTATGACCTTGAAAAGTATTGTGCAACCATAAATGACGAGGTGATAAATATGCTAGGAGAAGATCATAGTTTAATCGTCGATTTTCCTGAGTTGGAAACGACAATTGTAGAACTGATGCAGTCCGATGCTGAATTTGCGGAAGAGAACAAAAAGTATACCGCCCTAGATAAGGAGATTAGAACGTTAGAACTCAGAAATGCTCCTATTGATGACGATGAAATGCACCGCATGAAAAGTGAACGTGCTTTTCTAAAAGACGCCTTATATAGAAAGATCACTAGCAGCTAATACTTATAGAGTCTGCGTTATACGAAAAGAGCCATCAGTTTAAAGATGGCTCTTTTGTTTTCTTAGAGCATAGCCCGTTATTCGACCGTCACCGATTTCGCTAGGTTACGAGGCTGATCGACATCTGTCCCTTTAATCAAGGCAACATGGTAAGACAACAGCTGCATTGGCACCGTGTAGAAAATGGGGGCAATCACCTCGTCGACATGTGGCATTGTAACGATTTTCAGTCCATCGCTTTCTTCAAAGCCCGCTTCCGCATCAGCAAAGACATAAAGCTGCCCACCACGCGCACGCACCTCTTCGATGTTGGATTTAACTTTTTCAAGTAAATCATTGCTTGGCGCTACAACAATAACTGGCATTTCAGCATCAATCAGAGCAAGGGGACCATGCTTCAGCTCCCCTGCGGCATAAGCTTCAGCGTGAATGTAGGAAATCTCTTTAAGTTTTAGTGCTGCTTCAACAGCGATAGGGAAGAATTCACCTCGACCTAAAAATAAAGAATGATGTTTATCTGCGAAATCTTCCGCCAGCGATTCAATAACTGCATTGCTTGTTAGTGCATTTTCCAGCTGAACGGGTAATTCATTAAGAGATTTAACGATCTCCGCTTCTTTAGCGAGATCTATCGTCCCTTTTTGCTTACCCAGTGCGGTAACAAACATCAGTAATGATGCGAGCTGAGTTGTGAATGCCTTAGTTGATGCGACCCCAACTTCTGCTCCTGCGCGCGTCATGAAAGCAAAATCAGATTCGCGAACCAAAGAGGAACCCGGCACGTTGCAGATCGTCATTGCTGCCATGTAACCTTTCTCTTTTGCGAGGCGAAGTGCCGCCAATGTATCTGCGGTTTCACCTGATTGAGAGATGGTAATGAGGAGGCTGTTAGGTCGAGTAACAAATGGGCGGTATCGAAATTCAGAAGCAATTTCAATGTCACAACTTACTTTTGCCAATGACTCACACCAATATTTCGCCACCATGCCAGCATTAAATGACGTACCACAAGCGACAATCTGTACATGTTCAACTTGGTTAAACATGTCTGCGCTATTTGCGCCAAACGATTCTAAAAGAATAGAGTTACCAGTGACTCGCCCTTCTAAGGTGTCTTTAAGAACAACAGGTTGTTCATGTATCTCTTTTTGCATGTAATGGCGGTATTGACCTTTGTCCGCCGCATCTTGCTCAACCGTAGACTCTTTCGCTTCTCTCTCGACCGACTCCCCGTTCACATCGAAAATATTTACATCACGGCGGGTAATTTCAGCGACATCACCTTCCTCAAGGAAGATAAAACGCCGTGTCACATTCAACAAAGCCAATTGATCGGAAGCCAAAAAGTTTTCTCCAACCCCTAGCCCAATAACCAGTGGGCTGCCTGAACGCGCAACAACTAGCCTTTCCGGTTGCTCTCGATCAACAACAACCATTCCATAAGCCCCTTCTAACTGCTTCACAGCAGATTGAACGGCTTCAACCAATGAACTGGCTTGCTTCAATTCAAGGTCAACAAGATGCGCGATGACTTCAGTGTCCGTTTGAGAATGGAATGGATACCCTTGCGCTTGTAGCTTTTCTCGCAATATCTGGTGGTTTTCAATAATACCGTTGTGCACAACCGCGATGCGTTCGTTGGACATGTGTGGGTGTGCATTGGCTTCAGAGGGTTCACCGTGAGTCGCCCAACGAGTATGAGCCAGCCCCGTACCACCTGAAAACGCATTCAAGTCGATGCTATCTGCTAAGTTCTGAACCTTCCCAACCTTTCGTAAGCGCTGAATATTCGAATTGGCATCGATAACCGCAATACCAGCCGAATCGTATCCTCGGTACTCCAGTCGTTGTAATCCTTGTAACAAAATTTCAGCAACATCGCGTTGCGCAACTGCGCCTACAATTCCACACATAGTAACTCCGATTTCTAATTGTATTTTTTGGGGTCTTTCGACCTAGCAAGCAAGTTAGCTAACTTGAATAACTTTAACGTTATGAGATTCAATGATCGCAACAGACTCAGCCTTAACCTGGTCGTCTGTTACAAGCACATCTATCTCTTTCCAAGGTAGCTCAAGATTTGGTATTTTTCGTCCAATCTTCTCAGATTCAACCATCACAATGACTTCTCGAGACACATCTGCCATAACTTTACTCAGCCCCAGTAATTCATTAAAACTGGTCGTTCCTCGATCTAAATCAATACCGTCAGCACCTATAAATAGCTGATCGAAGTCATATGCACGTAAAACAGATTCAGCGACCTGCCCCTGAAACGATTCAGAATGTGTATCCCAAGTCCCTCCAGTCATCAATAAAGTAGGTTCACTTTCCAGCTCATTAAGAGAATTCGCAACATTCAGTGAATTGGTCATGACAACCAACCCTTTCTTTTCATTTAATTGCTGAATTAACGCCCCCGTCGTGCTCCCACTATCGATAACAATTCGATTGTGATCTCTTATTAACTTAGCGGCAGCTTGCGCCAATTTAACCTTACGAACTGAAACTTTGCTTTGAAAGTCATCATGAACCGTTTCTTTTGGCAGTGCGATCGCACCACCATATCTACGAAGTAAAAGACCGCTCTGCTCTAATGTTGCCAGATCCTTCCTTATAGTGACTTCAGAGGTCTCAAATTGATGGGATAGCTCTTCAACACTCACCTCACCGCACTCTTCTACAAGCTTGGAAATTGCGTGTCTTCTTAGTTGTGTATTTCGCTTTGACATTTCGAATCGATACTTAAAGTTTCACTTTGAAAGAAATATAGTCGATCTGAAACATAATTGTCTATTTTTTTTACAGCAAAAAATAAATCAATTTGCGTCAAAACCTTGTTCTAAGACAACCCAGACCCGTGATAATTACGAAATTCGGTGGTAGAATCCGCACCCTAAAAGAAAAAAAATTACAGAAATTCACGTTATTTTTTTGCAATCAATTTCAGTTAGGCTGATTTAAATAGGCAAAAATTTACTTACATCAATATCGTTTAGGCTCATACACACTAAACTTGTTGAAAGATTTTGCGATACCAGAGGGCGTTGACGTCTAAAGTTACAGAAAGTCACAACTTACGAAAATGTTGTCATTTTCTTTCTTATGAGCGTTTCCTTTGGTTCACCCAAATTAAAATTGCAACTATACGTACCGGAGAGTATTTTCCATGAAAAAGACCAAAATCGTTTGTACGATTGGCCCTAAAACTGAACCAGTAGAGAAGCTACGCGAGCTCGTTGATGCAGGCATGAATGTAATGCGCCTGAATTTCTCTCACGGTGACTTCGAAGAACACGGCAACCGCATTGCTAACTTCCGTCAAGTAATGAAAGACACTGGTAACCAGCTAGCGATTCTTCTCGATACTAAAGGTCCAGAAATTCGTACTATCAAACTAGAGAACGGCGACGACGTTGATCTAGTAGCTGGTCAAGAATTCACTTTCACTACAGACGCAACAGTTGTTGGCGACAAAGATAAAGTTGCAGTAACTTACGCAGGTTTCGCTAATGACCTGACAGCTGGTAACACTATTCTTGTAGACGATGGTCTAATCGAAATGGAAGTTATCGCAACTACTGAAACTGAAGTTAAGTGTAAAGTGCTTAACAACGGTGCACTAGGTGAAAACAAAGGTGTTAACCTTCCTGGCGTTTCTGTGAAACTTCCTGCTCTATCTGAAAAAGACAAAGCCGATCTTAAGTTTGGTTGTGAGCAAGGTGTCGATTTCGTTGCGGCTTCTTTTATTCGTAAAGCAGAAGACGTTCGTGAAATCCGTGAGCTTCTAAACGCAAACGGCGGCGAATACATCCACATCATCTCTAAGATCGAAAACCAAGAAGGTGTTGATAACTTCGACGAAATTCTTGAGCTTTCTGATGGCATCATGGTTGCTCGTGGCGATCTAGGTGTAGAAATTCCTGCAGAAGAAGTTATCTTCGCTCAGAAAATGATGATCGAGAAGTGTAACCGTGCTCGTAAGATGGTTATCACTGCCACTCAAATGCTTGATTCTATGATCAACAACCCACGTCCAACACGTGCGGAAGCAGGCGATGTTGCCAACGCAGTAATGGACGGTACTGATGCCGTTATGCTTTCTGGCGAAACTGCGAAAGGTAAATACCCTGTAGAAGCAGTAACGATCATGGCTCAAATCGCGAACCGTACAGATTCAGCGCTAGAAGCTGAGCTAGGTTCTCGCTTAGACAGCCCTCGTCTTCGTATCACTGAAGCAGTATGTAAAGGTGCGGTAGACACAGCTGAAAAACTAGCAGCACCACTTATTGTTGTTGCAACGCAAGGCGGTAAATCTGCTCGTTCAGTACGTAAGTACTTCCCTACGGCGAACATCCTTGCTCTAACAACAAACACGAAGACTGCTGCTCAGCTTGTTCTAACTAAAGGTGTTACACCAGTCGTTGTTGAAGAAATCAGCAACACAGATGCATTTTATGTACGCGGTAAAGAGCTAGCGCTTGAATCTGGTCTTGGTAAAAAAGGTGACATCGTTGTTATGGTATCAGGTGCATTAGTTGCATCCGGCACAACAAACACAGCATCGGTACACGTTCTGTAAGATCAAACAGTTAACATCTGATAAAAAGAGGGCTTAAGCCCTCTTTTTTTATGAAACAAGCTTGCCCCAGTAATCCGCATGGCGTATTATTCAACATACTGAACTGTATGTGGTTAAAAGTGAGACACATTTTAATGTGAGCTCAGTGCGAAAAGCCTACTACAATAAATATGCAATTGAAGTACTAATGAGGATATCGTGTCTAGCCCCACTCTGACTGACAAAGTGTCAAAAATGATTCGCCAAGATATCTTAAATGGCGTTCTTATCCCTGGTCAAAAACTAGTTGTAGCAGAACTCAAGGACAAATATGCAGTAGGAGCTTCACCTATTCGTGAAGCATTAGTTCAGCTTTCTTGGAAGAAATATGTCCGACTTGAACCACAAAAAGGTTGCTGGGTTTCTTCAGTAACGAAAAGTGAACTGTCTGATTTATTTGAAAGTATGAAAATTGCGTCGGCTCATTTGCTTAAAAAGGCAATCCAACAAGGTGACGAAAATTGGGAATTGGAAGTACTGTCTGCATTCCATAAACTTTCCCGTATTCAACACACGGAAAATGCATTCGACAATTCAGAATGGGAAGAGCGCCACCAACGCTTCCATACTGCATTATTAGAAGGCTCTGACGCCCATACCATGTATGGTTTTTTCCTTGAGCTCGATAATCAATTAAAGCGTTACCGTTATGTTGCATTAAACTCAGATAAATTTGAGTCAAATACCTTCATTAACATTGACGAGCATGAAAGCTTGATGAAACTGGTTCTGGCCAAAAATGAAGCACAAGCGCTTCAAGTTATGGACAAGCACTTGGACAATACCCAACGCAAAATTGAATCCGTTTTGCCTGAAGAAGAATAACCCCTCTTTTAAAAAAAACGCTGAGCCATGGCTCAGCGTTTTTATTTGTTTTTCACTCAAAATTCTTATGTATCGATTTCGCTTTGTTAAGCAATTTCATCGTTACTCAAACACACTGATACCTTATTCCGCCCCTGAGTTTTTGATTCGTACAGTGCTATATCCGCGCATTTATAAGAACGTTTTGTATCGCTGCACACATCTGTTACACCTGCACTCACCGTTACTCGGTTAGAAGGTTCCAGCTCTATAGAGACTCTCAGTCGATTCATCAGTACTTCTGCTTGTTCAACCTGTGTATTCGGTAAAATAATGGCAAATTCTTCACCACCAATTCGAGCTAAAAAGTCTGTTTCTCTTAATTGTCCTTCCATAGAATTCGCAACACTTTGGATAACCCTATCACCCTCATCATGACCAAACTGATCGTTTACGCGTTTGAAATGATCGATATCCACTAATACCAAACAAGATGGGGAAGAGTAGCGCTCGACCAACCGAGTTTGTTTAAACAACTCTTGATCAAACTTCCTTCGATTCCAACATCCCGTGAGCGCATCTTTCTCACTCAGCTGACGTAACTGCTCTTCAAGGTGTTTGCGTTCTGTAATATCAAACAGCGAAAGAATGTAATATTTCGAACGAGCATTTTCAGAATCAATCGATTGAATTCGAGTTAGGCTAATAAAAATATCACCGCAGGATTTGTTATTCTCTAATTCTCCTTCCCAAAACCCAAAGTCTTTCAACCCTTCCGCTATTTCAATGATCTGATCATTACTGTGTTTACCACATAACAATTTGAGTGCGTTCCGCCCAACAAGCTCATTATTTGTAAAGCCCGACAAATTCTCAAACTCTGTATTCACTTGAATAATGCGATGACGTTTATCCGCAATGATTACCGCCGACATGCCATGCAAAGCGGCAATGGCTAACTTACTTTCTAAGTTACGCTTCTTATACAGGTAAATAAAATACGCAGTCGGAATGGCAAATAAGAAAATCCATACTAATACATAAGTAAACTGCTTCATTAAATTGGACGTTTGCAGCTTAATGCCTGCCTCAAGCTGTTCTTGTTTCACTTCTATAAGCAGCTTAACTTCGCCTTCTTTAAAGAATTCGACTTGGTAGAAAACCAATAGATTGCCATCCTCAATGGCGTGACCACGTCTACTGTTCTTTATTTTCTGCCAAGCTTCTGGATGAGTCACCGCAAGATTGTATTTCTGTCTTTCAGGTATTAGAAAGCCAAAAAGTTTCTGACGATCTTTACTCACTAAATAGTCCCCATCTTTGGTGACGACTTCTGGCATTAGTTGCGAACTGGGTGAATATTCGATCACTGACATCAAAAACCAAACATCCAATACGAAAACTAGGTAGCCAGCACGCTCCCCTAAAGAGTAAATGGGAGTGACTATTTCAAGAACTGGGCTGAAACTGGATTCTTCGACATGCTCCATAGCTCGGATCGTTAATCCATAACTGGCAATATCGTTGGCGTTTAAGGACTCTGAGAATTGAAAGAGAGGAGTATTTTGATGATCTGCTAAATGATGTCTAGCCTGAGCACTACTTGCTTGGAAAGAAAAATCAACGGCGATAGATTCCTTTCCTTTGTTATCCATGTAATAAATACTTTTAAACCATTGCTGGCTCGATGCTATCGACATCCAAAGCTCTTCAACCAACACTCGTCGACTTTGAATAGGATATTCGACATAGTCGTATAAGAAACGATTACCCCGTAGAAGTTCCATAGTCGCACGCAGCTGAACCTCTATCTCGTTGAGTTCTCGCTCAGAAAAAGCCATCTGATGCTGGGATTGGCTAATCAACTGATCGATATGTTGATCCACTAATTGATTGTATCGCTTGTGGTACATAAGCGCAGCGCCAGAAGACAGAATGAGGCATGTGAGAGCAATGTAAATAACAAGATTTTTTACTTTCACAGATGACCTCAAAAACCAATAACCGAATCATTACACGACGAAACGAAAATACGCTGTCTGCAAGTATATAACCAAACTCTATAAACAGGTTAGATCCGCTTGATTTTTATACAAACAATAAAAAGTTATGAGATCAGACTACCTTTAGAAGGTGCAATATAACAAAAAAGCCACTTCTCTAAAGAAGTGGCTTGCCTCAAAGATACAATTGGTTACGCTTTCAGCGAATGCTTACCTCGCGCAATTCCGACAACACCGCTTCGAGCGACTTCAATAACTTCCGTTACTTCCGTCAACGCGTTGATAAATGCGTCTAATTTTTCACTTGTTCCTGCCATCTGAACCGTGTACTGAGAGGCCGTGACATCTACGATTTGACCCCGGAAGATATCCGCAGTCCGTTTAACTTCTGCACGTGCAAAGCCGTCGGCTTTCACCTTAATTAACATGAGCTCTCTTTCTACGTGTTCAAGATCAGTAACTTCTTGAACCTTCAGAACATCGATCAATTTGTGCAATTGCTTTTGAATTTGTTCCAATTGCATTTCACTTGAAGTGGTTGTGATGTTCAAACGAGATAACGTCTCATCATCTGTAGGTGAAACCGTCAGCGATTCAATGTTGTACCCGCGCTGAGAAAACAATCCCACAACTCGAGACAAAGCACCCGGCTGGTTTTCCAGTAGTAGTGAAAGTATATGTCTCATATTAAGTTCTCTCCGTCTTGCTTAGCCACATCTTATCCATACCCTCGCCTTTAATTTGCATTGGGTATACATGCTCAGTCTCATCGACACTGATGTCGACAAATACCAATCGGTCTTTCATATCCAGTGCTTTTTGCAAGCCTGACTCCAGTTCGTCTGGAGAAGAGATACGAATACCAACGTGACCATAAGCCTCTGCGATTGCTGCAAAATCGGGAACAGAACTCATATAGGAGTTAGAATGACGACCTTGATAAATGATGTCTTGCCACTGCTTAACCATGCCAAGGAATCGGTTATTTAGGTTAATAATTTTGACTGGAATGCCGTATTGAAGCGCTGTAGAAAGCTCTTGGATATTCATCTGAATACTACCATCACCCGTTACCACAACGACTTCTTCATCCGGATTGGCAAATTTCACTCCCATTCCAGCAGGCAGACCAAAGCCCATGGTTCCCAAACCACCGGAATTGATCCAGCGACGTGGCTTATTAAACGGATAGTAAAGCGCTGCAAACATTTGATGCTGACCAACGTCCGATGCTACAAAGGCATCCCCATTTGTAAGCTTATGCAGAGTTTCAATGACCTCTTGAGGCTTAATACATTCTGGTGACTTTTCATACGCGAGGCAGTTTTTGTCTTGCCATACTTTAATCTCGCTCCACCATTGCTCTAACGCAGCTTCATCATTGGATTTATCTTGTTCAACAAGCAATTTAACCATGGTTTCCAGCACTTTCTCTGCTGAACCTACAATGGGTAAATCCACTTTCACATTTTTAGAGATAGACGACGGATCGATATCAATGTGCATTATTTTGGCGTTGGGGCAATATTTCTCAAGGTTGTTGGTCGTACGATCATCAAAACGTACACCTACACCAAAAATTAAGTCAGCATTGTGCATCGCCATATTGGCTTCATAATGCCCATGCATTCCCAGCATACCGAGTGCATTCTTGTGTGTCCCCGGAAACGCGCCCAGCCCCATTAGCGTACTAACGACAGGTAAATTCAATGCCTCAGTCAGCTTAAATATATGCTCATGCGCTTCAGAAATAACCGCACCACCGCCAATGTAAAGGACTGGTTTCTTAGCCTCTAATAGTGCTTTAAGAGCCTTCTTGATCTGCCCTTTATGACCAGAAGTCGTTGGCTTGTAGGAACGCATTCCTATTGTTTTTGGGTAGCTATACGGAAGCTTGATTTGAGGATTCAGAACATCTTTCGGCAGGTCAATAACCACAGGGCCAGGTCGCCCAGTCGTCGCAATATAAAACGCCTTTTTGATGGTTTCTGGGATATCTTCTGCTTTCTTCACTAGAAAGCTGTGTTTTACGATGGGACGAGAAACACCAACAATGTCGCATTCCTGAAAGGCATCATTTCCTATCAGGTTGTTTGGTACATTACCTGAAATAACGATCATTGGGATAGAGTCCATGTATGCCGTCGCAATACCTGTCACGGTATTGGTAGCACCAGGACCAGAACATACCAGTACCACACCGGGTTTACCGGTAGAGCGAGTATAACCATCAGCCATATGCGTAGCGGCTTGCTCATGTCGTACTAATACGTGTTTGATTTGTTCAGTTTTTGCATGCAGAGCATCGTAAATATCAAGTACGGAACCACCTGGGTAGCCGAAGATTTGTTCTACTTGCTCTTCAATCAGAGATTGCACAATCATCTCTGCGCCGGACAACATCGCCATATTTTCTCCTTATCAAACACCTTGCAGTAAGGTCAACTGCTGAGTTTGATGTCACATAGTCTAGGGCTTATTCGTAGCCTATTCGAAATACTTCCAATTTTTCATCTATGTACTCTTTATCAGTCATAACCAATAAAAAGATCACATTTGAACTTTACATCCAAATGAATCTGGCTGTCTAATCGTGTATTTAGCGCTTTTTTGTCAATATGTTGTACAACAACCTAATATCAGTCTATTAGGTTATAAAATTGTAATATTGAAAAATATAAATCCTTTAATCACACAAATTTAAATCGAAAATTTTTTACACTTGTAACAAATCGTGTTTCTCAGCTCTGAGATACAAACTTTATGGCATCAAAAAAGCCTGCAAAACTGCAGGCTATTTTTGAAAGAAAAGTAACGCATAATTACTTTTTATTTGGAAACTCTGTATACATTTCTTCGATTTCGTCTTGGTATCGATCGTTAATCACTTTTCGACGAAGTTTCTGTGTTGGGGTTAGCTCACCAGAATCCATAGAAAATGCTTTTGGAAGCAATGTGAATTTTTTCACTTGCTCAAACTTCGCCAATTCATTTTGAAGTTCGGCAAGGCGGCTTTCGAACATTTCAACGACTTGAGAATGCTTGATGAGCTCCATTCTATCTTGGTATTTAATATTCAGTTCTTTAGCGTATTCTTCTAAGGAATCAAAACAAGGTACGATCAAAGCTGACACAAATTTTCGTGTATCCGCTATTATCGCAATCTGTTCAATAAAGTGATCTTTCCCGATGGCACCTTCGATCATTTGAGGCGCTATGTATTTGCCACCAGATGTTTTCATTAGCTCTTTGATTCTGTCGGTAATGAATAAATTGCCTTTATCATCAAATGTTCCGGCATCACCCGTTTTTAGAAAACCATGCTCATCAAACGTTTTAGCCGTTTCTTCCGGTAGTTTGTAATACCCTTTCATAACCATAGGTCCACGAACTAAAATTTCATTGTTCTCACCTATTTTCACTTGAGCACCCGGCATTGATGTACCGATAGAATCCGGATCAAACGAACCATCCGCCCAACACGAGATTGTTGCCGTTGTTTCAGTCATGCCATATCCGAGTTTTACATTGATGCCAATGGCGTGGAAAAAGCGACCTATGGTTTCATCTAACTTGGCACCACCACACGGCATAAAATTGATGTTTCCACCAAGCAATGCACGGAGTTTACTTAAAACCAATTTATCGGCCAGTTTGTGGCTACGTTTTAACATGAACGAAGGCTGGGTATTGGTGCGCTTGCACTCTGCCATTTTTGCGCCCATGTTGACAGCCCAAGTAAAGAGCACCTTTCGAATGACAGGCGCTTTGGATACCTTTTCGTGGATAGCAGAGAATATTTTCTCGTAAAACCTTGGGACGGCGCACATAACCGTAGGGCGAATGTCCCCAAGCGCTTCTCGCACTTGCATGGTGTCTTTTAGGTAGCAGTTCACTGCTCCCTTATAAAGCACATAAAATGTCCAAGCTCGCTCAAATACGTGCGATAAAGGAAGAAAACACAGTGATACGTCTTTTGGCGTCAAGCCTAGTCGACGGTCATGCCCTTCAAGTTGCGCCGCTATGTTCGAATAAGTCAGCATCACGCCTTTTGGCTGACCAGTTGTACCAGAAGTGTAGATAAGGGTTGTTAGATCATCGAGATCGATATCGTCTAGTCGTTGACCAAGTTCATCACTCGCATGCTCTCGCCCCAGAGACATGAATGCCTCCCAACTCAGGCTGTTAGCCCCTTCTACAATCTTAATGTCTTTCGACATGGCAACGATAAGCTCAAGCTGTGCGCACTGCTCAAATATTGAGAGAGCGGCGTCGTATTGTTCTTGTTCACCAACAAACAGAACTTTTACGTCGGCATTGTCTAAGATATATGCAGCTTGAGCGGCGGTATTTGTTGGATAAATAGGAACGGTAACGCAGCGAAGTTGTAACGTGCCAATATCCGCAATTGTCCACTCAGGCATATTATTGGAGTAGATGCCCACTTTATCTTGGACATCGATACCCTGTGACAATAGCGCGAGAGAAAGCGAATCAACTTGCTCACCAAATGATTTCCAACTGATGCTTTCCCATTTGTCCGAGACTTTGTGTTTGAGCGCTGTTTTGGCTCCGCCTTGTGCAATTCGCTCTCGAATGCACTTTACGATGTGAAAGTCTTTATTCAACATGTCTTTATTTACCTCTAACAGCGCCTCTGTTTCCTAACTTAGGCTCGGATGAATGGCATCTCCTTTTGCCATTTCGCCAGCTACGTTTTTTGCAGCTTAGCTGAATCATGTGTTATTTCGTCGACCGCATGGTATTTTGAGTAAACACATGTAAGCTGAATAAGCCGCCCAAGTTTACAAGCGCGATTAAAAAAGGCAACTGATGTAGACCAAGCTTTGCCACATTAATTGTAAAAACTCATATCCTGCACATACCCCACACTTTGTCTTCTCTTTCAACTCCAAAATTTAGATAAAAAAAACGCCGGACAATGCCGGCGTATTACGTCATTTTCTTTAACGAATTGCGACGGTTTCACCGCAAATCATCATTAACTGATCGCGCATCCAGATATGTGCTTTATCTTTCTCACTCGATTCATGCCAGCTTAAGTAACCCGAAATTGATTTGTTTGGCATGGGGAGATCCAATACTTTCAGGTTTGGCAAGTTCACTGCGTTTTCAACTAACCATTTTGGTGCAATTGAAATCAATTCAGATTGGCTTACAACGTAGAGAATATTGCTTAAGCTTGTTCCTTGATATGCGCTGCGGCAATCTAAATTCTTATAGGCTTGCTCTGAGAAGCAGCGTACACCATTCACTTTTGATAAAGTCGCATGCATTTCTGACTGAAGTTCTTCTATAGAAATATCGTTACCAATGCGCGGATGAGAAGACGATGCTACAACAACCAATTCATCACTAAAGACTTCTGTGCTCGAATAGCCCGCTTCTTCGAAACGTTCGTAATTGATAACAAAATCCACTTCTTGAAAGCGCATTTTTTCTGCTAATTCGTTATCAACATCAGACTCCATTTGCAACTGAATCACAGGTGCTTGCTTAGCAATAGTACTCATGATTGCAGGTGCAAATCGAACATCACAAGGGCTGCTTATTGCGAGACGGAAAAGACGAGACGATGTTTTTGGATTAAACACTGATCCCGGTAACTCATTGCGGATCAACTGGAGTGCTTGTCTCACAGGACCAAATAGCTGACGAGCACGTTGTGTGGGTTGAATTCCTCGCCCATGTCTCATGAATAATTCATCATCAAACATATTCTTTAAACGCGACACGGCGTTACTCACAGCAGGTTGTGACATACCTAAATTGTGCGCTGCACGGGTGATATTTTGCTCTTGCATTACTGCATCAAAGACGGTGAGTAAATTTAGGTCCACTCCACGTAATGTCGATTCCATTCGATAACCTGCTACAGCTTGACTTGCTTCAATCCTATTCGACATTGGGTTGCCTCTCACTTATCAATAGTTCTATTAAAATAGGCATTAGCCTTGGTTATTCGAAAGCCTTTGATTGGTATTTACTGCACTAATGCTTTCGCTCTTTTCAAGAATATCCCCAAATACCATGGGTAGGACAAGTGGTTTAATATTAAATTATCATTTTTTAGTCTGTTTAATGATTTGGTCTTACTAATCAATAGGATACAAGTGGTATAAAAAAAGCTAAAACGATTCTTTTTATAATAATTGAGAGGGAGCTGTCGCAAAAATGACACAGAAAAGGTTCTGGTATTCGAACTGAATTGTTAACGAGAAGAGACATCTTAGTGGGCATTATTATACTTCTCCTCCCATTAACGTACGTACTCAAGTGACACCAAGATACTTGGTTCGACGAGAGTTTACTGCGCCTGCCTAGCCTTGAATCGTCGCATAACTGGGGTAATCCACCTGATCCCAAAGCAAAGACCACAATTCTTGAACGCAATCCCATCGCCCCTGCATTATCCAATTCACTATTGAAGCTGCCACATCTGGGTAGATCACTTTTTCAGCACTTTGTTCATCGAGCCAATTGCGCACAGCGGTAGGGTCAAGGTAGTCCATCGCCGACGCCAGCCCTAAGTGCTCTAAGGTGGCAACGTTACTTTGCTGTTCAAATTGACCTTTTAGCGGTTTTAGTAACAGTTTTTTCCCTAGTGTTAGCGCTTCTGAAGGTAACTCAAAACCACCATTAGCGATCACTCCGGAACACGATTTCAAGCTACTTTGAAATCTCTCATGAGAAAGAGGATGAAAAGTGATGTTTTCCAACACATGGACTTGCTCAACACCTGGGTGATAACAATCAAAGTGCTGATGACCAAATCTATCAAGTAATTCTTGAATATCACCTAAGGACTCAAATGGCAGATATACCAATATGGATGCACCTACGTCTTCAGGTAAGCCAGAAGTTGTATGAACAATAGGAGGTAAAATTTGTTGGTCAAAATGATACCAGTGCAGCCCGATAGGAATACTTGTTGGCGCAAAATAATGAATTATCCAGTGATCAAACCAACGAGAGTCCTTGATGGGTACCTGATAACGAAACGCGTTTTGGTGGCTAAGCCCAATACAAGGCACATTTTGCTTTTTGGCCGCCCAAGCCGATACGGGTTCAAAATCATTGATCACTACGTCGTACCCACTCAGGTCTAACTCATCAATTTCTTTTTTTATATTGAGTAAACTGTTTTGAAGTACGGTTTGCGTAAGATTAATTTTTCCATTTTTGGTGATAAAGCTCATCCCATTTCTGGTTTGATAATTACCAAAAGACTCCATGGAAAAATATTTGTCTTTATCTCGTCCAGAAAACAGAAAGTCCACATCGATATTCTGTTCTTCAAATGCTTTGGCCATCGCTCTTGCTCTCGCAATATGGCCGTTCCCCGTACCTTGAACACCGTAAAGAATTTTCATGATCCAACGTATCCTCTAACTCAAAACCAGCAGCGCGGCTTTAGCACATACAAGACCAAGCCCAGCTCCGATAACCACGTCTGTAATAAAATGAACGCCTAAAAGAATGCGAGAAAGCCCAATAAATGATGCCCATATAACGGCTAGTAGATAGAAACTGGGGTAGAACTCCCCTATCAGAGTCGCCATTACAAATGCAGCCGTGGTATGCCCCGACGGTAAGCTGTAACGATCAGAAGGTGTGATAAAAGCGGTGAGCAGATTACTTAACTCTTGAGGGCGTCGTCGCTTAAAGCTATTTTTTAATACCCAATAAATGGGAAGCTCAATTGCAAATGCCATCAATCCTGCGGCAAGAAACTCCCCTCCTGACATTGAATCGAACAACCAAAGCACAATGCCAAGTACGGCATAGAAATGCCCATCGCCACTCCGAGAAACAGCTTTGCTGATTCTTGCTACTTGTAAGTTAAAACGGTGTTGTAAGCAAAAGCTTGAAAATGCCAGATCGAATCTGGCAATGGGTTCGATCGCACGCATAGCCCATTCCCTCTTTTCCTATTTCCTGATTAGAAATTAGGTGAAACAGGTGACAGCTAAGTGACGAGATGTTTGTATTTCGATGACAATGAGAAAGAGAAGAGTTTGATAGGGGAAACGAGCGCTTCCCCCTTAGTTAACAAGTCACACCAACTTAGTTTGATGCTTTGACAATTCGGGCACTGCCTTCTTCAATATACCAAGAGCCTTGCTGCTTCTGGCACGCTGTAAATTCGCCAAACTGTACTTTCTCATCGCGAGAGAAAGAGTATTGCAAATCTCGGCAAACGTAGCTGCCGGCTAACACAGATGTTTCTTTTTCTGTCTCTAAGTGTTTTTGGATCCCAACTTTAGAAACAATTAAATCTTGCTTTGGACCTGCTGGCTTAATGTAGTCATGATGCACGTATCCGCGAACATCACCCTCTTGCTCAACCAAAACCCAAGGTTTTCCACTTGCCTGAGCAAGTACATTGAAGGCTTCACCTTTTTGTAGCTGACCAATTTTTTGGCTGGATTGTCTCGGACCCGTTCTTAAATTTAGTGCAGTTGTCGTTTCATGTGTCAAACCAACAAACGTTAAAGTTTGCGCAGTATCTACCGCTTCTTCAACTGGGTAGTGAACTTCAATGGATTGCACTTCTGGAGTGGCTACTTTTATAAGCCACTTTGCGCTATTGGACGAATCAATGCCTTGCCACTCACTGGTATTTTGAGATTCCAGTGCTTCAATGGATTGCTTTAAGAACTGATCTCGCGCTTCCTGACCAAAAAACTCGTCTAGCTGCGTACTAACCAAACCTGAACTTGTACTACCAGACACTTTGTTAGCAGAAGCTGCATTCGAATCTGTTCCGGTACTTTGACATCCTGTCAGCAGGATCAATCCTGCACACCCGATAAGACTTTTAATGGAAAGTGGGCGTAATTGAATTTTGCGTTTCTGCCATGACATTGATATTGGGTCCTTATATTTTCTGTTCGGCAAGCTAAGTGTTACTTGCTTCAATACGCATCTCTTGGGATCAACACTCATGCTTTTCGTCCTTTGCCAGCCAAGCGAAGAATTGTTGTAAAACCAATGAGCAACTGATTTGATATGCATTTAGATAAGCCATCGTAACATATGCATATGGTGTATTTACATACTATTGATATTCAAGTGTAACAAACATCAAAATTATTATTTTTAGAGTCAAATCACGACGAAAGGGGGATTCTTTCCCCCTTATTGCTTTTGCATGAATACTTTATGATTCTTTCGTTAGTGGATTTCTTGGTGCTTACGTACCAATCCAAAATCTGCTAGTACTGCATACGCAGCAGGAATCATAAACAGCACCAATAGTGTAGAGGCAAATATGCCAAATACAATGGAAATTACCAGTGGTTGTATCACTTGTGCTTGAAGGCTCGTTTCTGTCAGTAACGGTAATAGCCCTGCTGCGGTGGTAATGGACGTCAAGAATACTGCTCGAAAACGCTCCCGACTGGCTTTTACCACCGATTCGTACACAGAATCACCTTCATCAACATGATGACGTATGTATTGGACCAGAAGAATAGAGTCATTCACAACAATCCCAGCCAATGAAACAAAACCCATGATGCTTGGCATACTTAAAGAATGCCCTAGCAAGAAGTGCCCCCAGATGACCCCAATTAACGCCAAGGGTATCGCCACCATTACCACAAACGGTTCCATGTAACTGCGGAACTGGTAACTCAGAATAATAAATACACCAAATAGACCGAGTAAGAACCCACTTGCAATTGAGCTACCGGTTTTGGCTGCATCTTCTGCCTCACCTTCGAAGTCAAATCTTAGCCCTGGGTACTTCGCCATTAACTTGGGCGCTTCTTCTTTTTGGAACTGAGTAATGATCTCTGATGAACTGGCTTTTGAATTATCTACGTCACCGTAAACACTGATCGTTCTCAAACCATCTACTCGCTGGATTCGTACATAATTACGTTGGAAATCTAATGTGGCGATAGCCCCTAGCGGAATTTGAGAGCCATCCGACTTTATGATGGGGAAATTCGCGAGCTGCTGCAGATCGCCAGCCTGCTTTTTATCAAGCTGAACGTCGATCTTTATGTTTTCTACACCTATTTGAATCTCGTCGGCGGTTTGACCAAAAAAAGCAGAACGCAATTGACCCGCTATCATTTGCCCGTTAACCCCAAAAGTTTCCGCTCCCTGACGCAGTTTCACTAGTATTTCTTCTTTGCCGAGTCTCATATCATCTAACACACCATGCACGCCATCAAACTCATTGAGATAGCTTTGCATTTCAATCGATGCCGATTTTAGTGCCGACAGGTCATCATGTTTGGCTCGAATTTCTATCGCCCGACCGCCAGGTCCCATCGTAGGTTGTTTGAACACCAGTGACACAGGCTGAGCAAGCTCTCCCACTTCATTACGCCATGCATCAACAAACTCATCAATCAGAGTATTGCGTGACTCCGCCCCTAAAAGGTCTAGCCGTACCGTAGCCAAGTGCGGGCCAGCTTCGTCTGCATCGGCATTGACGTTGTAACTACTGGTGACGTGCTGAACTAAAGTTCTTCCACCTTCAACCCGTTCGCTCCAATCTCGGTTCAACTTCTCTGCCGCGAGTACAATATGCTCAACGACCGCCTCTGTTTGGCTTAATGACGCTCCTGGGGGAAGAATGATGCGTGCCTCTGCAATGTCACCATCTAAATCAGGAAACGGCACAAACTTCACTACACCACCAGCCAACATGGCAACTGATGCCAACAACGTCGCCAATACTCCTCCTAAAAAGGCATATCGCCACTCCACCACTTTGGTCACAGCAGATACCAATTGGTTGTTACGGAAACTCTCAAAACGTTCAAGCAGTACTCGCTTGAATTTTAAGGGTGGGCGATCATTTTTTTGCTTGTGCAACGAATGGGACAAATGATTTGGCAGAATCAAGAATGCTTCTGCAAGGCTTAAGCACAAAACCAAAATGAGTACTTGAGGCACCGCACGGAGCACTGCACCCATTTCTCCCTCAAGAAACAGTAAGCTACCAAAGATGCAGATCGTCGTTAGAAAGGAGGACAACACACCAGGAAAGACTTTACGTACACCGTTATACACGGCTTCATCAACACTTTGCCCACGATCCAAATGCGAAGCGATGGATTCTGCTATTACGATAGCGTCATCCATCATGATACCAATCGCCATCAACAGCCCAACGAGAGACATGATGTTAATTGAAAGCCCTAAGTTTGCCATTAAGAACATGCCGCCCAAGAAAGCGACAGGCAAACCCGCAGCCACCCAAAATGAGTAACGAAAGCTAAAGAACAGCCACATTGTTGCAAACACCAACACGATCCCTTGCCAACCGTTGGAGAGCATCATGCTGAGTCGATCCCACAAAACAGAAGAGAGATCGTTGGTCAATTCCAGTGTTACACCATCGGGAGCAACCGCTCTCTGCGCTTCAACAAATTCAGCAACCTGATCTTTGATTCTTAATGCATCATCTTCTTTATTTTTACTGATTTTCAGAACGGCAGACGGTTGACCATCAAACAACACTTTTTGTTCATCTAACTCAAATCTGTCGGTAATTGATGCAATATCAGCTAGCCTGATAACACTACCATTAGGCGCCGAACCAACGACGATCTGGCTCAGTTCGTTAGGTGTGATGCTCCGCTCGTCAAAACGGATAAGGAAGTTTTTATCTGGTGTTTCGATATTCCCACTAGGAAGCTTGACGTTCTGTCTGCCAATTTGCTCTGCAATATCACCAACGCTTAGCCCTAATTGTCGTATGGCGATGGTATCTAGTTCCACTCGGTATTGGTGATCAGAAAAACCGCTTACATCGACCAACGAAACGTCATAATCAAGCTTCAAAATACGTTTAAGCTGCTCGGCATAGGCTTTAAGCTCTGGCCAAGTGGTGTTGGCTGTTATAGCAACATCCACCACAGGCTCATTCCAATCCATTTCCCTTACCACAGGTGATTCAATCTCATCAGAGAAATCATTGATCGAATTGATCTGGGTTTGAACATCCACCAGCATTCGGCCGATATCCGCCTTTTCATTCAGCTTAAGAATCAATCGCGCTGAGCCCTCTACCGCTTCGCAACGAGTTTCTTCAATATTGGCGAGCCCATCAACAGCATCTTCCATTCGCACACACAAGCTTTCCTCCACTTCTTGTGGAGAAGCCCCTGGGTAGGCCACGCCTGCCATAATATAGGGTGGAGAAAATTCAGGAAATGTCTCGCGTTTTAACTTGGGTAATGACGTAATTCCTATAATCAAAAAGCCCAACATCAACAAATTAGCGGCAGTGGGGTGCCTAGCAAAAAACCGAATCATTCCAATGCCTCCGCCGTTTCCGCTGTCTTGAGTTGCATCCCTTCAATCGCTGGGAGCAAATCGTTCAAAATCAGCGCTTCACCTTGTTCGAGGTTGCCATCTACAATCACTTGGTTATCACGGCGGTAGAGTACTGTTACGTTTTTAATCCGCAGCTTATTGTGCTCATCTTTAATATAAATTCGATTGCCATGCAGCGCTCGCTCAGGGATCACCCAGCTTGGGTTTTCTTGACCAATAATTTCCGCCTTGACGAACATGCCATTCACTAATGGAGGGGAGTTCTGAGGCTTTAACTGGCGATAGTCTTGGTCTATCTCTAAAATCACGCCTACCGTTGCCTGATTAGGGTCGACGGTTTCACTGACTCGAGCCACTTTAGCGTCCCAATTGGCAGCTAGGCTTCCGCTGGTTAACTCAATGCTCGCCCGTATCTCTTCTGTAGCTGGTATTGGGTTTCCATACTCATCCTTATTGAAAGTACTGAGGCTAGAAACTAGCGTTCTCATATCGTGAAGAGGCAATTGCGCTTCCACTTCCATCGTCGTGACACCATGAGCAACGATCATCGTTTGTTGCAAATTGACGACTTGATCTTGCTCGATGTCGACTTCCGCGATACGTAGATTTTCAGGCAAAACAACCGACGTTTTATCTAAAGAGCGTTGGGCTTCGTCCAGTCTTGCTTCATTTACTTTCACTTGCGCTAATGCCACTTTGCGTTCATCGGGAAAAAGAGCAAGTTGATTTCGCATGTCTTGAACGAGTTTTTGCTGAGATAAATAAGACTGAGTTTGTTGATCCACATCCGACTGAGATGTGAGTCCTTTCTTTCGCAAATTTTTCTTACGGTTTAATTCCGTTTTGCTTATTGCCAGTCGGTTTTCTTCGATCTTTAACGTGTTGGTTAAATTGATTTTTTCAAGATCGAGTTTCGCTAACTGGGTTTTACTTGAACTTAGATCGGCTTCGGTCTGTGCCAGTTTTAATTCGTAATCCAGAGGATCGATTCTTAGAATTTCCGTTCCAGCAGGCAACATTCGTCCCTTTTCCAATTGAGGGTGCCTGTACACCACTTTGCCAGATACCTCCGCGATAGCTTTCCATTCCAATTTAGGCGTGACTTTGCCAAAACCGATCACCACGGGTGCCATTGCCTTCAATTCAAGCGGCATGGTTTCGACCAATCGAGCACGATCGCCTGCCGGCTTTGTCGGAGGAGTGGGTTTAAGTTTTACAGCGAGAATAAGAATAACGATACCGACAGCTAACGCCGGAAAGAACAGTAATTTACGGTTAAACGCCATCGATTACTCCTTGTGATCTTCAAGGTGGGAGGATAAAAAGCCACGGGACAATAGTTGCAGGTTGTGCTCTAACAACCTAGCAAGAAAATCTTCATCCAATGTGACATCGTGTATTTTTAAAAGCTGAGGAGGGGCGATAAATGGGAATACCATTAAACTGATGTAACTTACCTTACACAGCATAGGGTCAAGGTCATCTCTTATCACACCGTTGTTTTGCATCGATTGGAAAATGAGCTTCTGGGCAGGCATCGCGATTTCCATAAATACCTTTTCCATCATCTGACGCTGGACGGCTCCTTCATCCATCATCATGATTCTGGCAACCAACCGTGGGAAATCTGGGTTTTTCACCATCATGCTGTAGTAGGTTTTCATTATGCCAGTGAAATCACTACTGCTACTCTTACTACATTCACCGCTATGATCACTTGCACGGTCTTTGTCACCTCTACAACCATTGCCACTTCCTTGCTCGGCAATATTGCTTATGTGATTTTTCATGGGTGCCAGTGTTTCTCTCAGCATGGTTTCAAATAACCCATCTTTACTACCAAAGTAATATCGAATCATTGCCATGTTGACGCCAGCATTCTCAGACAATAAACGGGTCGATACTTTTTCATAAGGATGCAAGGTAAAAAGTCTCCTTGCTTCTAAAATAAGCTTTTCTCTGGCATCAGTCTTTTCGGCGGGACGCCCAACTTTTCGGCTCATTTCAATCTCCAGAATTAATCATCCGAATAATTATAGAGACCAAAATTTCATCACGATAGTAGAATAATTAATCACTATTTAATCATTTGAATAATTAAGTTACTGAGGTTTGAATTTGTTAAATTCGACACGTTTATGGGATTTCACAGCGGAACTGCTCCGATATGAAGAAAAAAACAACGAAAAGGTTGACGCATCATCAGGAGTACGGTACTAATTTGTTAACTTAATTTTGTGGAAATGTTTTACATGACATCTCGTTTTTCTATCCTGCTAAGCCTCCTCCTTATCGTGAATCGATCGCGCGGGTAGGCAGTGGAAGAAAAATAACCACATAAGATTCTCAAAACCCGCATTCAAATGCGGGTTTTTTTATAGCTTAAGAAAATAAAAAATCGGCATCTGCGGACAGAAAACGATTAACTAACAGGAAAAGGACAGCAAACATGAGCGATCAAGTCATTATTTTCGATACAACTTTGCGTGATGGCGAACAAGCTTTATCAGCAAGTTTAACCGTTAAGGAAAAACTGCAGATCGCTTATGCACTCGAACGTTTAGGAGTAGATGTTATTGAAGCAGGCTTCCCCGTTTCTTCTCCGGGCGACTTCGAGTCGGTAAAGACCATTGCTCAAAATGTTAAAAATAGCCGCATCTGTGGTCTTTCTCGTGCTGTTGCGAAAGACATTGATGTAGCAGCAGAAGCGTTGAAAGTGGCCGAAGCCTTTCGAATTCACACTTTCATTTCCACCTCAACGGTCCATGTCCAAGATAAACTGCGCCGCAGCTACGAAGATGTTGTTGAGATGGGCGTACAAGCCGTAAAGCGAGCTCGTCAGCATACCGATGACGTAGAATTTTCTTGTGAAGATGCGGGGCGTACCCCAATCGATAATCTATGTCGTATGGTAGAAGCCGCTATCGACGCTGGTGCCAGCACTATTAATATTCCAGATACCGTTGGTTACACCATTCCAGGTGAATTCGCAGGCATTATAGAAACGCTGTTTAACCGCGTTCCAAACATCGATAAAGCCATCATTTCAGTTCACTGCCACGACGATTTGGGCATGTCCGTCGCTAACTCTATTACCGCAGTTCAAGCCGGTGCTCGTCAAATCGAGGGGACAATTAACGGTATCGGTGAGCGTGCAGGTAACTGTGCACTAGAAGAAGTGGCGATGATCTTGAAAACGCGCTCTGAGTTAATGGGAGTGCAAACCGCCATTAAACACGAAGAGATTCACCGCACCAGTAAGTTGGTTAGCCAATTGTGCAACATGCCGATTCAAAGCAACAAAGCCATCGTCGGAACTAACGCATTCAGCCACTCTTCAGGTATTCACCAAGATGGTATGTTGAAGAACAAAAATACCTACGAAATCATGACGCCTGAGTCGATTGGCCTGAAAAATCAAGCATTGAACCTAACGAGCCGAAGTGGTCGTGCGGCGGTTAAAAGCCATATGGATACCATGGGCTATGGCGAAAACGAGTACAATTTAGATACGCTTTATGCCGATTTCCTAAAACTTGCTGACAGAAAAGGCCAGGTTTTCGATTACGACCTAGAAGCATTAATGCATTTTGCCAACCTTCGTGAAGAAGATGATTTCTTCAAGCTGAATTATTTAAGCGTCCAATCTGGAAGTTTAATGGCAACCACCAGCATAAAATTGAAGTGTGGTGATGAGGAGAAATGCGAAGCTGCAGTTGGTAACGGTCCTGTTGATGCGCTTTACCAATGTATTTACCGGTTAACAGGGTATGACATTGTATTGGATAAATTCGATCTCACTGCTAAAGGTGAAGGCGAAGATGGCTTAGGTCAAGCAGACATTATTGCCAACTATAAAGGCAGAAAATACCACGGCACGGGTGTATCCACCGATATTATTGAAGCTTCAGGTCAAGCATTGCTGCATGTTATTAACAGTATTCATCGTGCAGACCAAATTGCTGACATTAAGCAAAAAAAAGATAAGATAGAGACAGTATAAAAACAGGGTAAAGCATAGGCAGAATTGATCATCGCGAGTATAACGCGTCTTTCTGCCTAGTTTCTCTAACACTAAATTTGCTTACTCTCAAAATTCAAACACAACTTAACTAACAAGGAATATTTCACCATGGCAGGCTCAAGCTACAACATTGCCGTATTACCGGGAGACGGAATTGGTCCGGAAGTCATGCAACAGGCTCATAAGGTACTGGATGCGATTGAAAAGAAACACGGCATTACCTTTACGCGTGAAGAGCATGATGTTGGCGGTATTGCAATTGATAACCATGGTTGTCCGCTACCAGAAAGCACAGTAAAAGGCTGTGAGAATGCCGATGCCGTTCTATTTGGTTCCGTTGGTGGACCTAAGTGGGAACACCTTCCACCTAACGATCAACCTGAACGTGGTGCATTACTTCCTTTGCGTAAACACTTCCAACTGTTTTGTAATCTTCGTCCAGCCCAAATTCATAAGGGCTTAGAATCTTTCTCACCTCTACGTGCAGACATTTCTGGTAACGGCTTTGATATTGTTGTTGTACGTGAATTGACTGGCGGCATTTACTTCGGCCAGCCAAAAGGTCGTGAAGGTGAAGGACCAAACGAAAAAGCATTTGATACTGAGATTTACCATCGTTACGAAATAGAGCGTATTGCAAAAATTGCCTTTGAATCTGCACGCTTAAGAGATAAAAAAGTCTGCTCAATTGATAAGGCAAACGTACTTCAGAGTTCAATCTTATGGCGTGAAGTCGTTGAAGAGATCGCAAAAGACTACCCTGATGTCGAGCTTTCTCACATGTACATCGATAACGCCACGATGCAGTTGATCAAAGATCCATCTCAATTTGATGTCATGCTTTGTTCCAATATCTTTGGTGACATTATTTCAGATGAGTGCGCCATGATTACTGGCTCAATGGGCATGCTTCCTTCTGCTAGCCTGAATGAAAGCAAATTTGGTTTGTATGAGCCCGCTGGCGGAAGCGCTCCTGATATTGCAGGTAAAAATATTGCAAATCCTGTTGCTCAAATTTTATCTGCAGCGCTCATGCTGCGTTATAGTTTAAATGAAGAAGCAGCAGCACTCGATATTGAGACCGCCGTATCAAAAGCGCTTGAAGCTGGTGAGTTAACCGGTGATTTAGCGGGGAACAAACCTGCGCTATCTACATCGGAAATGGGCGACAAGATTGCTCAGTACATAGTTAACGCATAGTCATGTTAACGCGTAATCATTCCATCGCTTTAACGAACGGAAAAAATCGCAAAACAGATTAATCTACAAGACAGTTCAAAGTTAGCATGAAGGTGCATCGCTCACCGTTCAGTGACCACTTTCTGCTTAACTTTAAGATAGAAATACAGAGCGCTTCGCTCAAGGAAGAAGCAATGTCGAAAACATTATACGAAAAAATTTATGACGCTCATGTCGCGGTTGCGGCAGAGGGCGAAAACCCGATCTTATACATCGACCGTCATTTAGTGCACGAGGTCACCTCTCCTCAAGCGTTTGATGGGTTGCGTGAAAAAGGCAGAAAAGTTCGTCAAGTAAACAAGACGTTTGCCACCATGGATCACAACGTATCCACCCAAACAAAAGACATCAATGCCTCCGGCGAAATGGCTCGTATCCAAATGGAAACGCTGTCCAAGAACTGTGAAGAATTCGGTGTCACGCTTTACGACATCAATCACAAATACCAAGGCATTGTGCATGTCATGGGCCCTGAGCTTGGTATCACACTTCCTGCAATGACCATCGTTTGTGGTGACTCGCACACAGCTACCCACGGCGCTTTTGGCTCTTTGGCCTTTGGTATTGGCACATCGGAAGTTGAACACGTTCTAGCAACTCAAACATTGAAACAAGCCCGTGCCAAAACGATGAAAATCGAGGTAAAAGGCAAGGTGGCTGAAGGCATAACGGCTAAAGACATTGTTTTAGCCATCATTGGTAAAACAACCGCTGCAGGTGGCACAGGATACGTGGTTGAGTTTTGTGGTGAAGCCATCACCGATCTCACAATGGAAGGTCGAATGACGGTCTGTAACATGGCCATCGAACTGGGTGCGAAAGCGGGTCTAATCGCACCTGATCAAACTACCTTTGACTATATTAAAGGTCGAAAATTTGCACCTTCGGGTGAAGACTGGGATGCCGCAGTTGAATACTGGTCTTCTATGAAAACAGACAGCGATGCGACATTTGATGCCATTGTCACTCTTGATGCTACCGAGATCAAACCTCAAGTCACATGGGGAACCAACCCAGGGCAAGTGATTGCGGTCGATGCCACCATTCCTGAGCCTGAAAGCTTTGCCGATCCTGTCGAAAAAGCATCAGCTGAAAAAGCGCTGGCTTACATGGGACTCGAAGCTGGTAAAAAGCTGTCTGATTACAAAGTTGACAAAGTCTTTGTTGGTTCTTGCACCAACTCACGTATTGAAGATATGCGTGCCGCTGCTGCGATTGCTAAGGGCAATAAAGTTGCAGACCACGTACAAGCCCTCATTGTTCCGGGTTCGGAGCAAGTGAGATCTCAAGCTGAACTGGAAGGACTGGATAAAGTCTTTATCGATGCGGGTTTTGAATGGCGCTTGCCGGGCTGCTCCATGTGCCTAGCCATGAACAACGATCGCTTAGGTCCGCATGAGCGTTGTGCGTCAACCAGTAACCGTAACTTCGAAGGACGCCAAGGCCGCGATGGTCGAACTCACCTAGTGAGCCCTGCTATGGCTGCAGCAGCAGCGATTGCTGGTCATTTTGTTGATATCCGTGAATTGAAATAATAGGGAAGTAATCATGTCAGGTTTTAAGCAACATACAGGTCTGGTTGTTCCTTTAGATGCAGCCAATGTTGATACCGATGCCATCATTCCAAAGCAGTTTTTACAAAAAGTCTCTCGCTTAGGTTTTGGCAAACACTTATTCCACGATTGGCGCTTTCTAGACGATGCCGGTAAACAGCCAAACCCAGACTTTGTCATGAACGCACCACGATACAAAGGTGCTTCTATCTTAATCGCAAGAGAGAACTTTGGTTGTGGCTCTTCTCGTGAGCACGCGCCTTGGGCGTTGGCAGACTACGGAATTAGAGCCATGATTGCGCCAAGTTTTGCCGATATCTTTTACGGCAACTCAATCAACAACCAGATGGTTCCGGTTCGTCTTACAGAACAAGAAGTCGATGAAATTTTCCAATTTGTGGACAGTAACGAAGGTGCGCAAGTGGAAGTGGATCTCGAGGCTATGAAAGTTCGAGCCAATGGTAAAGAATACGGCTTTGAGATTGATGAATTTCGTCGTCATTGCCTTCTTAATGGCTTAGATAACATTGGGTTAACGCTTCAACACGAAGAAAAAATCTCTGAATTTGAGTCCAAAATACCCAATTTCTTAGCTTAGTTAGACTTCGACTGAAGTCACACTATGAATGAAAGCCCCTGTTGGGGCTTTTTTCATTTTCACGAAAGAATTTCTGACCGCTCTAGGTCTTCTATACTAACTCAATTAACTTAAGAAACCTGAAGCCATCATGAGAACTCTATTTACTGTATTTATTCTTCTTTTTTCTAGCCTATCGTTTGCGGCACCAAAGTCTGACCTTTGGGCATACTGGAATCAACGTAATGAAACCAATAATGCGACTATTTCACATCAAGCTTGGGATTCTATTCTTAACAAGTATTTAGTGGCTTCTGGTCAGCATCATTTATTTGATTACGCAAATGTCTCTTCTTCTGATAAAAATGCGTTGAAAGGTTATATCAAAAATCTAGCGGATATTGACCCACGTGATTACTCAAAAGCACAGCAATACGCTTACTGGGTCAATTTATATAATGCGATTACAGTAGATTTGATCGTCGATAACTACCCGCTTAAATCGATCACCAAACTGGGAGGATTATTCACTTTTGGTCCTTGGGGAGATCACGTCGTCAAAATTGCAGGAGAAGATCTGACACTGAACGACATTGAACACCGAATTCTGAGACCTATATGGAATGATCCTCGTACACATTACGCTGTGAATTGTGCAAGCCTTGGCTGCCCTAACCTTCAGCTATCAGCGTTTACAGCTGAAAATACAGAAACACTTCTAGAGCAAGCTGCTTCAAGCTTTGTGAACAATGATAAGGGTGTTGTAGTAAATGGAAATGATGCCCAGCTGTCTTCTATCTACGAGTGGTTTGTTGCTGATTTTGGCGGAAATGAAGCCGGAGTTATTGCTCACTTAAAACAATACCGTACCGACTTGAAGTTAACGACTGACAGTAACATCAAATACGACTACGATTGGGATCTAAACAAGCAATAACCTTGGTTGACGAGGAGTGTGGACCTAATATCCATACTCAGATAAGGGGCACTCAGAAACTCGACCCCGGTTGACTTAGGAATTCAATCTCTTCTTCCGTTGATACCCGATTCAATATGTCATTACGATGAGGGTATCGACCGAATTGCTCAATAATCACTTTGTGTTTGTATTCATAATCTAAGGTATTTTCAACGCCATTTCCCTTGAATAGCTCGACAGCTTTCTCATGAATTTTTAATGATTCACTATGCATGAAAGGCATATATAAAAACGTTCTCTCTGTTTGAGATAGTGATTTATCTAGCCCTTGTTGAATGGTCTCTTGAGCGAGTGCCAAAGCAAGTGGATCACAAGAAAAAGCATTGGGAGTGCCTCTGTGAATATTACGAGAAAACTGATCAAGTACAATGACTTCTGCTAGCCTGCCTTGCACACTCACTCGCCATTCACTTAACTCACTCTGAGCTGCCATAGCATGCACCGAGCCAAAACGTTCGCTGATCAAAGAATCAAGTTCTTCTCCCCCCGCAAACCAATCTTTAGGGCTTAGTTCTTCAAACCAAAAATTGAGTACATCCTGATACATATCTTCTCCTTGATATTACTGAAAACAAACTCTCGTATCGTCGTGAATTGGCAAAATAAGAGAGCTTCTCTTACTATTTATTCTCCAAACCTTGGCTACTTAAACCCTTTTTCTTTCTTTATAAGATCGTAAGCCGACTGGATTTCCTGAGCCTTCTCTTTTGCTACTTGCATCATTTCCGGTGGTAAACCTTTCGCAACCAATTTATCTGGATGATGTTCATTCATTAATTTTCGATAAGCTCGTTTCACTGCTTTCGAATCCGCACTTTCCGCTACACCAAGTACTTTGTATGCATCAGGTAACTGGCTTGCCGACGACGCTTGCCATTGACCAGATGAGCCACTGTGCTGATGACCAGAGTGCCCTCCACCAAAACCGCCTTGCTGAAAACGAAAAGCCGCTTCTTGCATTTGCAGTCTTTGCTCAAGTTGCTGAGATGAGAAACCAAGCCCCTTAGCAATGACATGTAATACATTGCGTTCGCTAGGGTGTAAATCTCCATCAGCGAAGGCAGCTGAAATTTGCAGCTCCAAAAAGAACTGTAGCAGATCAAAGCGTCCACCTGTTGCGACTCGAACACTGGCAAGCGTTTCTTCTAATGGAAAATCTGCAGATTTACCAGAGCGAAAGGCTTCTTGCGCCGCCGTTCGCTGCTCACCGTGTAAGCTCATACGCTCCATCATGGCAGAAGCCAGTTGGATTTCTTCTTTGGTCACTTGCCCTTTTGCTTTCGCAACATGTCCCATAACGGCAAAAGCACTTTTAAAGAACTCTGCCTGCTTTTCTGCCTGAGAAGGACCACCAAAACCTTTAGGTCCACCAGACGATTGGAAACCACGTGATTGGCGGTTTCTAGCCTTATCAAACTGATGCCCCAAAAAAAGCCCAAGAAGCGCCCCCGGAATATTACCAAACAGGAATCCGAAGAAAAAACCTAGGATTTTGCCGAAAATCTGCATTATTGTGCTCTCAATCTATGAATTTTTACTAAGTAAAGCGGTCTTATAGTGTCGGTTAATATAAATTCCTTTATGATAAAGGACGATATTTGTATTCGGTATCCGACAACATTACCGAATGGATTAGGTTTCACAGGATAGCTCAACTCGATGTCTTTTTCTTCCCGCACATTTTTGGCAGCATCAATAACAGCTGCACTTTCAGTGCCTTCGACTCAAGCCGATACTCTCAAAGACAACAGTGTGCAGGAAATGCCCACTATTGACCAATGTTACGTTCCTGAAGTGGGCGCAACCGACGTCAGCGAGCAACCCGCTTTCGTAAAAGCCGATAGTGTGACTGCACAAGCCGGAAAAAGTGCCGTCTATAAAGGTGATGTAGTGATTACACAGGCTCATCGCCAAATGCAGGCTGATTCTGTCACCCATAACCCGATAGAAAATACATTAAAAGCGGAAGGCAACGTCCGTTTTAGTGATGGTCAGATTAAGTCCCAATCTGATTTGGTCACATCTAATATTGATGACGAATTAGTCACAATGGAAAACACGCAATACAATTTCTTGTGTGAAGCGGGTCGTGGAGATGCCAAGCGTATTTTAAAGACAGGTCAAGCCATCTATGAAATGGAAGACGGTTCGTTAACCGCATGCCCCGATGGTGATAATGCATGGCGAGTTAAAGCATCAGATATCGAAATCGATCAAGATGAAGAGCAAGCGTATTTCTATCACACGCGCTTTGAAGTCATGGATGTCCCGATCTTTTATGTCCCTTATATGAGCATGCCGATCGGTGATAAACGCAAAACGGGTCTACTTTTCCCTCGGGTATCCCTTGATACTAATGATGGCTTGAGCGTGAACGTGCCATTTTATTGGAATATTGCCCCAAACTACGACCTCTTGACCAAATTCAATTACATGGAACGTCGAGGGCTTCAACTTGATAGTAAGCTCCGCTATTTGACGCCATATGGTTCCGGTTCTCTGCATGGCGAATTTATAAGTAAAGACAAACGAAATGAAGAGTTTGATGAGCGCTGGGGGTTCAATTTTAGCCACGATGGAATCATTGCTAACGCTTGGAAAGTCAACGTCGATTACTCAGTGGCGAGTGATATTGATTACTTTAGGGATTTTAAATCCAGTATTGGTAATCGAGAAGATGGGCAACTACTACAAACGGGTAGTGCCGCGTACCGAACACAAGATTGGGATCTAACCCTCACTCTAAAAGACTTCCAAATATTAGATGAAGCGGGGAACCAGCCATATCAAATGCTTCCTCAGTTGAAGTACAACTATTACGCTCCTGATTTTTACACAGGTGTGAGCTTCGACTTCACTAGCCACATCAGTCGGTTCGTTACCGATGATGTAGACAAGCCTTCAGCGACTAGAGTACACATCGAACCTGGTGTGGTGGTTCCTTTTTCAAGACCATGGGGCTCGCTAACGGGTGAAGCTAGAATGTTAGCAACGCATTACCAGCAAGAACTGACCGACACCAGTGATCCAGATCTCACCGAGTCTGTAACACGAACCATTCCTGAAGTCAGAGTTCATGGTTTACTTAATTTAGAACGACAAGCTGGAAGTTATATTCAAACGCTAGAACCTCAAGTCCAATATCTCTATATCCCAGAGGTGGACCAGAGTGGTATTGGGCTCTACGACACCACACTTTTACAAACCGATTACTATGGCTTATTTAGAAGCCACAAGCACAGTGGCGTGGATAGGATTCAGAAAGCCAATCAGTTTAGCTACGGTGCAACCACTCGATTTTATGATGACGACTACAAAGAAAGAATGAATATTTCTTTTGGTCAAATCTATTATCTTGAACCTGTGTCCTCTGCTGAAAATGCTTCCAATTACTCCGCTTGGGCGGTGGAAACGGACTTCAACTTCAGTGATTACCTTTTCTATCACGGTGGCGTTCAATACGACATAGAATCCAGTGCGATTCAGCTCGCAAACAGCGCGTTGGAATATCGATTCGACGGAGGTTATGTTCAGTCCAACTACCGATACGTAACCAAAGAGTACATCGAAAACTCAGTCGATGGATTAGACGTAACGGATATCACCAAGTCGGGTATTTCTCAGGCTGGTCTGTTAGCATCCTATCAGTTTACACCGAGATGGTACGCGAGCGCTCAGTACTTCTACGATTTGACCGTTAAACAAAATATCGAATATATGGCGCATTTAGGGTATCGCTCAGACTGTTGGTACGTCAGTTTTACTTACAGTAATCAACTGCGCAGTTGGAATGGCAATTTCGTAACAGATCCAAATGCTATACCGGTATACGACGACAACTTTGCTTTGAACTTTGGCATATTTGGGTTTGGAACCAGCGTAGGTGCCCCAACACCATCCAGTGGTGATAACGCGCTAGGCTATGGACGCCCATTTTACCTAAACAACTAATCGAATTATTTCAGGAGCACCCTTCCTGATGTACATGGAAACATAAATGAAAATCTGGAATAAAACGCTACTAAGCCTCACTGTTTCTCTTGGTTCACTAGGAGCGCTTGGTTCATTTGAAGCATTTGCCCAACCGGTAGAACTTGATAAAGTTGAAGTGATCGTTAACGAAGGTGTCATCTTAAAAAGTGACATTGACTCGGCAATGAAAACAATCCGTGCTAATGCGCGTTCTGCCAATCAATCATTACCAGCAGAAGACATACTAAAAGAACAAGTCTTAGAAAAGCTGATTTTAGACACCATACAAACGCAGCAAGCGGAAAAATTGGGTGTCCGAATCGATGATAATCGCCTTGAAAGTGCAATTAAAGAAATCGCATCGAATCAAGGGAAAACCATTCCTCAATTACGTAAGGTATTGGCAAGTGAAGGTTTGAGCTACGCAGAGTTTCGTGAACAAGTACGAAATGAAATTGCGGCATCTGAAGCACGAAATGCTCAAGTACGTCGCCGAATTAATATCCTTCCTGCTGAAGTTGAAGGTTTGGCTGAAATTTTAGCCAAAGAGAGCAATGCGACCGTTCAATACAAAGTGAACCATATTCAACTGAGATTTAATGATTCTCAAACGAAGCAAGAAGTCGAAGATCAAGCGAGCTTACTCGTCTCAAAAATCAACGGCGGTGAAGATTTCAAAACCATGGCGTATACCTTCTCAAAAGGTCCTAAAGCTCTTCAAGGTGGTGATTGGGGATGGCTAAGAAAAGAAGAAATGCCAACCATCTTTGCAGATCAAATAACCACGCAAGGTAAAGGGACCGTTATTGGTCCTTTCCGAAGTGGTGTAGGTTTCCACATTATTAAGCTTGAAGATGTAAAAGGTTTGGAAACCGTTGCTGTGACAGAAGTTAATGCTCGTCATATTCTGATCAAAACATCCGTTATATTGAGTGATGATGGAGCAAAACGCGAGCTGAACGAATTCAGACGCCAGATTGAAGCTGGAGAAAGAACCTTTGGCGATCTTGCCCAGCAATACAGTGCTGACCCTGGTTCTGCTGTAAGCAATGGTGAGCTAGGGTTTCAAACGCCCGATCTCTACGTTCCAGAATTCAAGCACCAAATTGAATCACTTCCTGTCGGTCAATTGAGTCAGCCATTTGAAACGGTGCATGGCTGGCACATTGTTGAGGTATTGGAAAGACGCCAAGTGGATAGAACAGACTCCGCAATGACAAATAAAGCGTACCGAATTCTATTCAACCGGAAGTTCAATGAAGAAGTGGGCGCATGGATGCAGGAAATCCGTGCTGGTGCTTATGTCGAAATCCTGGGAGATGAAAATGACAGTTAGACGAATTGCTGTCACCGCTGGTGAACCTGCGGGAATTGGTCCAGATCTCGTGCTTGCGCTTTCCGCACACAATTGGGACCACCAAATCATTGTCGTCGCCGATAAAGAAATGCTAAACCGACGTGCTGAGCAGCTCAATATTAATGTAGATCTCATTGATTACAACGCTAATAGCGTAGCAAGCCCGCAAAAAAGCGGGACGCTCATCGTTGATCATTTACCTACTGATACAGAAGTTGTGGCTGGTGAGCTCAATGAAGCTAACGGTAGCTATGTACTCAAAACATTAGAGAGAGCCGCTCAAGGCTGTATGAATAATGAATTTGATGCTATTGTCACCGGCCCTGTACACAAGGGCGTCATCAATCGTTCCGGCGTCCCATTTAGCGGGCATACAGAGTTCTTTGCTGAAAAGTCGAATACGTCACTGGTGGTGATGATGTTGGCAACGGAGGGGCTGCGAGTTGCTCTGGTAACAACGCATATCCCTTTGGCTTATGTATCTCAAGCTGTCACTGAAGATCGTCTAGAACAAATTATTGAGATTTTGCACAAGGATCTGGTCGAAAAGTTCGCTATCAAGGAACCTAAAATTTACGTATGTGGGTTGAATCCACATGCTGGTGAAGATGGCTGTTTGGGTATGGAAGAAATTGAAACGATCACACCGACCCTTACCAAGATCCGCCAAGGAAAAGGGTACGACTTAGTTGGACCGCTTCCTGCTGACACAATCTTCAATCAAAAGTACTTGCAAGAAGCTGACGCTGTCCTTGGGATGTATCACGACCAAGTATTACCTGTATTAAAGTACAAAGGATTCGGTCGTTCTGTTAATATCACGCTCGGTTTACCGTTCATTAGAACATCAGTAGATCATGGTACAGCACTTGATTTGGCAGGGACTGGTCAGGCGGATACAGGAAGTTTCCAAACAGCGCTCACGCACGCCATCGAATTAGTAGAGAAAAAACAATGAGAAACGATGTCCATTTAGGACACAAAGCGCGTAAACGTTTTGGTCAAAACTTTTTAAACGATCCCTATATCATTGATGGAATCGTTTCGTCGATCAACCCGAGACCCGGTCAGAACTTAGTTGAAATTGGTCCTGGGCTTGGTGCCATCACTGAACCTGTAGGCAAAGAAGTCGACAAATTTACGGTTATTGAGTTAGACCGCGATTTGGCAGAGCGCTTGCGCAATCACCCAGAATTGGGCGATAAGCTGACAATTCATGAAGGCGATGCCATGCGTTTCGATTTTACGCAATTGGTTAAACCGAATAACAAACTGCGTATTTTTGGTAACCTGCCTTACAATATCTCTACGCCGTTAATGTTCCACTTATTTGAGTTTCATAAAGACGTCCAAGACATGCACTTTATGCTGCAAAAAGAAGTGGTTAATCGCTTAGCCGCAGCACCAGGTAGCAAAGCGTATGGTCGCCTAACTGTAATGGCTCAATACTATTGCAAAGTGGTCCCAGTACTGGAAGTTCCACCTACTGCATTTGTTCCGCCACCTAAAGTGGACTCTGCCGTTGTGCGTTTAGTACCTTACGAAGAAATCCCCTACCCTGCCACCAGTCTAAAGTGGCTAGATAGAGTGTGTCGCGAAGGCTTTAACCAACGCCGTAAAACCATTCGAAACTGTTATAAAGGTCTATTAACGGCAGAACAGTTAGAAAATCTGGGCATAAACCCGAGTATGCGCCCCGAAAATATCACATTAGAGCAGTTTGTCGATATGGCTAACTGGCTAGATTCTAACCACTCTAACTAGAATCTATACTTCGAAAGCTGATAAATGCCTTAAGTCTGTTATAGTTAAGTCATATACCGGATTTAAGGCTTTTTTGCATCCAAGGAGCGCTTATATGGAAGTATCCCATCCTTGTGTCAAATGTCAGGTACACACGAAATACGTGCCTGAACAATCCCAACCCGATCAAAATCGATACGTTTTTGCTTATATCATCACAATCAAAAACCTCAGCCAGCAGTCTGTACAGCTAATGAGTAGAAAGTGGCTTATTACAGACGGCAACCAAAAGCAATTGGTGGTGGAAGGTGATGGTGTCGTCGGAGAGCAACCCGTTATTGACGCTGGCGACGAATACACTTATACAAGTGGTACCGCCATTGAGACGCCAATAGGTGTCATGCAAGGTCACTACCTAATGCACGACCAATCGGGCGATGAGTTTAAAGCCGATATCGACCCATTCCGCCTCGCAGTACCCAATATCCTCAATTAAGGAAAATTCATTGGCAAATTATATTGTTGGTGACATCCAAGGATGTTTTGAAGAGCTGACCCTATTGCTGGAATCAGCTCAATTTGACCGGAAAAAAGACATATTATGGTTTGCAGGTGATCTTGTAGCTCGAGGTCCTAGCTCGCTTGAAACACTCAGGTTTGCCAAAGATCTAGGTAAAGCGACAAAAGTGGTTCTTGGGAATCACGACTTGCATTTGCTAGCGGTGTACCACGGTATTAGCCCTCTTAAAAAGAAAGACAAGACTGCGCCAATTATTGAAGCTGATGATTGCGACGAGCTGATGGCATGGCTTCGTGAGCAACCGCTTATTGCTGAACACGATGAATTTGTCATGTGTCATGCAGGTATTTCCCCTCAATGGGACTTACAAACGGCGCGTAAAGAAGCTCGCAAAGTCGAATCTGTTTTACAAAGCGACAAATGGGTTTGGTTACTGGAAAATATGTATGATAACCAGCCAGATCAGTGGAGTCCAAAGCTCAAAGGCATTGAACGTTATCGATACGCGATTAACGCGTTTACACGAATGCGTTTTGTTCACGCCGATGGAAGGTTAGATATGGCATGTAAGCTTCCTCCATCTGACATTTCCGATGAAAGTTTAGTGCCTTGGTTTGACCTTCCTAACAAGAAAGATGTCGGAAAAGCCATCCTATTTGGGCATTGGGCAGCTTTGGAAGGTGTGATTCAAGAAAAGGTAATCGGTTTAGATACCGGATGTGTCTGGGGTGGTGAGCTGACGATGATTCGCTGGGAAGATAAAAAGTTATTCACTCAAAAAGCGATATAGAGAACCCTGTCCTTTTCAAGGAAGAAGCTTTACCTTTTCCTTTTCCTTTTCCTTTTCCCAAAAAAGCAGAGCTCTAGTAGAAATCAACTGTCGGTGAGTTCTGTTTCAATAATTTAATTACTTCTTTCCAGAACAACAAACTCCAGGTTGTACGCATTTTTTTCATTTTTACTGAAGAATTCTTGATGCGTTTGCTTCCAACCTTCTCCCCAATCAGGAAACTGAGTGTCGCCATCTATATCGGCATCTATATGTGTTACATACAGTGTGTCTGCAATAGGTAAGCACTCTGCGTATATTGAGCCGCCACCGATGATCATCAGCTCTTCAATCCCTTCCACAAGTGACTTGGCTTGCTCAATACTGGTCACTGTCTCTACACCATCAATGGCTAAATTCGGATCGCGACTCACAACAATGTTTCGACGTCCAGGTAGAGGTCGCCCAATAGATTCATAAGTTTTTCGCCCCATAACGACAGGTTTTCCCATCGTACAACGCTTAAACCAAGCAAAATCTGCAGGTAGATGCCATGGCATATCATTGTCTTTACCAATTATGCGGTTACGAGCCATTGCGGCAATCATACTAATCTTCATTTGGGTCCTTTGAAGCAACTAAACAATGGGTTTTCTGCGGTAGAATAACAAACCCGGCATTGCTAAGCCAATGGCTAACCCAGCAATGATAAACATCGCTTTCAAGAAGTTTTCTACTAAGTCACCAAATAGCGCTTCGCTGTACCCCAAGCTGTTTAACTCAACTAACGCAATCATGGCTTTAAAAGCGTAAACTCCAGGTACCATTGGAATTAAAGCGGCTACGGTGAATACTTTCGGGTGAGCTAAGAATCGATGTGACCATCGCACACCAATAAACCCAACGACCGTTGCTGCAAGAAATGAAGCCCACTCAATAGGAATTCCGAATTCCATCAATAAAAAGCGACTACCATGCCCCAAAGCACCACCAATCGCACAAAACTTTAGCGCGTTGACCGGAACATTAAATACCAACGCAAAACCAACTGCGGGAATAGCGGCGAAGAACATATCATTAATTAACGCTAAAATTAGGCTCATCCAACCCACCCCCATACACCAACAATGTTCATGGCTCCGATAATTCCCATAGCGGTTGCCAACGTCAACAAACTTGCCATAACGAATCGGGCAATCCCCATGTTGACATACCCTTTGAGCATGTCTGCGACAGCATTGATCAAGGGCACGCCCGGTACCAACATCAATACCGAAGACGCCATCGCAATAAATGGCTCGTTACCGATTTGAAACGTGACTGCTTGTGCGGAAATTAATGTGGTCACAAAAGCCGTGACCGAGAAGTTGAGGAATGGATTAAAATGTCGATGACCTATTTCTTGTCTAACGATCATGCCAACAGAAGATGCCAAGAAAGTCATGGCGAAAACGCTCCAATCCCCTCCTGCAAGTCGGCTGAAGGATGCACAAGATAAACCAATCATGAATACAACTAACCAGCGGTTATAACGTTCTGGATTGATTTCTGCGAGCTTACTTTTAGCTAGCTTACAATCCAGTAATCCTTTTTCCATCAAGATGCAGATACGCTGAACTTGAGTAACCACTTTCATGTTAATCCCGCGATCGGGGCTGCGTCTTGCTGTGGTGATGCAATTACCGGACTTTAACGTTGTGACCACCAATGAACTCGCAGATAGAGATACTTCCACTTCATCCATATGGCTTGCAAGCCCTATTCTTCGGGATATATCGCCGACTAACGTGCTCTCTGCACCATGAGCCAAGAGCATTTGTGCCGCTTGAGCGATAAGCCGAGTGACTTCTCGCTGATTGTTATCCATAACCATGCCTCTCAATTGGACGAGCCGAAAATTATACAATTGCTACACAAATAAAAAATGCCGCAACCAAAGTTTGCGGCATTTTTAAAACGAATATGTGTGGGTTAGTCTCGAACGTAGATAACGTGGCCGTCATCTTCTTCGTCGTCCCAGTCGTCATCATCATCTTCTGTGATAACGTTTTTACCACTCATTGCATCTTTGTGGTAATCGTCCCACATGAAGTCGACTTTATCTTCAACCTCTTCCACTTCTTCTTCACGAGGAAGGCTTTCCATGAAGTCAGCTAGCTTATAACAAAGCTCTTTTGTACCTTGTTTATTAACAGCTGATACTTTGAAGTAAGGGTCTTCCCAACCAAGTGCATCCAAGATCTCTTGGATTAACTCGTCAGCGTCTTCTTCAGGCATCAAGTCTGTTTTATTGAAGATCAACCAACGTGGCTTTTGCGCTACCTTTTCACTGTATTGCTCAAGCTCATCGATAATCGTTAATGCATTCTGAATCGGGTCACTTTGATCAACTGGCATAATATCGATCATGTGAAGCAATACTCGACAGCGCTCTAAGTGTTTAAGGAATCGGATCCCCAAACCAGCACCGTCTGCAGCTCCTTCAATCAAGCCTGGAATATCCGCAACTACGAAGCTTTTTTCAGGAACGACACTAACAACGCCCAAGCTTGGAATAAGTGTAGTAAAAGGATAATCTGCTACTTTCGGTTTAGCTGCTGATACTGCACGGATAAACGTAGATTTACCGGCATTTGGTAATCCCAACATACCAACATCGGCAAGTAAGAGTAGCTCTAGACGCAATTCACGAACTTCGCCTTTTGTGCCCATGGTTTTCTGACGTGGAGCTCGGTTAACAGACGACTTAAAGCGCGTGTTACCTAATCCATGCCAGCCACCTTTAGCAACCATGATTTTTTTGCCGTGCTCGGCTACTTCACCCACAACTTCATTCGTGTGGATATCGACAGCACGGGTACCAACAGGCACTTTCAAGATGATATCTTTACCGCGTTTACCAGTACAGTTACCACCGCGACCGTTTTCGCCACGATCAGCGTTGTAAAAGCGTTGGAATCGATAGTCGATAAGGGTATTCAGGTTTTCATCCGCTTGGACATAAACATCACCGCCATCACCACCGTCACCACCATCAGGACCACCCTTGGCGACAAATTTCTCACGCCAAAAGCTAACAACGCCATTACCGCCGTCGCCAGCATCTACTTTAATTACCGCTTCATCAACGAATTTCATTTTTTACTCCGCATTTTGTGCGTTGCAATACCACCTGAGTAAAGTGGTATAAATTCTAGCAGATCCAGATGTAAGATCGATCACCTGAGATCCAGGATCGGTCTGCATTCAGGAACAAAAAGAAAGACCATCTAAAAAAATAATTCGATACTTATCATTTAGATAGTGACGAGATCTTGCTTTTGGCTCTGTCATAAATAAAAAACCCCGCCGAATCGGCAGGGCTTTTGAATTCAGCTAGAAACTAAATTTATTCAGATTCAATGCTAACGAATTTACGGTTTTTAGGACCTTTAACTTCAAATTTCACTTTACCTTCAGTAAGAGCGAAAAGAGTGTGGTCTTTACCGATACCAACGTTAGTGCCAGCGTGGAACTTAGTACCACGTTGACGAACAATGATGTTACCTGCAAGAACAGATTCACCACCGAAACGCTTAACACCAAGACGTTTACTTTCTGAATCGCGGCCGTTACGAGTAGAACCGCCAGCTTTTTTGTGTGCCATTGTTAAACTCTCCTAATATCTATTAAGCGTTGATGCCAGTGATTTTCACTTCAGTGAACCACTGACGATGGCCTTGTTGCTTACGAGAGTGCTTACGACGACGGAACTTAACGATTTTAACTTTATCGCCACGGCCGTGCTTAACCACTTCAGCAGTTACCTTGCCACCCTCTACAAGAGGAGCACCAACAGCAATTTCTTCGCCGTTAGCTACAAGAAGAACTTTGTCGAACTCAACAGTTGCGCCAGTTTCAACGTCTAATTTTTCTAAACGAAGAGTTTGACCTTCGCTTACACGGTGTTGTTTACCACCAGATTGGAAAACAGCGTACATATTTTACTCCGCTTTTTCCGCACAGCCTATGCTATGTGAGCAATTTGGGTGTGCGCTAAACTAATCATCAATAGGGCGCAGATTCTACAGAAAGGCTATCCCCATGACAAGCCATATTTTTAAAAAATTGGCGAAAAGCTAATCGCCAAAGAAAAGTGTGCCAATCATGCCGTTAGATAATGTATTTCGCAACGATTTTTAGTGTAATATTCAGCAATTAATAAAAATCATTAAGCCTTATAGGGTATAACCTCAGCCGGAAGAACAATGGATTTTAAAGCTATCCAAGCGCTCACAGCCGATGATATGGCAAAAGTGAACGAAACCATCCTTGCTCAACTTAACTCTGATGTGAGTTTAATTAACCAACTAGGATTTTATATTGTAAGTGGTGGCGGTAAACGTATTCGTCCGCTACTTGCTGTATTGTCTGCTCGCGCACTTGGCTATGAAGGTAATAGCCATACCACCGCTGCAGCCTTTATTGAATTCATTCACACTGCCACTTTATTACACGACGACGTCGTTGATGAATCAGATATGCGTCGTGGCAAGGCCACCGCCAATGCAGCGTTTGGAAATGCAGCCAGTGTACTTGTGGGAGACTTTATTTATACGCGCTCTTTTCAGATGATGACGAAGCTTGGATCCATGGAGATCCTCGAATTAATGAGTGATGCGGTCAACATTATTGCTGAAGGCGAAGTACAGCAATTAATGAATTGTAATGACCCAGATACAACTGAAGAAAGCTATATGCAGGTCATCTATTCAAAAACAGCACGTTTGTTTGAAGCTGCAACTCAGATTGGAGCGATTTTGACTGATGCTTCTCCAGAAGTCGAAAAGGCAATGCAGAATTATGGAAAATACTTAGGCACTGCATTCCAGCTCATTGACGACGTGATGGATTACACATCCGACGGCGAAGATATGGGTAAAAACGTTGGAGATGACCTTGCGGAAGGCAAACCAACCTTGCCTCTTTTATATGCCATGCAAAATGGTACGGACGCGCAGAGAGTGATGATTCGTGAAGCTATTGAAGAATCAAATGGCATGGAGCGCTTTGATGACATCATGCAAGCGATGCGTGATACTGCTTCTTTGGAATACACGTCGGGTCTTGCTCATCAAGAAGCCGATAAAGCTATTGCAGAGCTCAACGTACTACCAGAGTCAGAATATAAGCAAGCTCTCGTTACCTTGGCTCACATGGCGGTTAAGCGCAGTAAGTAGCTGAAGGTTTAGCTATATAATAGAGGGAGTCATTTTCTTCCTCTATTTACTTGCTTCTCTATATTCCTGCTCGTCTATATACATAGCCTCTATATATGAGGCTTAGCGTGCCCTGTATCTTTAACTTGTCGTTGATAAGTAAAAAGTAGTTCCACAAGATCAAAAAAACCGACCACACGGTCGGTTTTTTATTTCTCGATATTGAGAGAACTTACTTAGCGAAGTCCACACCGATGCTGATATCGCCTTTAAGCGTATCAAGCATGCCATCAAGTGCAGCTTGCTCGTAAGCGCTGATTTCACCGTAGCTCAAGACTTCTTCTACGCCATTCTTGCCCAATTTAATTGGTTGCGCGAAGTACTCTGCGTGCTCACTGCCGCCATCGACGTATGCGCACTCAACTACGCCTTCTTCACCTTGAAGCGCTTTCACAAGTGATAGACCGAATCGACATGCTGCTTGTCCCATAGACAAGGTTGCGCTACCGCCACCCGCTTTCGCTTCAACAACTTCAGTACCAGCATTTTGAATGCGTTTTGTTAGAGCATCGATTTCTTCATCGGTAAACTCTACACCTTCAACTTGTGAAAGAAGAGGAAGAATAGTCACACCAGAGTGACCACCAATAACAGGTACACGAACATCGCCTGGATCTTTGTCTTTTAATTCAGCAACGAAAGTTTCAGAACGGATCACATCCAATGTGGTCACACCAAACAGTCTGCGCTTGTCATAAACGCCTGCTTTCTTAAGAACTTCAGCAGCGATTGGTACAGTAGTATTTACAGGGTTTGTAATGATACCAACACAGGCTGTTGGACAAACTACGGCAATCTTTTCAGCTAGTGATTTAACAATACCAGCGTTAACGTTAAACAGATCAGCACGATCCATACCCGGCTTACGTGCAACACCTGCAGAAATCAGCACAACATCTGCACCTTCTAGTGCTGGAGTCGGGTCTTCGCCTGCATAACCTTTAATTGAAACCGGAGTTGGGATGTGGCTCAAATCTGCCGCTACACCCGGAGTAACAGGTGCGATGTCGTAAAGAGCAAGATCAGATCCAGCTGGTAGACGGTTCTTTAGTAGAAGTGCGAGTGCTTGGCCAATGCCTCCTGCGGCACCAATTACGGCTACTTTCATGGTTATTCTCCTTGGGTAATTTAGCAATACTTCACGTTAAGGTATGAAACCTTTGTAAGTTGGTTTTTCTAACCTAAATTGTAGATAAGAAACTATAGTAACTACGTTCTTATTACAATTAATTAACGACATCTTTGCGACTTCGCGCAAATCGACCTTTTCGTGCTACAAAATGAAGCAAGAGAATGCTCTTAAAACCCAGAGCATACAACAAGTTTGATTAAAATATTTGTGGCATAAATCTCACCTAAAAGCACAGGAATTTAGAACTTTTCACCTAATAGTAAAAGAATGAGTACAAGTGACTTTAGTAGCAGAAATTGGGCAGAAGTTGGTGAAGGTGCATTATCTATGCAAAAATAACAAAAATAGTTTTAACTATATGAAATTGAGAATCATGCGAAATACAGAAAAACAAGACAACCTTGTACGTGCTTTTAAAGCACTATTAAAAGAAGAACGCTTTGGTTCACAGGGGGAAATCGTCGATGCTCTGAGAGCTGAAGGTTTTGAAAACATAAACCAGTCCAAAGTATCTCGAATGCTAACCAAGTTTGGCGCTGTTCGTACAAGAAACGCTAAAATGGAGATGGTGTACTGTCTTCCTGCAGAACTTGGAGTCCCTACCGTATCAAGTTCTCTACGAGAGCTAGTGTTGGACATAGACCACAACAACGCGCTGGTTGTCATCCATACCGGTCCTGGAGCCGCACAGCTTATCGCTAGGTTGTTAGATTCCCTAGGAAAATCAGAAGGCATATTAGGTGTTGTCGCTGGTGATGACACTATCTTTATTACACCGACGCTCCCCGTTCCTACCAAGGAACTGTATGACTCCGTTTGTGATTTATTTGATTACCATGGCTAATTAACGCCAGTGCAAATGATAAATATCTCATTTCACTACTATTGTGATCGATCGCACATTTAAAGCAATCTGCGACTAAACTAATCACAAATATCTAACCCTATGAAAAATAAAGACTTTATGGGGTTAGGCATTTCCCTTATTCCTTTTCAACTCTAGACTTATCATCTATAGAAATTAACATTCTTGTAATTTCCAACCAGATTTTTGCTATTATTCAGCCACTTTTTCATCTAATGGACTGAAAAAGATGCCGTTTCCAATAGGAAGCTATTCCACATTCGTGGCGAATAATGAAAATAAGGAAGGGAAATTCATGGCATTTAAACACCTTGTAAAAATCAGTGCGATTGCTGCAGCAGTAGCTGGCGCTGGTTCTGTTCATGCTCAAGAATTCATCACCATTGGCACAGGCTCTGTAACTGGCGTTTATTACCCAACTGGTGGTGCAATTTGTAAGCTTGTGAACAAGGGTCGAAAAGAACACGACATTCGTTGTTCAGTTGAATCAACCGGTGGTTCTATTTACAACGTAAATACCATCCGTGCTGGTGAACTGGACTTTGGCGTTGTTCAATCTGACTGGCAGTACCATGGCTACAATGGTACAAGCAAATTCTCAGAGCAAGGTCCGTACAAAAAACTACGTGCTATGTTCTCTTTGCACACTGAACCATTCAACATTATTGCTCGTGCAGATGCAGGTATCGATAACGTAGCAGACCTTAAAGGTAAGCGCGTAAACATCGGTAACCCTGGTTCTGGTGATCGCGCAACAATGGGTGTTGTTATGGATGCATTTGGCTGGACGAACGACAGCTTCAAGCTAGCATCTGAACTAAAAGGTTCTGAGCGTTCTCAGGCTCTTTGTGATAACAAGATCGATGCGTTCATCTACATGGTTGGTCACCCAAATGGATCAATCAAAGAAGCCACAACCTCTTGTGATGCAAAACTAGTTTCTGCAACGGGTAGCAACATCGATGAAATCGTTGCTGGCAACCCTTACTACGCATACAGTAACGTACCTGCAGGTATGTACCGTGGTACAGAATCTGACGTTAAGAGTTTTGGTGTTGCTGCAACTATGGTAACGACATCAGACGTATCTGATGAAGTAGCTTACAACGTTGCAAAAGCGGTATTCGAAAACTTCAATACGTTTAAGCGCTTGCACCCTGCATTCGCTAACCTGAAAAAAGAAGACATGGTAAAAGCAGGTCTTTCTATCCCTCTTCACCCAGGTGCTGCGAAGTACTACAGAGAAGTGGGTCTACTAAAATAAACTCAGTAGAAATACTTTGACAAAAAGGAGGCACTCACGCCTCCTTTTATTGGCATATCAAACAATCGTTATTCCTGTTTATGCCAACTTCAATTTGACAGACATACTGTTTCAAAACACAAGTCATTGTCTTCATCAGTCTCAATAGCTAGACTGATGAAACTTGTTAACATTTTGTTAAGAATTTTTCGTTACATTAATTGAACGACCTGCTGCTGGACTTGCAGCATATAACACCAAAATATAATAAGGATAACGTACATGACGCAGACAACAACACCGTCTCAAGATGTGCAAGATATGGTGGCACAAGCCGATACTGGAGCGCGAAGCCCTGCTGGGATTCCAGGTCGGATTTTATGGTTTGTCCCTCTTTGTTGGTCTCTTTTCCAACTGTGGTACGCATCACCCCTGCCATTTATTTTCAATTTTGGCGTTCTGAATGACACAGAAGCCCGAGCAATCCATTTAACGTTTGCAGTATTTCTAGCCTTTACTGCATACCCAGCTCTAAAAACATCGCCTCGCGATCATATCCCATTAGTGGATTGGGCGATGGCGTTAGCCGGCAGTTTTGCCGCCGCTTATATATACCTATTTTATACTGAGCTCGCTGGTCGTTCTGGCGCGCCAACCACATTTGATATCGTTGCTGCCGTAACGGGTATGGTGCTGCTACTAGAAGCCACTCGTCGAGCACTTGGTCCACCGCTAATGGTGGTTGCTGCGGTATTCCTAACATACACCTTCGCTGGTCCATATATGCCAGATGTGATTGCACACAAGGGTGCGAGCCTGAACAAGGCGATGTCTCACTTATGGCTAACAACAGAAGGTGTGTTTGGTGTGGCTCTAGGGGTTTCAACCTCTTTCGTTTTCTTGTTCGTACTATTTGGTGCCATGCTCGAACGTGCTGGTGCAGGTGCCTACTTCATCAAAGTTGCCTTTTCGCTGCTTGGGCATATGCGTGGTGGACCGGCTAAAGCCGCTGTTGTTGCATCTGGATTATCAGGCCTTGTTTCTGGTTCCTCGATTGCCAACGTGGTCACAACGGGTACATTCACCATCCCGCTAATGAAGCGTGTCGGATTCCCCGGAACTAAAGCGGGTGCGGTAGAAGTTGCAGCTTCAACCAATGGGCAGCTAACACCACCAATTATGGGTGCTGCGGCATTCTTGATGGTGGAATATGTGGGTATTTCCTACGTTGAGGTTATCAAAGCCGCACTGCTTCCTGCTCTTATTTCTTATATTGCTTTGATTTACATCGTTCACTTAGAAGCATGTAAAGCTGGTATGACAGGGCTTCCGCGCCGCCGAGTTCCAACACTCGTGCAGAGCCTATTATCTTTCACTGGTACCATCCTAGGTCTGTGTGTGATCAGTGCCTTGGTTTACTACGGTGTAGGTTGGACGAAAGATGTCTTCGGTGATGCAGCTACCCCGATCGTGACGGTCGCTCTGCTTATCGCTTACTTGGTGTTAATTCGTATTTCAGCGAAGCACTCTAAAGAAGGCGCTATTTCTATCGATTCGGAATTGACTGAAGTACCTGAACCGGGTCCTACCATTAAGTCTGGATTGCACTTCTTACTGCCGATCGTTGTTTTGGTTTGGTGTTTAACCGTTGAACGTTTCTCTCCTGGTCTTTCTGCATTCTGGGCAACCGTATTCATGATTTTCATCTTGATTACTCAACGTCCACTCATGGCTATCTTGTCTAAATCAGGCAACGTTAATGAGCAAGTGAAAGAAGGGTTTGTAGACTTAGCTGAAGCACTGGTTTCTGGTGCTCGAAACATGATCGGTATTGGTGTTGCAACTGCCGCAGCAGGTACGGTTGTGGGCGTTGTGACGCTGACGGGTATCGGCTTAGTGATGACCGACTTTGTTGAGTTCATCTCTGGCGGAAGCATCATCTTGATGTTGCTATTCACAGCCATCATCAGTTTGATCCTCGGTATGGGCTTACCGACAACAGCAAACTACATCGTCGTATCAACACTAATGGCACCAGTTATTGTTACCTTGGGCGCAGCTCACGGGTTAATCATTCCACTGATTGCGGTTCACCTATTTGTGTTCTACTTCGGCATACTTGCGGATGATACGCCTCCAGTTGGTCTCGCGGCTTTTGCCGCTGCGGCGATTGCAAAATCCGACCCTATTAAAACGGGTATTCAAGGTTTCACCTACGATATCCGAACCGCTATATTGCCGTTCATGTTCATCTTTAACACTCAGTTGCTGATGATGGGCATTGATTCATGGTGGCACCTATTCTTAACCGTTATCTCTTCGATCATTGCGATGCTGATATTCTCTGCCGCGACTCAAGGTTGGTGGTTTACGAGAAACAAATGGTGGGAAACGGTGCTTCTACTTGTACTGACGTTCTCTTTCTTCCGACCTGGATTTTGGTGGGACATGCTTTACCCAGCAAAAGACTATTATGAAGGTCACGAGATCACTCAAGTGGCTGAAGGTCTGAATGTTGGTCAAACGTTAGAACTGCGTGTTGGTGGCGAAGATATTGATGGTGATTACAGCGAAAAGACTGTTCGTTTACCATTTGAAGATTCTGCCGTAACCGGTGAAGAACGTGTGGCATCAATGGGGTTAATGCTCAATGAAGTTGAAGGTCGTATGATCGTTGACATGGTTGAGTTTGGTAGCCCAGCAGAGGCATCTGGTGTCGATTTCGATTGGGAGATCAAATCGGTTGTCTTGGAAGCAGATAGACCGATGAAAGAATGGGTATTTGTTCCCGCTCTGATGATCTTGTTTGCTATGGCTTGGAACCAAAGGCGTCGAGCGAACAAAGACGCCATTCCAGCTTAACGTATTCTAAAATCGACAGCGTTGAGTTCAGCGCTGTCTTAAAAGAGATAAGCTATGTATAAAAATATTTTGGTTCCCGTCGACCTAAACGACGAAGGCTTTGCAGATAAAGCAATAGAGCTCGCAGTATGGCACGCGAAGAATTCGCAAGCCAAAGTACACTTGCTGACGGTATTGCCTGGGATTCACAATTCTATGGTCGCGACTTACTTTCCGAAAGATGCCGCTAGCCAAATGAAAAAAGACGTGAAAGCTCAGCTGCAAGAAGTGGCAGATAACAGCTTAACCAGCGCCAACATCGATAACGAAGCGCACGTTGCAGAAGGCAAGCCTTACGCGGCTATTTTGAAACACGCAGATTCTTTGAATGCGGACTTGATCATTATGCCAAGCCATAAGCGTTCAAAGCTTAACAAAGCCGTGTTGGGCTCTGTTGCCGCCAAAGTGGTACAAAACGCCAAAATTAGCGTGCTCGTTGTAAAGCCTCAAGGTTAATGCATCGATACCTAAGAGATCGGGTAGTTCGAAAACAGAAACACAAAATTAAAGCACGCTTCGGCGTGCTTTTCTTATGCCACTCGATTATTCAAATCACCCGCTACATATGACTCGATGTTTTCTATCAAGATCTTACACAGGCGAGTAATGGCGCTGTCGCTACCCCACGCTACATGAGGCGTTAACAACAAGTTGGGGAGGTGCATATTCGCAATCAACGGGTTGAATTCATCGGCTGGCTCTTCGGTAAATACATCCATTCCAGCTCCCGAAATTTGCTGGGACTTTAAGGCGTCAATAAGGGCGGACTCATCCACCAGCCCGCCACGACCTGCATTAATTAAAATGGCATTAGGCTTCATAGCCGTTAGCTCAGAGTGACCGATAAGATTGGTTGTTTCCTTGGATAATGGGCAATGCAGTGAAACCACATCTGCTATTTCCAGCGCTTTATCAAAGGGCACATACCCTTCACGACAAACCGTTGCCCCTTTACGCTCGGAGTAGATCACCTGCATGCCAATGGCTTGCCCTAGTGCGCCTGTAGCTTTACCCAATGCGCCAGACCCAACGATAGCAAGCGTTGAACCTGCAACATCACCAATAGGATGAGTAAAGAAACAGAATTGCTTTTTCTTTTGCCACTCCCCGTTTGTAATATCTTGGTGGTAACCCATTACATTGCGGCGGAGTGCAAACAACATCGCTATTACATGTTCAGGAACAGACTGGGTCGCATAGCCTTGAATGTTGCAGACTGAAATCCCATTCTCAGCACAATATCTTAAGTCGACGTTATTGGTTCCCGTGGCGGCAATCGCAATCAGCTTGAGTTTGGATGCCTGTGCCAACACTTCCTCATTCAAAATGGCTTTGTTGGAAATCACAATATCTGCGTCTTTGATTCGCTCTGCGGTTTGGGAAGGCGTGCTTAGTGGGTATTCTTCCCACTGATGCTCAAAAGTAGGCTCTGGAACAGAAATTTGGGCAGGAATGGTGTCTCTGTCTAAAAAGACAATTTTCATTGAAGGCTCCTTTCCTGCCTTCAATTAAGGTCTAGGCAGGGATTTATAATCAGGCAATATTTTATCAAGCTGAAATTGTTGCAAAATTTCAGCTTCAGCTTCGGGATAGAAATCACAAGGCACAAACATCGCCTGTAATTCTTGAGAGTTAGGGTGATAAAAGGTCAGCTCTGTTGAGTGAAGTTCAAGCCGAGTGGAATGTGCCATTGCCTCTGGCGTGGCATAAAACTCATCCCCTACAATTGGATAACCTAACGCTTGCATGTGGACACGAAGCTGATGAGAGCGCCCTGTTATTGGAATCAAGCGAACAATAGAGGTACGCGCTTCCTTTTTCACAACTTGATATCGCGTTAAAGAGGGTTTGCCGTGTTCAAAGCACACTTTTTGTCTTGGTCGATTTGGCCAGTCACAAATCAGCGGTAAATCCACCTCACCTTCTTCAGATTCTGGATGTCCCCAGACACGAGCGTAGTAAATTTTGTGCGTCAGGCGATATTGAAATTGCTTCTTTAAGGAGCGCTCCGCTTCTTTGTGCTTGGCAAACAACATCAACCCTGATGTCGACATATCTAAACGATGAACCACCTCTAGTTCGGCATATTCTTCACGTAAGCGGCTCCACATACAGTCGGCATGCTCTGGCGCTCTTCCAGGCACCGACAACAACCCAGATGGCTTATTCGCAATCAGGATATCATCGTCTTCGTACGTAATGTCTGTCCAAGGAGTAGTTGGAGGGGTGTATTCAAGCATCGCCATAAAACGTTTTTCTTTCGCGAAGGTAATAAGTGAAAGGGAAATGAGCCTCGCCCATTTCCCCTTATGTTTTTTCTATCAGTTATGGCTTACGACAATCAATCGCAGTGAATCCAACTGAATTTGAGCACTTTGGATATAACCCGTCAGTTCCTTGATTTGTTGCTCAATTGCTTCGAGCTCTTCATCTCGGATATTTGGGTTCACAGCTTTAAGTGCTTGCAAACGTTCCAACTCACCATTGAGGTTAGATTGCATGTCACTCAAGGCTGAATCACGCACTTTCGATAAGTGACCTTGGATATGACCTTCACCCGCTTCAATAAGCTTATGAACATCCCCTTGAACCGAGCTCACTAATTTACTGGCAAGATGACGATTCACCGGGCTTAGTTGGCGGTTAAAGCCTTCAAACTCGACTTGCTCAGACAAATCGTTGCCTTTGCCATCCAACATCATGCGAATAGGCGTTTGCGGTAAGAATTGTGATAAACCACTGCGCTTAGGGGCTTGAGCATCCACAAGATAAACAAGCTCAAGCAGAATGGTCCCTACGGGTAACGCCTTATTTTTCAATAGCGATACCGCAGACGTTCCCACACCTTCGCTAAGCAGTAAATCGATACCACCTTGGATCATTGGATGCTCCCAGCTCATGAAGTGCATATCTTCACGAGACAGCGCGGTATCACGATCAAAGGTAATCGTTGCGCCTTCATAAGGTAAGCCTGGGTAGCTTGGCACCATCATGTGCTCTGAAGGGGTAACCACCAGCGCATTTTCGCCTTTGTCGTCTTGGTTCAAACCAATGGTGTCAAACAAGCTTAATGCGAACGTGACTAAGTTGGTGTCGCCATCGGTTGATTCTATTTGCTCAACAATTTTCTGAGCTTTTTCACCGCCGTTAGAGTGGATTTCCAGCAATCGGTCACGACCTTGCTCAAGTTTGGCTTTCAGCTCTTGATTCATGTGGCGCGATTGATCAATCACTTCATCCAACGTTTCGGTATTTCCTGATGCCAACATCTCAATCAGTTGTTCGGAATATTGGTCGTACACCGCTCTGCCCGTTGGACAGGTTTCACCGAACGCGCTCAATCCTTCTTCGAACCAGCGAGCAATAATGCCCTGAGACGTACCTTTTAGATAAGGAACGTAGATATCGATATCACGCTGCTGACCAATACGATCCAAACGACCAATTCGCTGCTCCAGCAAATCTGGGTTGAATGGCAGGTCAAACATCACAAGTTGGCTAGCAAATTGGAAGTTACGACCTTCGGAACCGATTTCAGAACAGATCAGAACCTGTGCGCCGCCTTCATCTTGCGCAAAATACGCCGCCGCTTTGTCACGCTCAAGTATCGACATTCCTTCATGGAACACGGTAGCTCGAATGCCTTCACGCTCTCTCAGCGCTTGCTCTAATTGCAAGGCCGTGTTCGCACGAGACGCAATCACTAACACCTTCTCACTGCGCTTCTCTTTCACTTTTTCAATGAGCCAGTTTACGCGAGAGTCAAACTGCCACCACGTTGCACTATCCCCTTCAAACTCTTGGAAGATCTCTTCAGGGTAAAGCATTTTCATGGCGCGAGCTTCAGGCTTCATTTGCCCACCGAGCATACCCGCCACACGCATTGCCGTGGTGTATTGGCTTGGAATGTCCATTGGCAATAGGTGAACATTACGCTCAGGGAATCCTTTGATGGCCGCCCTTGTGTTTCGGAACAGCACTCGACCTGTACCGTGGCGGTCCATCAGGTTATCTATTAACTCCTGACGCGCTTTGGCTTTTTCCTGCTCTTCGCAACTGCCTTCGATTATGCGAAACAGGGGTTCAACATCTTGCTCTGAAAGCAATTCAGTAATTTGGTTTTTCGCAGAGTTTTCCAGCTTTTCACCAGAGAACAAAGTGGCCACAGCATCCGCTACAGGGGCGTACTGTTTTTCTTCTTCAACAAACGCACGGTAATCGTAAAAACGGTCTGGGTCTAAAAGGCGAAGACGCGCGAAATGGCTTTCATGCCCCAGCTGCTCTGGTGTTGCCGTTAGAAGAAGAACACCAGCCGTACGTTCGGCCAACCCTTCTACTACTTGGTATTCTCGGCTTGGCGCTTCTTGGCTCCATTCAAGGTGGTGGGCTTCATCCACCACTAACAGATCCCAATCAGCGTCCAGCGCTTGTTCAAAACGCTTCTTGCTCTTACGTAAGAAATCAAGCGAACACAAAACGTATTGCTGTGTTTCAAATGGGTTATCGGCTTCGGCGTAGGCTTCAATGCAACGCTCTTCATCGAAAACAGAGAAGTGCAAATTAAAGCGACGCATCATTTCAACCAACCATTGATGCTGAAGTGTTTCAGGCACCACGATTAAGATACGTTCCGCGCGACCAGATAACACCTGCTGGTGAATGATCATGCCCGCTTCAATGGTTTTACCCAATCCCACTTCATCCGCCAGTAGTACGCGAGGCGCATGACGACGCCCTACTTCGTGAGCGATATAAAGCTGGTGAGGAATGAGCCCTGCGCGCATGCCACACAAGCCACGCATCGGGCTTTTGTGCTGCTGATACTGGTTGGTTAGCGCTCGGTAACGTAAAACAAAATTGTCCATGCGGTCGATTTGACCCGCGAACAGTTTATCTTGTGGTTTGTTAAATCGAATTTGATTACTCAGCATAATTTCACGCAAAATCACACCGGATTCTTCCGTATCTGAACGCGTACCAAGGTAGGAAAGTACGCCATTGTCATCGACGACTTGTTCGACTTTTAATTGCCAGCCTTCTTGAGCATCAATCACATCACCAACATTGAATATGACTCGGGTAACGGGGGCATCAGAACGAGCATATACACGGTTCTCTTCCGACGCCGCAAATAGCAATGTAACGGTTCTCGCATCAAGTGCGACCACCGTTCCTAAACCCAAGTCACTTTCTGTATCACTAATCCAGCGTTGGCCTAAAGCAAATGTCATGTGATTGACTACCTCATCGAGTATTTCAGTTTCTATCAGGGTAAATAATTATGGCTTCACCCTGTTCAAAAGGGCGCTCATCTTACTTGAACACGTGATTCACGTCACGTTCAACACGAGTAATTTGCCTCTTTTTTTTACCCATTTCGCAATTGCAATCAAAGTGTAAAAAAGTTGTGACAAATCTAAAATACAAACTCACGAACTGTTGCTTATACTTATTAGTGAGCTCACACCGAAATAGGACAAGGTGTTGAGTTTGGTATCTAAACGGGTCTGAAGTAAGTCACTCTCTTAGCGGTACCTTTTTCGGGGTTTTGGTACCCCTCGCCTTCAGCAGTGACCTATGCCTCAGAAAAAATGCTTGGCTAAGCACTCTGCTGCGGCAGAAAAGGAGACGCTTATGGGCGATACCGACCGGAAAATTTTTGTACTGGATACAAATATCCTCTTGCATGAACCTTTCGCAATCTATTCCTTTCAAGAACATGATGTGGTCATTCCAATGACCGTCCTCGAAGAACTCGACCGAATCAAAGACAGTAAACGCGATGTCGCAAGGGACGCACGCGTCGCGATTCGAACAATGGAAAACTTGTTCCACGATGCCACACCAGACCAGATATCCGAAGGCATCCCTCTTTCAAAAGAAAACGCCGGAGGCACATTAGCCATTCTTGCTGATTTTGAATTACAAGAAACCGTACGTGCGTTCGCCGACAAAGCAGGCGACAACAGAATCTTAAACGGGGTGATTTACCTACAGAACAAGCGTTCACCCCGAGAAGTGGTGCTTGTCACCAAAGACATCAACATGCGATTGCGCGCCAAAGGAGCGGGAGTACGTTTTGTTGAAGATTACCGAACAGACCAATTGATTGATGATGTCCAATTCCTAACCAAAGGGTTTCACACCTATACTGGGGATTTTTGGACAAACATTGAAAAAGTGGAAAGCCGCAGCGTCGGGGGGCTTACCTATCACGACATCAGCAAAGAGTCGCTAGAACCCACCTTCATAAACCAATACATCGTTGACCAAGATACCGACTTTGCTGCCCGTGTTGACTCCATGGAGAATCAAACAGTCACACTCAAACATTTAAGCCGAGAGCGCTTAATGAACCGACAAGCTTGGGATGTCAGCCCTAAAAACATCTACCAAGGAATGGCGCTAGATGCCCTTCTCGATCCTGATATCGATTTGGTCATTTTAACCGGAGCAGCAGGCAGCGGCAAAACCATGCTCGCCATGGCTGCAGCTTTGGAAATGTCGATTGAACAAAATCAATTCGATAAGATCATTGTTACGAGGAACACACCGGACATTGGCGAATCCATCGGCTTCCTTCCGGGGACGGAAGAAGAGAAGATGATGCCGTGGCTCGCCGCTGTTACCGATACACTGGAAGCGCTGCATAAAAACGATCACTGCACCGAAGGCTCGCTCAAGTACATTTGCGATAAAGCCAATATTCAATTTAAGTCGATTAATTTTATGCGCGGTCGCTCCATCCAGAATGCCTTTGTACTTCTGGATGAGTGCCAAAACCTCACTGCCTCCCAAATCAAAACCATCATAACCCGATGTGGAGAAGGCACTAAAATTGTGTGCTCGGGCAACCTTGCCCAAATCGATTCTGCCTACTTAACGCCCGTCACTTCTGGCTTAACCTATATGGTAGAGCGATTCAAAAACTTTGAAGGAAGTGCCAACGTTCACCTCAATGGTGTAGTTAGAAGCCGTTTGGCAGAGTTTGCAGAAGAAAATCTGTAATTTCTCTTTTAACCATCGCATGAGCTAAAACTTAGTACATGCCTCTCACCTACTTGGTGAGAGGCATTTTCGTTGCAGCCGATACACATGGTTATTGCTATTGCTCTCGCTCGCTGACAAACGCTTACACTCTGATAATTAACTCAATGATACAGTTTTACTCCCTAAAGAATATTGCGAGAAAACCATGGCCAGATTGTTTCTTCGTTTAGAAAGTGCTCGTGACCACCAAATCCTTATCGAAGAGTTTGAACCTGAAGATACGTATATGGGGTATTTGAAGCTGTCTGATGTGATACGTCAGCTCCAAGCTGCCAATAGAAGTAACCCTTTCGAACGTTGGACATGGCGATTCGATTATTAGAATTAGCTTTACAGCGCACTTTTACTGCCAACTTTTTTGGGTACTTTGTAAAAACCTAATGTCTGAAATCATCATTTTTGAGACCAGTTCCACTTTTCCCTTCCAAAAAGCAAATTCCTGACTCCTCACTGAAAGAGATACAAGAATCTAGTGGTCTACTTCTTGAATCGACTAGAGAGGGAAGTCAGGATGTCATATACGATTCTAGTGGTCGAAGACGACCAAGATATGGCGAATCTAATTAGCTTGAACCTAAAAGTTCAAGGCTATAAAACCATATTAACATCGCACATCAGCGAAGGTTACCAGATAGCATGCCAAGGGTTAGCCGATGCCGTGATCTTAGACCGAAAACTGTGTGATGGCGACGGTACAGAAATGTGTAAACTGCTACGCCAACAGCACATTGGGATTCCGGTTTTGATGCTCACAGCACTCACCAGCGAACACGACATGGTAGACGGGTTAGAAGCCGGTGCTGACGACTATTTAACGAAACCATTCAGTGTGATTGAACTTCAGGCAAGGGTTCGAGCACTGTTGCGAAGAACCGAACACACTCGATGGACGGAAACCAATGACAATCAGCCGGATGTCGCCCCTCCACAAACCACGCCAGATTGGCACCTAGCCAACCAATCAACACATCAACTGGCTCCAGAGCAAATTGATACGTCAGTATCCTCTTCGTTGATTTTTGATGATCTTGTGATTTCAAAAAAACTGCATGAAGTGCGCCTAGCTGGAGAAAGCATCAATCTCACTCCTACCGAGTTTTCCCTTTTGTATTGCTTGGCGAGTAAACCTGGACGGGTCTTCACCAAAGATGAACTGCTGATTCGAGTCTGGAACACCGACTACGACGGCTATCACCATACTGTCTGCAGCACCATTAATAGGCTGCGCAACAAAATCGAAATTCCAAAGAATAACGCACGTTTTATTCGCACGGTTTGGGGTGTCGGCTACAAATTCCAGCAAGAGGTGAGACAGTGACTCGCTCTTTTAAAAGGCGCCTGTTTATTCTCTCTCTTATTTGGTCTTTAGTGAGCATCCCACTTCTGACTTATTATTTTCATATTACATGGCAAGGCAGCGAACAACACGCTCGTCAGTTTTTACATAAAAACTTAGCCAATCACATGCGCGATGATAACCCGCTAATGGAAGGCAACGATTATTCCCCCAAAGCACTAAAAAGCATCTTCCATACTTTAATGGTGTTAGGTCCGGATTTTGAAATTTATTTTTTAGACAAAAATGGGATGATAACCACCACAGCATTAGATGATGATGTTGAAATCGCAACACACGTGAGTTTAACCCCAATCCTTAGGTTCTTAGCCGGTGACACTTTCCCTATTTTAGGGGATGACCCACGCGATTTGGAGCGTCAGAAAGTGTTTTCAGTATCCGCTATCGAAAGCCCAAATGGTATAGAAGGTTATTTGTATGTCGTCATCGGTCGGCAATCGTCAGACATCGCGAGAGTTAACCGCTATATGATGCAGTACTCCCCCATTTTGATCGGTGGTATTGCACTAATTTTGCTGTTTACTGTTCTTATTTATCGGTTAATCCAGAAAGATCTGCTTGCCCCCAGCCAGCAACTCATTCGCCAAATAGAACATTCAGCAAAAGATCACTTTCGGGTCGAACCCAATTTATCTGTCCCTGTCACTGAACTGCTTCCGTTGTCACGCCAGTTTGGGTATCTACTCGATCATATTCAGTGGCAATTTTTACGGCTTAGGCAACACGAACATTCACGCCGCGAATACTTAATGCGTTTAAGCCACGACTTAAAGACACCGCTCGCGAACATACAAGGTTACCTTGAAACTTGGCTCCTTAATGGCAAACAAAACGTGGAGTTGGTTTCCACAGCACATAGCAATGCATTGAGATTACACGATCAACTTCAAGAACAATTTGATGCGGCAAAAAAAGAGTTGATAGAGCCTGAAATCCAAAATGAGATCATCGATATTGTTGAGTTCATAAATGATTTGAAAGCACGTTTTGAAATCGGGCTCGAAAAGAAGTCGCTTGATATTTTTTGTACCATTTCAGTCAACGCCCAAGTAAATGCGGATAGAAAGCTATTGGTAAGACTGATGGATAACCTTATGGAAAATGCCATTCGTCACAGCCCTGAAAAGGCAACTATTCAACTATTTGTAAAACCGCACTGCGGGGTAAACTCTCAAATTAACGTCAAAGATATCAGCATCATCATCATTAATACGGTCGACCCCGCCATTCGCGGAGGAGAGCTTGGTATGGGGTTAAAAACCGTCAATGCGATTCTGACGTTACATCAATCGAAGTTAGAAATATCCGAGCAACCGGGGCTATTTATCGCCAAATTTAAGCTTTCAGCGCAGCCCTATTCCAATGCCCCATTATTGGCAAATGCATCAAATGAGCAGAGTTGATCCATCCATTCCAACAGGCTTAAAAATCACCCCCCACTTAATTTCAAAGTGAGGGTAATTTTCACAACAGGGCGAGATCCTGCTAATGCCCTTTAAAACTCGGCGCTCGTTTTTCTAAAAAAGCACGCATACCTTCTTTTTGATCGTGAGTGGAGAATAACGAGTGAAAGACTCTACGTTCAAACAACAACCCCTCTTTCAACGAAACCTGCTCTGCTCGATCGATGGCTTCTTTACCGACAATGACAGAGGGCTTGCTGTAGCTGGCGATCACTTTAGCAACTGCAAGGGTTTCCTCAAGTAACGCTTCATCGGGCATAACTCTGGCTACGAGACCTGCTCGCTCCGCTTCAGCAGCATCCATCATTCTTCCCGTTAAAATAAGATCCATCGCCTTAGCACGGCCTACCAAACGGGGGAGCCTCTGTGTTCCACCAATACCTGGAATAACCCCTAGTTTGATTTCTGGCTGACCAAATAAGGCGGATTCAGAGGCATAAATGAGGTCGCACATCATCGCTAATTCACACCCTCCCCCTAATGCATACCCTGAAACCGCCGCTATTTTAGGAGTCCGAAGTGCACAGAATGCATCCCACCCAGAGAAGTAATCTGTACTCAACATATCGGTATAACTTTTGTCCGACATCTCAGCAATATCGGCACCTGCGGCAAAAGCACGCTCCGATCCCGTTATCACAAAACACCCAATGTCTGGATTTTGGTCATACTCCGTCAATGTCTGCGTAATCGCAGACATAACTTCGCTGTTGAGCGCATTGAGTTTGTCGGGGCGGTTGAGTCGAATTAAAACCACTCGACCTATTTGCTCAGTTTGGATAATCATAATTCTGTCCTCGTTATGAATCCCAGATGGCGCCATAGGCAGGAATGCCTCGACTCTCTAAGCCAAACACCACTTGTTGGGTTAGTTTTTGATTAGCAATGCATATCACTGCTTCCGCATCAAATTTCTTGTAGGCGGCATACGCCAGTTTCACCATATCGGGTTTGCCTTTTTCTGTGGTATCCCAAATATCGGCATCCGGTTGAACCGATAGGATTTCATCTACAAGCTCGTCACCGTATGTTTCTCTGGGTGTTCGAGTAGACCAAACCAAATGCATCGGCACTTCTTTCGCGAGTAGATGAGGCAAACATGGGCCGATTCCACTTCCGGTGGCAATGTACACAACGCGTTTAAACAGCACTTCGATATTCGCAACGCCAGCAGTTGGAATACCCTTAACCCATACGTGGCTAGGTCTGTCTTCGATGAGCTTTCCAGTCCAGTCGCCTGCACGCGATACCGTTAATCGATACCCCGACTCTCCTGGGCTTGGTACATTGGCAAAGTGGTGCCACTCCAGTAATGGGTTACGACTTATTGCCATTGATGAGCCGGCAAACGGTGTAACGCCATAATCAAATTTCAGTAGCGCTACATGATTAGAGGGTGTTTCAATTTTCACAGGAACACGGCGAAGGCGAAGCCATGGAAGTAGGATGCTAATGCTCACCGCAACCAATGCCCAAAAAGAATAGGAATCCAACAAGATGCTGCTGATATTCTGGCTCGGGTTTAAGTCGGCGGCCAATGTGAACGTTTGCCCCCAAAACAGAATCAAAACACTCCAACCACCAAAGCGATGGGTTCTTTCAAACGCATTGTGATACTTCTTGCGAATATTCGGTAATGCCATAAAAATGATCAGCATTAGCAATGCTAATATCGCATAGGTAATTCCGAGGGTTAGGGATGAAATGGAAGCCAGCTGATGCTGATAACTGAAAGCTAACGCACCTGTAAAAATAGCAAACCAAGACGTTGCTGCCATGGCGCTTCCACTGTGTAACCCTCCGTGGTGGTAGATTTTTCCTAAATGCCAACGAATCGACAAAGGCAGAGATGTGGGTGCTCTTGTTGCCAACCAAAAAAGTAAATTGATCACGTATTGCTGGCGAACCAACACGGCAACCATCAGATTCAAAACAACCATATTTGAAAGCGTTTGGAGTGCAATCCCGTCGGTTTTAAACCATTCTCCAACCGTTACGCCATAGACCAATGTAGCAATATTGGCCATGAACACGAGAATCACCAATCGATAATAATGTTCCATCGCTGGGTAAGACCAAATTCGACGAAGTAACGAACGCTGCTCTGGTAAAACAACGGCGCTTTGATCTATTGAACTCATGGTGTTTCCTCCGTAATGGCTAACTGGCTTTTCTCGTAATGTGCCATCAGAGCACGTTTATCAATTTTTCCTCGTGAGGTTTTAGGTAAGCTATCGAGCGCAATTACGGTATTGGGGACGCAGTAGTAAGGCAGATGTTTCTTTACTTGATTTTGTGCTTCAGATTCACAGACTTGAGCAGGGGTAACAAATGCGATGAGTGTTTTGCAATCCACCTTCATTGTCACAGCTTGGTGGCAGTTTTCCGTCTTTTCCAAAACCCGAGAAACCGAATCTAATTCAACACGAAAACCAAGGATTTTCACTTGATCGTCAGTACGACCTAGATGGAGGAGCTCGCCGCTTTTTGTCCACTTTCCAAGATCGCGTGTTCGAAACATTTTGTGCTTACCCCCTAGAAATGGGTCAGGTCGATATCGGTCGGCATTCAGTACCTCATTACCTATGTACCCAGCTGTAACGCATAAGCCGCCAGCCCACATTTCACCAACATCGCCAATAGCGCAGGGTTTAAGATCATCGTCCAATACGTACACGGTATTATTGGGCGTTGGCTTGCCTATCGTGAGTTCTTCACATTGATCCGAATAATGCTGTGCAGTGTTGATAATGGTGGTTTCGGTTGGACCACAAGCATTGTAAAAACGACAAAAGGATCCCCATTGGTCTGCTAAGGGTTGAGAGCAAGGTTCACCTGCGACAGCCGCAACTTGAATAGATTGGCAATGCTTAGCATCCAAACTTGCGAGAATAGATGGTGTCGCAATCACTGCATCCGCTTGGCTTACTGTGGCTTCAATATCGCGATTGCGAATCAACAATGTGGCACCGTGGCAAAGAGTGACAAAAATCTCCCAAGCGCACATATCAAAGGCAATACTCAGAATTTGTCCAACCTTCATTCCGGGCTCTATACCCAGATCTCCAGGTGATGTCATCACGATGTTCGCAACATTCTGATGCGTCACTTGCACACCATTCGGAGTACCTGTTGTGCCCGAAGTAAACAAAATAAAGCATCGTGATTCTGGCTCTACATCTGGTAATTCCAAACCTTCGCTGTCGTATAGCTCGGGTAGTAGCTCATCTAAGAAATACAGGTTTTGATGGCTGAGTTCTGGTAAATGCTGTTCTAGGTGTGAAAGGCTCAGTACTATTTTTACGTCCGCTGTTTCACAGACATGTTTAAGTACTTTTTGGGGTGCCACGCCAGCATGCTGAGGAACATAGCAGGCACCCAGTTTTAGGGTTGCCAGAATGCCAATTAGCATTGGGATTGATCGCGTGAGAAAAATACCTACGGCATCACCTTGCTTAATACCTCGCTTTTGTAGGAAAGAGGCAAGTTGGTTTGCTTTTAGATTCAGCTCTCCATATGTGATTTTTTCTTCTTCATGAATTGCTGCTATTTGATTGGGCATGAAGATCGCTTGAGCTTCAATAGCAGTGTGAAGGCAAGAGTATTCAGGAATGGCGTAAGGACCTTGTCCAAATTGCTCAAACAAAATCTGATCACTCAACGGCAATTCAGAAATCGCGCCTCGTAGAAAATGAAAGCGTCGCGTAGGTTGAAGGGAATTGTAATACTGCGAACTGTTGAGGCTATGCCCTGACTTTAATTTAGGGAGTTTCATAAACTTCTCCTTGTTATTGGTTTGCTAAAACCTAACAAGAGAAGTTCACAAATTTCTCACAAAGAGGTACTGAGTTTGTCACAAGTTTCTTAAGCAGCTTTGTGAAAAACACCTGAAACTTTTCTGACATTCATTGATAAAACGTTTTAGGGGCTACAAAAAGCACTCTCATAAAAGGAAAAATCGCGCTTACTGAAACAGTAAACGCGATGATTTTTGAAGGCTATTTCAAACAAAACCCATCTGTAGGTAGTTTGAAAATAAATAATTTGAGTATAAATAGTTAGACGATAAACAAGGTAGCAAGCCCTAAGAAGACCATAAGCCCCACAACATCCGTTACGGTCGTTAACGCCATTCCTCCAGCTAAAGCCGGATCAATATTTCTCTTTTTCAAAAAGATTGGAATGCTCACGCCGGCTATTCCCGCAACCAATAGGTTCGTCATCATGGCAGCAGAAATCACCCCACCAAGCAGCCAATCATCTTTCCAAACAACAACAATGCCACCAATAATCAATGCCCAAAGCAAGCCATTCAGAAAACCAATCGCCGCTTCTTTAAGCAATAACTCGCGTTTGTTGGTATCACCAATGTGCCCTAGCGCCAAACCACGGATCACCAGTGCAACAGTTTGATTTCCTGCGACTCCCCCCATGGAAGGAACAATGGTCATCAATACGGCTATTGCTGCCATTTCCTGTAGAGTGGCTTCAAAGAGGTTAGAAACAGAAGCTGCCGTTAATGCGGCTAACACGTTCGCACCGAGCCAAATACTCCGCTTACGAGCCGACTTAACGACAGGTGCGAAGGTATCTTCCTCATCGTCTAAACCCGCTAGGCTCATCATAGAGTGCTCGGCGTCTTCACGGATTACGTCAACAACGTCATCAATGGTAATTCGACCGACCAAATGATTGTCTTCATCAACCACTGGGGCGGAAACCCAATTTCTCCGCTCAAACAGACTCGCGACATCGCTATCACTGGCATTGACGGAAATCGCTTCGTCCGCGTCTTCCATGATTTCACTGATTTGAACATCTGGCTGCGAAGTCAGTAAGGTTGTTAGGTGCAAATACCCTGTCAACTTACTGGTTTCGTCAATCACATAGAGTGCATCTGTCGCCTCTGGGAGCTCCCCTTTAATGCGCAGATAACGCAAAACCACATCAACATCAACATCGCTTCGGATTGTGATGACGTCGGTGCTCATTAGACTGCCGGCGGTATCTTCGTCATACGCCAATGCGGTTTCGATCCGATGCCTATCCGCGGTATCCATCTGAGATAGAACTTCACGAGAAAGGTCATCAGGAAGGCTTCGAAGTACGTAGGCTACGTCATCCGTTTCAAGCCCTTCCGTTGCTTCAGCCAGCCTCTCTGGTGCCATTTTGGACACTAGGCTGTCTTTCACATCTTCAGAAAGCTCATCAAGGATTTCGCCGTAATCTTCCGGATCCGTGAGTTGCCAAAGCACATCACGGCTTTTACGAGGAGAAGCTTGCAGGAGGTGGGCGATGTCTTCCGGCTCCATATCTTGGAGCATACGGCGAACATGGACAAATCGACCGCTGTCTAACGCATCGCTTACTTCTTGTAGGGTTTGATGAGTTTGGTCAATTTCTAACTGCTCAGCCATTCTCGTCCCCTATTTTTACATTCGTTTACAATATGTTGAGTATACCCAAACTGCCTGAAGATGCTAGGTTCAGGGAGAAGGACATGACCAACAATATGTGAAACAGCCGAAAAATAGGTGAAAGAGGCGAAAAATTACTCTTCTTCGTCGAAACGATGCTCAATCAAGTCACAAACAGCGCTTAAGGCTTGTTCGGCATCTTCACCAACAGCAGAAATGGTAACGCTTTGCCCTTGAGAAGATTCCAACATAAGTAGCCCCATGACGCTTTCAGCAACCACGGTTTTTTCACCGTTACTGACACTGATGTCAGCATTAAAGCTTTGGGCGAGTTCAACGAGTTTGATGGCTGCACGGGCGTGCAAGCCGAGGCGATTTTGAATAAAAACAGTTCTACAGCATTCCATTGCCAATTTTTACTCTCTTAGTCCAATAATTATTTGTGGTGTTTTTCCAAGCTTGTATGACGAATCTGTACTTGTTGGCCTTGCTTCGTAAAATACTCACCAAGCTGTTGCGTTATATACACTGAACGATGCTTACCGCCAGTACACCCAATAGCCACGGTTAGATAACTGCGATTGTTTTTCTGCAGTAATGGTAGCCAGTGTTCGATAAAGGTTTGTATCTGCTCTTTCAGTTCTAGCACTGCATCGTGCTTCTCTAAAAAAGCTTTTATGGGCGCATCTAACCCAGTTTGCGGACGCAATTCAGGTTCCCAGTGTGGGTTAGGCAAAAAACGAACATCAAATACATAGTCCGCATCGTTAGGTAGCCCGTATTTAAATCCAAAAGATTCAAACACCATCACGAGTTCTTTACTTTCTCTACCTTCAACTCGCTGGCGTACCGTTTCACTCAAATCGTGCAGTGATTGATTACTGCTATCTAACACCAGATCGGCGTATTCTTTGAGATTTAACAATAGCCCTTTCTCTAACCGAATCGCTTGTTCAAGTGATAGCTTTTCTTTCGGTCTCATCGACAATGGATGGATTCTGCGGGTTTCGCTGTAGCGTTTTAGTAGAGTGTTTTCATCGGCATCTAAAAACAGAACATTCACATCAAGTTCGGATTTAAGTTTGGTCAACGTCGTCGTAACCAAAGCTGGATCTTGAGGAAGGTTTCGGATGTCGATACTTACGGCTACGTTTTGCTGGCCCCCCTGAATGGACTGTACAAAGTTTTCTAACAGTGAAACAGGCAAGTTATCGACACAGTAATAACCGAGATCTTCTAAAACTCGAAGCGCCACACTCTTTCCTGCCCCGGATTGACCACTGATGACAATCAAGCGTTTTTTGTCTGATGGCTGAGAAGAGTTCGTCATGACTATTGCGTTATGATGTCGTAAAGCTCTTGATCGGACTGAGCATTACGAAGAGATTTAAGGGTCGACTTATCGTTTAAGCGTTCAGCCATAGCAGATAAGGTTTTCAGGTGAGTTTTGCATTGAGCATCGGGTACCAATAATGCAAAAAGCAAATCCACTGGACGATTATCTATAGCATCGAATTCAATCGGCGCCTGACATTGCAGTAGAACGGCGACAGCTTGGTCGCTGTCCATCATACGACCATGTGGAATAGCAATACCATTGCCGATTCCAGTACTGCCCATTTTTTCTCTGTTGAGCATGCATTCGAACAGCTCTGTAGAGTTTTGCCCCGTGTGTGTGGCGGCAACTTCACTGATAATTTCCAGCGCTCGTTTTTTGCTTGTACATTGGACTGCACTTTTTGTGCAGTCCAATGCAAGTACTTCGCTTAATTGCATGTTAGTGGCTACTTAGCTTTTCTTTGTGCTTATTGAGTTGTCGAACTAATTTATCGACTAAAGAGTCAATGGCAGCATACATGCTTTCGTTTGTCGAAGTCGCATGAATGTCTCCCTGGTTGACATGAAGTGTAGCTTCTGCGATTTGATTCAACTTTTCAACACGCAGTACTACTTGAACTTGATTGATGTGATCGAAGAATCGCTCTAGCTTTTGGAACTTGGATTGAACGTAGTCTTGCATTGAATCGGTAAGATCAACGTGGTGCCCTTGGATATTGATTTGCATAGACTTTCCTTCTTACTGTTGGCCTAGAGTAGGCGTTTACGCTGACTGGATGGCGCAATGCCGAGGGACTCTCTGTATTTTGCGATCGTTCGCCTCGCAACTTGTATCCCTTGGTCAGCTAACAAAGCGGCAATCTTGCTGTCACTGAGAGGCTTAGCGATGTTTTCCGCAGCCACCAGCTTTTTAATTAATGCGCGAATTGCCGTTGACGAACACTCTCCACCGTTATCGGTACTGACGTGACTAGAAAAGAAATATTTCAGTTCAAAAATACCACGCGGAGTGTGCATATACTTTTGAGTAGTGACCCTTGAAATGGTCGATTCATGCATATCCACCGCCAGCGCTATATCGTTTAGCACCATTGGTTTCATCGCTTCCTCACCATATTCAAAGAAATCATGCTGATGCTCAACAATGCAACGTGCAACTTTGAGCAATGTCTCGTTTCTACTTTCTAAGCTCTTAATCAGCCATTTTGCTTCTTGTAAGTTGGTTTTTATGAACTGACTGTCTGAACTGTTTCCCTTACCTAACGCAGCGTATTGCTGGTTCACTTTAAGCTTTGGAACGCTGTCTGGATTAATGGACACTCGCCATTGACCATGTTCTTTAAATACAGAAACATCGGGAATAACGTATTCCGTTTCATCCGGTGTCACACTACTGCCAGGACGAGGGTCCAACTGTTGAATCAATGACAGTACATCGCGTAAGTCGGATTCTTTTAGCTTCGTTTCTTTGATGATTAACTTGTAATCACGATTGCCCAAATGGTCGATGTGATTTTCAAGTAATGATTTAGCCTGAGATAACCAAGGCGTATCTTCTGGAAACGTCGCCAGTTGCAATAAAAGGCACTCTTGCAGATTTCGGGATGCAACGCCAAGTGGATCAAACTGCTGGATGCGTTTGAGAACCGCTTCTACCTCATCCAATTCGACTTCTTCGTTCCCCATACTCTCCAAGATATCTTGGGTATCGATGGTGAGGTAACCATGATTATCAACCGCATCGATGATCGCCATTGCAATGGTTCTATCTGTGTCGGTGAATGGGGTCAGGTCGAGTTGCCAAGTCAGGTAGTCTTGAAGGCTTTGGGTGGTCTCACCCTGATAGACAGGTAGGTCATCGTCTAATGCAATACCTGTGTTACCAGTATTTGCGCTGTAAACGTCTTCCCATGTTGTGTCGATTTCTAGGTCGTTGCTGATTTCGGACTTTTCAATCAAATCCGAACTGTCACTTAATTCTGGTTCTACAGTAATTTCTTCGTTGGACTCTTTCTCATTAGCGCTAGCTTCTTTGGCGGCTTCTTCATTGGAGGGGCTTTCTTCACTACCTTCATCCACGTCTAAAAGTGGGTTTGACTCCAAGGCTTCTTGAATCTCCTGCTGCAAGTCCAACGTTGACAGTTGCAACAAACGAATCGCTTGTTGTAACTGAGGCGTCATCGCCAGTTGCTGACCTAGCTTTAATTGTAATGAGGGTTTCATGTAGTCCTTTTCTTATCTTTCTAATTCGGGAAGGATGTGCCAATTGGTATCCTCTATTTAATCATAGACGGAATTGCTCACCCAGATAAACCCGTTTTACCTGTTCATTATTGAGAACCTGTTCCGGTGTTCCTTCCGCGATCAAATGCCCTTGGCTCACAATATACGCACGCTCACACACATCAAGGGTTTCACGAACATTGTGATCGGTAATCAATACACCCAATCCTCTGTCTCGCAGGTGCTCAATGATCTTTTTGATATCAATGACTGAAATGGGGTCTACCCCTGCAAACGGTTCATCCAGCAAAATAAATTTCGGATTTGCTGCCAACGCTCGGGCAATCTCTACTCGGCGTCTTTCACCACCAGAAAGTGCCATACCATTACTTTTACGGATATGCTGAATATGGAATTCATCCAACAAATCTTCAAGCCTGTCTTGGCGCTGCTCACGCGAGAGTTCCTTACGAGTTTCCAGCACGGCCATAATATTGTCTTCCACCGACAATTTTCGGAAGATAGACGCTTCTTGAGGCAAGTACCCAATACCAAGTCTTGAACGCGAGTGCATAGGCAATATACTGATATCTTGATCATCAATAGAGATACGGCCTTCATCACGACCAACCAATCCAACGATCATGTAAAACGATGTCGTTTTACCCGCACCATTTGGCCCCAATAACCCTACTATTTGACCCGATTTTACCTCTAAACTGACATCAGTAACTACTTTTCGTTTTTTATAGCTCTTCGCCAGATTTTCCGCTTTTAAGATTGCCATCTAAATTATTGTTTCTTCGTCTGAGTGGGTTGTAGGACAGTCGATACACGTTCGCCTTTTTTGCTATCGGCAATCAATTTTTGAGGCGTAATCAAGTACTTAATAAGTGGACCTTTAATCACACTATCATCTTGAGACAACACAGCATTCTCAGTCATCGTCAGCAAGTCTTTGCGAACTTGATAGAGCAAAATATTGGCTTCACCATGTAACGTTTTGCCATCATCTGTAAGCTGAGTAAAGACTGCCGTCTTACCAAACGCCTCTATTTGCTCGATACTCTCATCTTCGGAATTTCGAATCACGATCACTTTGTCTGCTGTGATATTGATGCTGCCTTGCTTCAGAACTACATCACCCACAAAAGTCACTTTGTTGCTGATCATATCCAGCGCTTGGCTGTCAGAGTTTATATAGATAGGCTGCTCTGAATCTGTGCTTAAAGCCCAGACAGGAGCAGATAAAACTAAGCAAGAAATTAAGCTAAGGAGTCTTCGTCTCATATTTACTTTGCACTTGTTTTAACAGGGTTGCGGTGTTGTCGCCAAAATTGCCCACCATCGCATTCCCATTTGAAATAAATGTCGGACCAACAAGCGCTACAGGCTCGTCGGTATTAAAATCTTTACTGATCAACTCAATGATGAGCTTTTCTGTCGTCATAGAATCAAATCCCGCCTCTGGGTTGAGATTCTTTGCGAGCACGTTACCCGTCAAGGTAAGTACATTATCATCATCCAAAACACCTTTGTCGGCAGTCACTCGCCACTCTTTTGTATGACCTTCGCGAAATACACTCAGCTCCAGCTTCTCAAAAATGGTATCACCGCTTTTTGCAAAGTGATCCAAATAGCTAGAGCGGATATCAAAATTTCTTACACCACCTTCGGTGTAACTGGTGTTAAGCAAGTCTTTGCCAGAAAATGCAGGGAGCTCAATATCTGGCTTCACCTGAAGTATTTCCGGTTCACTTTTACCGTATAGATAATACACACACCAGCAAGATATAAAAATAAGAACAAGGTATATAGGACGAGGAAGCGTCATATACTCAAACCTTTGTGACTATCCAACTCACCACGCGCTTCCAATACAAGGTCGCATACTTCACGCACAGCACCATGACCACCTTTAATGTGCGTCACGTAATTGGCTCTTTTCACCAACAATGGATGACCATCTGCCACACACACTTTTAACCCAACTTTTTCCATCACTGGCCAGTCAATCAAATCATCGCCGATGTACCCTGTGTGTTCTGGCGCAATATTCAGTTTTTCACAAATATCTGCATAAGCTTTTAACTTGTCATCCTGTCCTTGATAGATCAAGGATATGCCCAAGGCGGTCATCCGGTTCTCGACTATCTTAGACTGCCTACCTGTAATAATCGCAATTTCAAGACCTGCACTCATTAAAGCCTTAATACCGTAACCGTCTCTTGTGTGAAACGTTTTCAGTTCTTCTCCCTGATTCCCCATATACACCAGACCATCAGAAAATACGCCATCCACATCGCAAATCAGTAATTTTAGGTTCTTTGCTATGTTAAATACGTCGCGGTTAACATCGCCATAAATCGTTGAAATCATCTGACTCACTACATAACTCCGGCTTTCAAAAGATGATGGATATTGAGGGCACCAACAAGCGTATTATTCTCAGACAACAATAAACTGGTTATGCTCCGTGCTTGCATCATATTCACCGCTTCTACCGCTAACATGTCCGGTGAAGCCATCATAGGGTTCTCTGTCATAACAGAACCTATAGATGCGGTATGAATATCGACTTTTTTATCAAGAAGACGACGCAGATCACCGTCTGTAAAGATACCAAGGACTTGATCGCTTGAATCCACAACCGCCGTCATTCCCAAACCTTTTTGAGATATCTCTAATAACGCATCTTTTACTGACGCTTCTGGTGATACCTTGGGAAGCGCATCGCCAATTTGCATGATATCAGCGAGCTTCAAGAGAAGTTTACGCCCCAATGCACCGCCAGGATGAGAAAGCGCAAAGTCGTCTGCGGTGAAACCTCTCGCTTGGAGGAGTGACACCGCCAGTGCATCCCCCATCACTAGTGTTGCTGTCGTACTTGTCGTAGGAGCAAGCCCTAAACTGCAAGCTTCCTCGGGCACATGAATGCACAAGTGGACGTCGGCCTGTGTTGCCATATTGGAAGACGGCTTACCCGTCATTCCGATAATACCGATACCTCTGCGCTTTAAAACGGGGTAAAGCGCTAAGATTTCTGAGGACTCACCAGAGTTCGAGATGGCCAGCACGATGTCGCCATTTTCCACCATGCCTAAGTCGCCATGACTCGCCTCTCCAGGATGAACAAAAAAAGCAGAAGTACCAGTACTTGCCAACGTCGCGGCTATCTTTTTACCAATATGACCGGACTTACCCATGCCCATGACCACAATTTTGCCTTTAGCCTCGAGGATTGCCTCACAAGCCTGGACAAAAGAAGCATCAAAATACTGCTCAAGCTGAGACAGCCCTTGGATTTCAATTTCCAAGACTTTTCTCGCGGCACTACAGAAATCGAATGTTTTCGACATGGATAGGCTCCTGAAGAAGAAATAGACTAAGCAGCTACATTATAAAAAAGATAACCTTGGTAGACCGCAAAAATGGTGAACAGAATGCCACCTTCAATGCGGTTGACGCTTCGTGATTTGCCCAGTGTCATTACGACGAGTAATAACGAAACAGCAAGCATGACCCAAAAGTCACGTCCCATTGCATGCTCATTAAGAATAGATGGGTTTAAGATTCCCGGAATACCCATTACGGCAAGAATATTGAAAACATTTGAGCCAATGATATTCCCGACAGCCATGTCATCTTCACCCTTCATTACACCAGCTAAAGAAGCGGCCAATTCAGGCAAACTGGTACCAATCGCAATAATGGTTAACCCAATGACTAAATCACTCATGCCAAAGTATTTTGCAATGATTACAGCGTTATCCACCAAGATATCCGCTGATAGTGGCAGCAGAATAAGACCGATAACCGCCCACATCACCGCTTTAGAATTTGGCATACCCTCGGGAATTTCAGATTCTTGATCTTCAACGAATGCATCGCCATTTTGTTTTTCTTTTTGGCTAATTCGCAGCATCGCAAGAATGAACGCAGCAAAAAGAACAAACAACAAAATACCTTCGTAGAAACCAAGGAAATTGTCGAACATCAATGCGCCCGCCACGACGGTGACGACGATCATAAGAGGAAGTTCGCGTCGAACCACGACAGAACTGATAGATAAAGGCTTAATAAGAGCGGTAATACCCAAAATAAGGGCTATATTGGCGATGTTTGAACCTAAGACATTTCCTACCGCTGTGTCTGTCTTTCCATCTAAAGCAGCGGTAGCAGAAACCATCATCTCTGGTGCAGAGGAACCCATTGCTAAAATGGTCATACCGATTACCAATGGTGAGATACCAAAATTTCGGGCAAGAGCCGCAGCTCCTAAGACCAATTTATCTGCGCTCCAGACGAGCAAAGTTAAGCCTACGACAAGCAACGCAACGGCTTCAAGCATGATGTTCCCTTTAAATTAACTGAGTAGAAAGACAAGTAGCCGCTAATTTTGACGGTTCGTGACCCAAAATGGAAGCCATTATAGTAAAAAGAAACAAGGATTCGCGACAGACTAACGGTATTAAGAAAGGATGCTCGGTTTGAGTTTTGGGTTAAATTAAGGTCATATTCGTTAGCTTTACTTTGAATTCAACGCGTTTAGTGCTTATCATTGCCAATTCACCTCAGCTCAACTAGCAGCATATTAGAAGAACTTTATGTCGACAGCGGATTTAGTCACCATTCAAAACCTGACTTTCTATCGTGGAACAAGAAAAATCTTTGATGATGTCACCTTATCTGTTCCCAAAGGAAAAATTACTGCCATCATGGGGCCTTCTGGTATCGGAAAAACAACCTTACTCCGCCTGATCGGGGGACAAATTCACCCTGATAATGGCGATGTCATCTTTGATGGCGATAATATTCCTCGCCTTTCTCGACATGCACTGTACGAAGCGCGTAAGAAAATGAGCATGCTTTTTCAATCTGGTGCACTCTTTACTGACATCAATGTCTTTGAAAATGTTGCGTATCCTCTAAGAGAACACACTGAACTTAGCGAAGAGCTCATTCGTAGTATTGTTTTACTCAAACTTGAAGCCGTAGGGTTACGAGGTGCAGCAGAATTAATGCCCAGTGAACTTTCCGGTGGTATGGCTCGCAGAGCGGCTTTAGCAAGAGCTATCGCTCTAGACCCCGAGCTCATTATGTATGACGAACCATTTGTCGGACAAGATCCAATCACCATGGGCGTGTTGGTGAAGCTCATTCAGAATTTAAACCAAGCGCTGAACCTCACTTCAATTGTCGTGTCTCACGATGTGCCGGAGGTTATGAGTATCGCAGACCATGCTTACATTCTTGCCAACGGCAAAATCATAGCGAGCGGAACACCTGAGGAATTGATGGCGAATCCAGATCAAAATGTACAGCAATTCCTGACTGGAATGGCAGACGGTCCTGTCCCATTCCAATTCCCAGCAGGTGACCTGACTCAAGATCTTTTCAATACACCGGGAAGTGCTCAATGAACACTTTGCTGAATGTTATAACAAGTGTTGGGCACAGCACACTGTCAATTTGTCGAGCTTGGGGACGAGCGACACTCATGCTTTTTGGTGCACTGGTTGCCAAACCTCAGCCAATCAAACACTTTCCGTTGCTGGTAAAACAACTTTACAGTGTTGGTGTGCAGTCCATGGTCATCATTGTGCTATCTGGGTTGTTCATCGGCATGGTCATTAGCCTGCAAGGGTATGTTGTTTTAGTCGATTTCGGTGCAGAAGGTGCGTTAGGTCAGATGGTGGCTCTTTCGCTTCTGCGAGAGTTAGGTCCAGTAGTGACTGCGCTGTTATTTGCTGGGCGAGCAGGCTCTGCTTTAACAGCTGAAATTGGTTTAATGAAAGCCACCGAGCAGTTATCCAGTATGGAAATGATGGCCGTTGATCCACTTAGAAGAGTCATCGCTCCTCGTTTTTGGGCTGGCGTCATTTCAATGCCGCTTCTTGCAATGATTTTTATGGCTGTTGGTATTTGGGGCGGTCAACTAGTTGGTGTTGACTGGAAAGGCATCGACCACGGAAGCTTTTGGGCTTCGATGCAGTCCTCAGTAGAACTAGGACAAGATATTGGTAACAGTTTAATTAAAAGTGCTGTCTTTGCTTTAACGGTTACATGGATAGCACTTTTTAACGGATACGATGCGATTCCAACATCTGAAGGGATCAGTCGTGCTACAACTAAAACAGTGGTGCACTCATCACTGGCTGTTCTGGGACTCGATTTCGTCCTGACAGCACTTATGTTTGGGAACTAAAGATGCAACAAACTCGTAAACTGGAATTATTAGTAGGAAGCTTTGTCATCGCGAGTGTGATTGCCATTCTTGTTATGATTCTAAAAGTCGCCGATGTAAAAAGTTTTGGCTCAGGGGAAACCTATCAGCTAAAAGCCCAGTTCGATAACATCGGCAGCTTAAAACTTCGCTCCCCTGTTAAAATTGGTGGTGTTGTTGTTGGGCGTGTTTCGGACATCACTTTGGACATTGAAAGCTACTTGCCCGTTATTACGCTCACTATTGATAAGCAATATGGTGAATTTCCAGAAACATCTAGCGCACAAATCCTCACTTCAGGATTAATTGGTGAGCAATATATCGGGTTGGTACCCGGTTTTGTTGATGAAGACATCGACATGTTGCAGGATGGCGACTATATAGAGGATACGAAGTCAGCACTAGTACTCGAAGATCTCATTGGACAGGTCTTGTATCGCGTCGGTGGTGATTCAGAGAGTTCGGAGGAACCGTAATGAAATGGTTTAAAAAATGGACATTAGCAGCAACGCTAGGCGCTCTCTCGCTTGTCAGTATTGTACAGACTAGCGCGGCACAAACTATTGATGCCACCAAGCCATACGACATGATGCGACAAGTCGCCGACAAGACGTTCTCTCGCCTAAAAAACGAGCAAAACCAGATCAAATCCAACCCTGACACACTAAAAGTTGTGGTTGAAGAGGAGCTGATGCCCTTTGTAAACAATCGCTACGCTGCGTTGAAACTGCTTGGACCGAACTTAAAAAAATCGAAAAAAGAAGACGTTAAAGTTTTTGTTGAAGCTTTTCGCGCTTACCTTGTGACGTCTTACGCTCAAGTTTTGACTCAGTACACCGATCAATCAATAGAATTCGCCCCTGCAAGACCACTCGATCCTAAAAGCCGTATTATTTCTATTCGAGTAGAAATCATCGACAACCCAAACCCAAACATTAAGCTCGACTTTAAATTGAGAAAAGATAAAAAAAGCGGCGAATGGGCTGCGTTTGATATGGTAGCTGAAGGGGTAAGCCTACTCTCCAGTAAGCAATCAGAATGGAACAGTAAAATTCGAAGAGATGGACTCTTAGAAGTCAGCAAAGATTTGCAAGAATTGGCAGCTAGACCAATTCAATTCAAGGACACAAAATAATGAGTCATCCCCAGTGGCTGCAAGTCGCCCCGACTCAGTGCCAACTTTCCGGGAACTTGGATCATGAAAGTGTCCCCGGTTTATGGCAATTTTTGAAGAAACGAAAAACTGACACGACTCAGCTAAATATTGACATGAGCGAAGTGAAACGCGTCGATTCCGCTGGTATGGTGATGCTGATTCACTTAATAGAGCATGCAAAAAAGCAAAACTGTCATATAATGCTCAGTTTCGTGCCTGACCAGCTGCGCACTTTGTGCCAACTGAGTAATGTCGAAGCAATGCTATTCCCCGAAACTGAAACCGCACAAAAGTCTCAGTTTGAATCATCGGGTGAACGCAATCACATTGAAGTTTAAATAGGATCTACCGTGGACAGCGTTGAAGTAAAAAACATTTTAGATCAAGCTCTTAATCTAGAAGAGTTACACGTAAAAGGGGAAGGCAGCCACTACGAAGTGATCGCTGTAGACCCAAGTTTTGATGGAATGAACCGTGTAAAAAAACAGCAGCTCATCTACGCTCCGCTGATGGAATACATTCAAAGAAACGATATTCATGCAGTTTCGATTAAGGCTTACACGCCGGAAGAATGGGAACGCGATAAGAAACTGATGTCTCTTTAAGGTTGATTGATGGAAAAGTTTCGAGTTAAACGTTCGGGTCCTCTAACTGGTGAGGTCTCAATCTCTGGTGCTAAAAACGCCGCCCTACCGATTTTATTTGCTTCCATTCTCGCAGAAGAACCTGTTGAAGTAACCAATGTACCTAAGTTGCGTGACATTGATACGACAATGGAGTTACTGAAGCGTTTAGGCGCTCAAGTTGAGCGTAATGGTTCTGTGCATGTAGATGGTCGCTCTATTGATCAATACTGCGCGCCTTATGATTTAGTAAAAACCATGCGCGCTTCTATTTGGGCATTAGGCCCTCTGGTTGCTCGATTTGGTCAAGGCCAGGTTTCGCTACCAGGCGGTTGCGCAATTGGCGCACGACCTGTTGATCTCCATATTTATGGTCTTGAACAGCTTGGGGCCACTATTACTCTTGAAGAAGGGTATGTAAAAGCCGAAGTCGATGGGCGCCTTAAAGGTGCTCACGTCGTGATGGATAAAGTCAGTGTCGGCGCAACCATTACCGTTATGTGTGCAGCCACTCTTGCAGAAGGTAAAACGGTTTTAGATAACGCAGCTCGTGAACCTGAAATTGTTGATACTGCAGCGTTCCTAAACACACTGGGAGCTAAAATCTCAGGTGCTGGTACCGATACAATTACTATTGAAGGCGTTGAGCGCTTGGGTGGCGGTAAACACTCCGTCGTAGCTGACCGCATCGAGACCGGTACTTTCCTTGTCGCTGCAGCAGTGTCTGGCGGTAGGATCCTATGTAAGAATACCAGTGCGTCATTACTTGAAGCTGCTCTTGCGAAGCTAGAAGAAGCGGGTGCTTTGGTGGAAACAGGCGAGGATTGGATCAGCTTAGATATGACTGGTCGCGATCTGAAAGCGGTATCCATTCGCACAGCGCCTCACCCTGGCTTCCCAACCGACATGCAGGCTCAATTTACGCTGTTGAACATGATGGCAAAAGGAAGTGGGGTCATTACTGAAACCATTTTTGAAAATCGGTTTATGCACGTTCCAGAGCTAATGCGTATGGGAGCAAAAGCTGAGATCGAAGGCAATACGGTTATTTGTGGCGATACCGATGGGTTGAGTGGCGCTCAAGTTATGGCAACCGACCTGCGTGCTTCTGCAAGCTTAGTGATTGCCGGATGTATTGCCGAGGGCGAAACCGTTGTTGATCGCATCTACCACATCGATCGTGGTTACGAAAAAATCGAAAACAAATTGTCTGCACTTGGTGCTAACATTGAGCGATTCAGAGAGTCTAGTTAAACTCGAGCTTTGAATCTAAAAGCCGGAAACTGTCTATCTCAGGTTTCGGCTTTTTTGTTGCGTATTACCCCGCTTCCGTTTATTTTCCGATCGTATGGTTCAAACGTAAGCAGAATAACTATCAAAGAGAATTTTATGATCGCTTTATTGCGTCTCATTGCGGTGGCAATCTTCGCCGTCTTAATGTTTGTATTTGGGTGTGGCTACTGCCTATTGAGCCCAAGAAACCCTAAACACGTCTTTACCTTTGGTCGTTACTTTGGACGTATGTCCAGAGTATTCGGCATTAAATTGGATCTTAGGATCCCAGAAGATGCGTATAAGCGTGGTCAGCATATTTACATTGCCAATCACCAAAATAACTGGGATATCTTTACTGTCTCATCTGCCGTGACACCAAATGTGGTAACGGTCGGAAAGAAAAGCCTTGCCTACATGCCACTGTTTGGTCAACTTTACTGGATCACCGGTAATATCCTCATTGATCGCGCCAATCGCAGTAAAGCCATGGGTACGATTGAACAAGTCGTTGAAAAAATCAAAGGTCGTGACATTTCGGTATGGATGTTCCCTGAAGGTACACGCTCTCGTGGCAGAGGCTTACTTCCGTTTAAAACAGGCGCTTTTCATGCCGCAGTTGGGGCTCAAGTGCCAATCATTCCAATTGTATGCAGTACTACAGAAGGTAAGTTTAAGCTTAATCGCTGGAACAATGGTCATGTCATTGTTGAAATGCTTCCGCCAATCAGTATTGACGGTTATGGCAAAGAGAATGTCCGTGAATTGGCCAATCTATGCCGTGAACAAATGAAGCAAAAACTTGAAGAGTTAGACGCAGAAGTCGAGCAACTAAATACTCAAAAATAATTCAAGACCTTAAATCGAGGTCTTAGTTTAGAAACGATTCTGCCAGTATTTAGATATAAAAAATCCGGTCATCTAAGATGACCGGATTTTTTTGATTCAAGCTTCCAAACCAAAGGTAAGGAAGCCTAACGTTATAGTGCAGCAATCGTTGCTTTTTGCTCTTCAAGCTTCACCAAAGTGTCTTGATAGCCTTCAAGTTTTTCACGCTCTTTAGCGATTACCGCTTCTGGCGCTTTAGCAACAAAACCTTCGTTACTCAGCTTGCCTTCGATGCGCTTGATTTCGCCGTGTGTTTTCTTCACTTCTTTATCAAGACGAGCAAGTTCTGCATCTTTGTCAATAAGGCCTGCCATTGGGATCATCAGTTCAGACTTGCCAACCAGTTTAGTCGCACACGCTGGAGTCTCAGCACCATCTGCAAGTACTGTCAGGCTATCTAGCTTGGCAAGAGAGTTCAGAACCACCTTGTTCGCTTCGATACGCGCAGCGTCTTTCTCGTTTGCAACTTTGATCATTACATCTAGGCCTTTGCTAGGTGCAATGTCGTATTCCGCACGTAAGTTACGAATAGCGGTGATGAAAGTCTTAACCCATTCGATGTCTTCGACGATCTCTGCATTGAAATTATCTTCGTTAAACTGAGGAAGCGCTTGAGTCATGATAGTCTCGCCCTCAACACCCTCTACTAGCGGCTTAACGCTCTGCCAAATAGATTCTGTGATGTAAGGAAGCACTGGGTGAGCAAGACGTAACGTCTTCTCTAGAACAGTGATCAGTGTGTAACGAGTCGCTTGTTGTTGAGCTTCAGACCCTTTCCAAAGCACAGGCTTAGTTAGCTCTAAGTACCAGTCACAGAATTGGTTCCAGATGAATTCGTAAAGCGTGTTAGCAGCCATGTCTAGACGGTAGTTGTCTAGATGAGCATTAAACTCTTTCGCAGCCACTTCAAACTGAGATTCAATCCACTTGTCTGCTAGAGAGAATTCCATGTTTGCACGATCTTCAACAGACAGTGACATGCCACAATCGTGCTCTTCTGTGTTCATCAGTACGTAACGGCTTGCGTTCCATAGCTTGTTACAGAAGTTACGGTAACCTTCTAGACGCTTCATATCCCAGTTGATGTCACGGCCTGTTGAAGCCATAGCAGCAAGAGTGAAACGCAGAGCATCGGTGCCGTATGGTTCGATACCATTTTCGAATGTTTTACGTGTGTTCTTTTCAATCTTAGCGGCTAGTTTTGGCTGCATCATGTTTCCACAACGCTTCTCAACCAAAGACTCTAAGTCAATGCCGTCAATCATATCGATAGGATCAAGTACATTACCTTTCGACTTAGACATCTTGTCGCCGTTCTCATCACGGATAAGCCCCGTCATGTAAACCGTTTTGAACGGTACCTGCGGTTTGCCATCTTCGTCTTTCACGAAGTGCATGGTCATCATGATCATACGAGCAACCCAGAAGAAGATAATATCGAAACCAGATACTAGTACTTCAGATGGGTGGAACGTTTTCAAAGCCTCAGTATCTTCCGGCCAGCCTTGTGTACCGAACGTCCAAAGTGCAGAAGAGAACCATGTATCGAGTACGTCGTCATCTTGCTTAAGCACAACAACAGGTGCTAGGTTGTTCTTTTCACGAACTTCTTCTTCAGTGCGACCTACGTAAACTTTACCGTCGTTGTCGTACCATGCAGGGATGCGATGTCCCCACCAAAGTTGACGAGATATACACCAGTCTTGTACGTCACGCATCCACGCGAAGTACATGTTTTCGTATTGCTTAGGCACGAATTGAATCTGACCATCTTCAACCGCTTTTACTGCTGGTTCCGCAAGAGGTGCAGTACGTACATACCACTGGTCGGTTAGCATTGGTTCGATAACTACGCCACCACGATCACCGTAAGGGACCGTTAGGTCGTGATCTTTGATTTCGTCTAGAAGACCAAGTTCTTCGAATTCAGCAACAATAGCTTTACGAGCAGCAAAACGCTCCATGCCTTGGTACTTAGCTGGAATTTCTGTCGAGTACACATCACTTTCTTCGCCGTTAGTTGTGAACACTTCAGCAGCATCACGGATATCAGCGTTGAACGTTAGGATGTTGATCATTGGTAGGTTGTTTCGCTTACCTACCTCGTAATCGTTAAAGTCGTGAGCAGGCGTAATTTTTACACAACCCGTGCCTTTTTCCATGTCAGCGTGTTCATCACCTACGATAGGGATAAGACGATTTACAACAGGAAGCAGGATTTCTTTGCCGATAAGATCTTTGTAGCGTGGATCTTCTGGGTTAACCGCAACACCGGTATCGCCAAGCATGGTTTCTGGACGAGTAGTCGCAACGACAATGTAGTCTTTGCCGTCAGCAGTTTTCGCACCATTCGCTAGCGGGTAACGGAAGTGCCACATGAAACCTTTTTTGTCTTTGTTTTCAACTTCAAGATCAGAAATTGCAGTGTGCAACTTAGGATCCCAGTTTACTAGACGCTTGCCACGGTAGATTAAGTCTTCTTCGTATAAACGAACAAACACTTCTTGAGTCGCAGCAGACAAGCCATCATCCATTGTAAAGCGTTCACGATCCCAGTCTACAGATGCACCAAGGCGACGAAGTTGCTGAGTGATCGTGCCACCTGATTCATTTTTCCATTCCCAGATTTTGTCGATGAAAGCATCACGTCCGTAGTCGTGTTTTGTTTTGCCTTCTTCAGCAGCGATCTTACGCTCTACAACCATCTGAGTTGCGATACCCGCGTGGTCAGTACCAACCTGCCAAAGGGTGTTTTTCCCCTTCATACGCTCTGCACGAATCAAAGTATCCATGATGGTATCTTGGAATGCGTGGCCCATATGCAGGCTACCCGTGACATTCGGCGGTGGGATCATAATGCTGTATGAATCTTTGGTCGTGTCACCGTGTGGCTTAAAGTAGCCTTTCTCTTCCCAAGCTTGATACAAAGCTTGTTCAATAGATGTTGGGTTATATGTCTTTTCCATAGTGCTCTTAGATGGATACGTTTACGGGTTAATCTTGGTCAAACTTTATAATTGAGAACTCTCAGTACGGTAAGTACTTGCGAAATCTCTTAACTATAAGGTTTGACTAAGGGTTTTGAATCTCGATAGTTTCCAGCTGATACCCAGCTTGACGGTAAATTTTATACCTTTCTCGAGCTTGTTGCTTAGCTTTTTCTTCGCAGGGAACGAAGTCTACCACTTGACCAAAGGTTGGAGCAAAAGTTGTCTTGTCATTCGCCATATTTATAACGAGCTGTCGGTTCCACGCAGGCTTCACATTTGAGTAACCAATTTCGATCCCCGTCCCTGATTTGGGTCCCTCACCCACCAAGTTATGCGCAACAAACGTTTCAGGCTCCGCCTGAAAAAACAGTTCTGCAACCGCTTCTGCACTCTTTTTGTTTTCTGCATTGACGTACACTTTCGCACCCAGCTTGGCAAAATGATGAGCAAGAAATACAACATACGTGTGAAACCCCAACTCTTCAGACTGAGGGCTACTTTCTTTGATCAAATAAAATGTTGCTGTTGCCATCTGCTATCACAACTCATTCAAAATGCGGCATGTGGTTCAATACGGAACCTTCTGTTAAAAAGCCAAACGCAGTTAAAAAGCTAAATACAATTAAAAAGAAAGGGCCTTTCGGCCCTTTCTAAAATTTGAAGATTTACTCTTCAGTATCCTGGCCGCTTCGGTTCAGAAGGAATTGGACCAGCATTGAGACGGGACGACCTGTAGAGCCTTTGTCTTTACCGCCAGATCGCCAAGCCGTACCTGCTATATCAAGGTGCGCCCAGTTGTATTTTTTAGTAAAGCGAGACAAGAAACAACCCGCGGTAATCGTGCCAGCTGATTTGCCACCAATATTTGCCATATCAGCAAACGGGCTAGCAATTTGTTCTTGGTACTCTTCACCCATAGGCAAACGCCATGCGCGATCACCAGCTTGCTCAGAAGCATTGATCAATTCATGAGAAAGCGGGTTATGGTTCGAAATTACGCCGCTGATGTGATGACCCAAGGCGACAACACATGCGCCAGTCAACGTCGCTACGTCAACCACACATTCTGGTTCAAAACGTTCTACATACGTTAGTGCATCACAAAGAACCAAACGCCCTTCTGCATCGGTGTTCAATACTTCAACCGTTTGACCTGACATCGTCGTTAAGATGTCGCCAGGACGGTAAGCATTGCTACCAGGCATGTTTTCACAACCAGCTAGGATACCAACAACATTAATTGGAAGATTTAACTTTGCGAGAGCCTTCATCGTACCGAATACAGATGCAGCACCACACATGTCGTACTTCATTTCATCCATGCCTGCGCCCGGCTTCAATGAAATACCACCTGAATCAAACGTCAGCCCCTTACCGACCAATACAATTGGCTTGGTGTCAGGATCTGGTGCGCCTTTGTATTCCATAATGGACATAAGAGATTCGTTGTGAGAACCACGACCAACAGCTAGGTAAGAAGTCATACCCAGCTTTTCCATCTCTTCTTCACCAATGATCTTGGTCGTTACCGTTTCGTGCTCATCAGCTAAACGGCGAGCTTGAGATGCAAGATACGCAGGATTCGCTACGTTTGGCGGCATGTTGCCCAGATCTTTCGACGCTTTCACGCCTGACGCGACGGCTAAACCGTGGCTGATCGCTTTTTCGCCTAAATTCAATTCGCGACGAGTTGGTACGTTGAATACAAGCTTGCGCAAAGGACGACGAGTTTCTGGCTTCGTGCTTTTGAATTGATCAAACGTGTACAAACCGTCTTTCGTTGACTCAACAGCTTGACGAACTTTCCAGTAAGTATCTCGACCTTTAACGTGTAATTCTGTTAGGAAGCAAACTGCCTCCATTGAGCCTGTCTCATTAAGTGTGCTGATGGTTTTCTGAATAATTTCTTTGTATTGGCGCTCACCAAGCTCACGCTCTTTACCACAGCCTACGAGTAGAACGCGCTCAGACAAAACACCAGGTACTTGATGCAAAAGTAGCATCTGTCCTGGTTTTCCTTCCAAGTCACCGCGTCGTAATAGTGAACTGATGTAGCCATCACTAATTTTATCGAGCTGCTCCGCTACTGGAGAAAGACGGCGAGGCTCAAAAACACCAACAACGATACATGCGCTGCGCTGTTTCTCAGGGCTGCCACTTTTTACACTGAACTCCATGCGTACTCCTACATCCTGAAGACAAACTGAACTAAATGTTAGATAATGGCGACTTAGCTTAAAATATTCACGTTGGAACGCTAAGCCCATTATGTTGACTAACAATTAGCCAAAGATTTAAAAATAAAAGATTCAACGAGAAATTATAGTGATTCAATTAAAAAAACAAGTTTTCTATAGGTGATTTCAGCGTGATTATTGTTAGATATTTGATCCGCGAGACAATCAAGACTCAATTTGCGGTATTTTTAGTCCTGTTTTTGATCTTTCTTAGCCAAGAATTCATTCGAGTATTGTCTAACGCCTCTGATGGCGATGTGCCCGCTCGCTTGATCTTAACGTTAGTCGGTTTAAACATGCCCACAATGGGAATGTTAATGCTGCCGTTAAGTTTATATCTTGGGATCTTACTGACTTTCGGGCGGTTGTACGCTGAAAGTGAGATTACCGTAATGAACGCGACCGGAATCGGGAATAAATTCTTGATTCAAGCGGCACTTAGCTTAGCGGTAATCACAGGAGCTTTAGCGGCATTTAACTCTTTGTGGTTATCCTCTTGGAGCCAACAACAAATCACCCAAATATTCTCGGAAATCGAATCGGATAACAGTATCGACCTGCTGCAAAAAGGGCAATTTCAAGCCTCTCCTGATGGTTCTGCCGTCGTCTTTGTCGATGATATTGAAAATAAAGAGTTAAAAAACGTCTTTATTGCTCAGCTAATACCGAGAGATTCTATTCGCCCAAGTGTCATGTTTGCAGACACAGGAAAGATGCAAGAGCTATCTGATGGTCGCCAAGTTCTTAATCTTTATAATGGTAAAAGATACGAAGGTATTCCGACTCGCCTCGATTACATGATAGCCGATTACAAAGAGTATGAAGCCTTGATAGGACAAAGAGCGGCTACACAACGTTCACTAAGTTTAATGGCCACGCCAACGCTTGATCTTATCAACTCCGACGACAAGCGATCTCAAGCCGAGCTTCAATGGCGAATTTCTCTTATCGTTTGTATTCCCCTGCTTACAATGATTGTTATTCCGCTTTCCGCGGTAAACCCTCGCCAAGGTCGTTTTGCGAAAATGGCACCAGCGGTACTCATTTACCTTACCTACTTCCTGCTGCTGAGTTCTGGAAAATCAGCCATTGAAGAGGGCAGTTTACCGGCGTCAATTGGGCTATGGTCAATCAATGGTGTAACACTTCTTTTGGGTATATTACTCAATAGTATGGACAGTACTTTCGTGCGACAGTTAAAAGAAAATTTCAGAAGAAAGGTGGCGTAAAGCGTGTTTAAGATCCTCGATTGGTACATTGGTCGAACTATCATCTCGACCACCGCTTTAACTCTGACAACTTTGGTCGGTTTATCCGCCATCATCAAATACGTTGAACAGCTTAGGGCTGTCGGCGAAGGCAGCTACGATGCATTACTCGCTTTCTATTACGTAATGTTGGCTCTACCTCGTGATGTGGAACTGTTTTTTCCAATGGCTGTATTACTGGGTGCTCTAATTGGTCTTGGAATGTTAGCCGCAAGTTCCGAATTAGTAGTCATGCAGGCATCGGGTTACTCTAAGCTAGATATCGGTTTCTCAGTACTTAAAACAGCCATTCCTATCATGGTCATTGTAATGATGCTTGGTGAATGGGGCGCCCCTGCCACCCAAAAAATGGCGAGAGAATTACGGACATTCGCGGTATCGGGGGGCAACATCGTATCTGTACGAAGTGGCGTATGGGCGAAAGATAGCGGCAACTTCATCTATGTAGGGCGAGTAAATGGGGAGCAATTGCAAGGTGTTAACGTTTGGTTCTTTGATGAGGATAAGAAATTAGCCCACACCATGTTTGCAAAGGAAGCTAACTACGCCTCAGATCGTACTTGGGAAGTAAAAGATGTCGTCAAAACCAGCTTTGATAATGACGTTGAAATATCAAAAGAAAAAATTGCACTCCAAAGTTGGACAACCACATTAACCCCAGACAAGCTAGCCGTAGTAACCGTTCAACCTGAAGAGCTGCCCCTAACTGAGCTTTGGAGCTACGTAACCTACCTAAAAGATTCAGAGCAGGATGCAAGCCGCTATGATTTGGCTTTCTGGCGTAAAGCCACTCAGCCCATATCGGTCGGAGTCATGATGTTTGTGGCCATGTCTTTTGTGTTTGGTCCACTTCGAAGCGTGACCATGGGGGCAAGAATTCTTTCTGGTGTTATTGCGGGATTTGGTTTCTACATTTTTGCCGAAACCTTCAGTAACGTCAGTTTACTCTATAAGCTTCCTGCCCCTGTTGGTGCACTGGTTCCCAGTATCGTATTTATGAGCATCGCAATTTTATTGATGCGGCGAAAAATGTAAGCACTCCCTAACAATAGAAAAGGAGGGCACCCTCCTTTTCAAATTATTTAACCTGAACTCGGGATAAGAGGTTAGCTAACCCATTAAAATAAATAAACATTTTCTATTGAGGCACTCTAATGAGAAATTTTCACTTAAGACAAGGCGAAGCCACGAACCAATAACAGGTTATTGGGAGAGGATTCAACGCAGTAATAAGTGAAAAGAGCCATTAGAAAGCAAGTTGTTATCCCGAGTTCAGGTTATTTAAGCAAACGTGCTTTGAGTTAATTTGCTTTCGGCAGAACAACCACTTGTGTTTTTGCCCAAATGTCATGAAAGGCACGCTTCTTGGGATCAAATGGCACCGTAAGGTTTGCTAAGCCAAAACCAGAGGTTGCGACTCGGATGAGCGCTTGAGTCAACGAGATGGATGAACCATCTTCGTTTTGCACACGCAGCTTCCATGCTCGCATGCCTAAAGTCTGTCCCGCTTTTGTCCAGAAGAACACAATAAACCCAATCCACACAGTAGCGAGATACGCCGTGTACAGAGTACTCCATACAGGATGGTTAGTGAGCAAATCGCTGGCGTCAGCATAGCTTCCATAACTCATCAAACCTGCCGCGTGAAAGGCAAAGAGAATCGCAATCACTAGCCCCCCTGCCATCATTTCTATGGCGAGTATAATCAGGGCGTCGTACATCAATGCGCCTAGCCTTCGAAGTAATCCTGCAGGTTTCGTTTGAAAAGACATAGTTCTCACATGGGTAATCGTTGGAAAGCGACAGAATATAAACTAGTACAAGAATTTGGAAGTGATATAGCGCACAGCACGAGCACTTATGCTGAAATAATCGCCAAACGAATGGTTTTTAAAGATTTAACCCTTGCACCCGCTTAAGTCATCCGTATAATGCCAATCATCGAAAGGGCAATAGCCCAGAGATGCCGGTGTGGTGAAATTGGTATACACGACGGATTCAAAATCCGTTGCCTTCGGGCGTGGCGGTTCAAGTCCGCCCACCGGTACCATATAAAGAAAGGTCGCTTTTATAGCGACCTTTCGTCGTTTTAGAATCTCAAAAAATTCGGCGTAGCGTCAGGGATGCCTGTCCAATCAATCCGCCTCACGATACCACTATTCAAAAGCCACGATTTTAACGACCTTTTGTCGTGTTAGAATCTTAAAAAATTCGGTGTGGCGTCAGGGATGCCTGTCCAATCAATCCGCCTCACGATACCACTATTCAAAAGCCACGATTTTAACGATCTTTCGTTGTTTTAGAATCTCAATAAATTCGGCGTGACGTCAGGGATGCTTGTCCAATCAATCCACCTCACGATACCGCTATTCAGAAGCTACGATTTTAACGATCTTTTATCGTTTTAGAATCTCAAAACATTCGGTGTAGCGTCAGGGATGCCTGTCCAATCAATCCGCCTCACGATACCACTATTCAAAAGCCACGATTTTAACGACCTTTTGTCGTGTTAGATTCTCAAAAACACCCACTCATTGAATTCTCTTCAAACAGCTTCCGAGCAATACCCACCTCCCCCTACTCAAGAAAATTAGTTGGTTATCAATTGCCTGAAATATTTTAGTTGCTCGCAAATATGGCAATAACTGATCCACAATCCACATGTATTAATCACATAAGTGCATAATACCCATCTTTCAACATTGCTGATGATGGTTGTAGGGAAAACATGTCTAAGAAAACCGATAAATTTGAAAAAGACGTTGCTGCGAGTGTAAACATTGGAGACACGCTACCCAATGACATACCGGCATGGATGAGAGAGATCGGTGTAAAACCTGGAGCCAAAGTCACTTCTGTTCAAGCGCAAGGGGCGATTGGCGGTAAAACAGATATCCTCATAAAATTGTCGGATGGCTCCCCCATCAAGATTTCAGCAAAAATGAGCAGCGCCCATTACTTTGGTAACTGGTACTCACACAATCGAATCCTTCAAGATTTTGGAGTCAGAGCGTTTAACAACCTCACAAAAGATTGCACTCAATGGGCGAAGCAATGGGCAAAAAGTCCTTCCGCATCTTTCTTCGTAGGCGTGAGTATTTGTTTTGGAAAACGTTCAGGGAAAACCGCCCGAGAGTTTACTCAAGTGTTTGACTATCAAGATATCGTGAAAATTGTAGCGGGTACTGGCAAAGGAAATTCGGTGGCGAATTGCCTCTTGGTGAGCAATAAAATCCCCAGTGACCTACTCGATCTCATACAAAAACTGCAACCAATAAGCAATGAAGTAATACAAACCATAAGTCGTAATTTTAAGGTCGTTTACCGCCCAATTAATCCCAAAACAGAAAGAAGTAACCGAGGGAAGTGTACTTATACTCAATTTCGTCCGACAAAACGCTTGAGTAAGATGACAAAAGTCGACACTCTAAAAGATCTAACAAAACTAGGCACCTTTGAACTCGTTTCGCCTAATGGATTAAACCACAATCGTCTCATTCAAAATTTGCGAACCTTTAATATCGATATTCCCACCAAGAAATAACCTTCGAAATAAAAAAACCTCAGTATTCGGCAAGAAACTGAGGTTTTTTTTAGATAGCACCAAAGGGAGATTCTAAAAGGCGCAATTAGACAACGAAAAGTAAACGAATGTCATGATTATGCAGCTTGAGATTTACCAATCGCTCCTGCTTTAGCCAATGCCTCTTTAATACTTTCAGCAATAGCCGCAGCAAAATTCACCGCCACGGCATTGCCAATCATTTTGTAGCCCGCCCCAAGATCCTTGTAAAGAAATTCAAAGCTGTCCGGAAAACCTTGGATTCGAGCGCATTCTCGAACACTTAAACGACGGTATTCATACCCATCCACAAAGACAAATTTGTCGGTTTCGACTTTCTGCATTTTCGGTGCACTAGGATGCAACGGTGCATGGCGTCCACCCGCTTGAATCGTAAATGAGGGTTCATCCCAAGTACGGACTCGGTTTCGACTCATAAACATGCTTGAAAAGCCTCCCGTCATGTATTCATGATTAGGAATTGCAACCTCTGGATTAGGCTTGGACTTTGCTATAGCAGGGACGGCTAATCCGTCTAAATCTTTCAGGCAATCTTTTAAACTTGGCTTATATTCGTGTGGTTCAGGAAAATGATAATCGATGTTGAGATCGGAGCGAAAACCGATGAATATCACTCGCTTTCTATCCTGAGGGACATCGTAATCTGCGGCATTCATCAACTTAAAATGAAGATCGTACCCTGCTTCTCGGAACGTTTCTTTTATGTTTTCGAGTGCTTGTTTATGCCTTGGCGCCAGCATCCCACTCACGTTTTCTGCTAGAAAAAATTTCGGCCTTTTATCGGTAAGAATACGAATGAACTCGTAGAACAACTGCCCGCGGTGATCGTCTATTCCGCGCTTACTGCCCGCTTCACTCCAGCTTTGGCATGGTGGACCACCAATTATGCCATCGCAGTCTGGTACTTCTTCGCTTTCAATATTAACGATACTTCGACGATCCAGCTCAGTGGATGGGTGATTATGCTCGTACGTATCCCAGATTTGCTTATCGTACTCATTGGCGAAAGGGATGTGGAATCCCGCTTTTTCAAAGCCAAGATCTAAGCCACCAGCTCCACTGAAAAAAGAAGCGACCGTTAATTTCATTGATGCACTCGTTTGGTATCGGTTATGACAAGATTAAAGCATTTTACTGTACAAAACGTCAGTAAAAAGGGCGGGGATTATACCATATACATTCATTTTTGTGAGGAACAATGGTAGGAGAGGCAAGGGTAAAAACAAAAAAACGCCAATAAGTCATTGGCGCTTTTTCATAGGTACTAAGGTAAATATAGAAACGTGGTCCTTTTCACTTAAACCGTATGTTTCTACTCGCCTGCAATCTTCATAGATTCAATTAATATAGAGCCAGTCTGAATCTGAGAGCGTGTTTCCACATCACTACCCACGGCAACAATTTGCTGATACATATCCACGAGATTTCCAGCAATTGTGACTTCTGATACTGGGTATTTCACTTCTCCGTTCTCGACATAAAAACCAGCCGCACCGCGAGAGTAATCACCCGTTACAGAGTTCACACCTTGTCCCATAAGTTCTGTCACTAGAAAGCCAGTACCAAGCTCTTTAAGCATGGCTTCAAAGTTTTGACCAGTAGATTCCACAAACCAGTTATGAATACCACCAGCGTGCCCCGTTGGTGTCATGTTCATTTTACGCGCTGCATAGCTCGTCAGTAGGTAAGTAGATAGAACACCATCCGTAATGATTTGTTTGTCTTGGGTAAAGACACCTTCGTTATCAAATGGACTGGAAGCCAAACCACGAAGCACGTGCGGCTTTTCATGAATATTAAACCAAGATGGCAGGATCTGGTCGCCTAACTTGTCCAGCAAGAATGAAGATTTTCTGTAGAGATTTCCGCCGCTGATAGCCATCACAAGATGACCGATCAAACCAGTTGCGACATCCGCAGCAAACATAACGGGCATTTTCCCAGTGGGTAAACGCTGTGCATCCAAACGGCTTATAGTCTTTTCAGCCGCTTTTAAGCCAACCGTTTCAGGTGACCATAAATCTTCTTTTCGACGTGAAACAGTGTAGTTGTAATCACGCTCCATATCGCCATTTTCACCCGCACCAATCACACAGCAGCTCATGCTGTGTCGGCTCGAAGCATAACTCGCCAGTAAACCGTGGCTGTTACCATACACTTTTAAGCCATAATGGCTATCGTAGCTTGCACCGTCACTCTGCTTGATTTTGTCACTGTAACTGAGTGCCGCTTCTTCGGCTGCAATGGCAAGCTTAGCCGCTTGGTCTGGTTCCGGTTCGTCTGGGTGGAAAAGATCCAAATCAGGGATTTCCTTAACCATCAGTTCTTTCGGTGCAGGGCCCGCACAAGGATCTTCAGATGTGTAGTTTGCGATATCGAGCGCTGCCATCACTGTCTGTTGAATTGCTTTTTCACTCAGATCAGAAGTCGATGCGCTGCCTTTACGCTGGCCACGATACACAGTGATGCCTAAAGCACCGTCACTATTAAATTCGACATTTTCAACTTCACACATGCGAGTTGATACGCTGATACCAGTGCTTTTGCTAATAGCGACTTCAGCAGCGTCTGCCGTTCCTGTCGCAATTTCCAATGCTTTGCTGACAGCTTCCTCTAATTCCAACTTTTGTTGTGCGATTTGCGCTTTTACGTCCATACCGAAATAACTGTTGTTTAAGGGATTATTGATTAAGGATAACAAGGTTTTCGCTTTCGCCCCATAATTCTTGTTAAAATAAGCGATAATTGAACACTGATATCGAAGTAGGCAGACAGAAATGGCACGTAAAAACCAAAAAGCGCCGTGGGAAGAGGAAGAAGAAATCATCTGGGTAAGTAAATCCGAGATGAAGCAGGATATGGAAGAACTGCAGAAGCTAGGTGAAGAACTGGTGGAGCTAAAACCAGCGGTATTGGAAAAGTTTCCACTCAGTGAAGATCTGCGAGACGCCATCGCAGACGCGCAACGTTTCAAAAATGAAGCCAAGCGTCGTCAGCTTCAGTACATTGGGAAACTGATGCGTACAGAAGATCCAGAGCCTATTCAAGCCGCATTGGATAAAGTTCGCAACAAGCACTCCCAAGCCACTGCGGAATTGCATAAATTGGAGCAATTGAGAGATCGCGTTATAGAAGAAGGTGATAGTGCGATTGCGGAAGTGTTAGAGCGATTCCCATCAGCAGACAGACAGCGCTTACGTCAGCTTTCTCGTCAGGCAAAAAGGGAAAAACAAAACAACAAACCGCCAAAATCCTCTAGAGAGATTTTCCAAACTCTAAAAGTGCTTTTCGAAGAGACAGAGTAGAGACACAAAAAAAGCTGCCTAGGCAGCTTTTTTATATCTAACTGATTTATTTCAGCAACTAGGTCACAGTAAACAAAGCAAGCTGCTATCCCGAGTTCAGGTTAAGTACTTACTCGGTACCACCAACAGTGATGGAGTCCAGTTTCAGTGTCGGTTGACCGACACCAACAGGCACGCTTTGCCCAGCTTTACCACAGACTCCAACGCCACGATCTAGGGCAAGATCGTTACCTACCATCGATACCTGCTGCATCGCTTCGATGCCTGAACCAATAAGCGTCGCACCTTTAACAGGTCGAGTAACCTTACCGTCTTCAATCAAATACGCTTCTGATGTTGAGAATACAAATTTACCCGAAGTAATATCCACTTGTCCCCCACCAAAGTTAGGGGCGTAAAGACCGTTTTTCACCGTTGAGATGATTTCTTCAGGAGAATGTTCACCAGCCAGCATGTAAGTATTGGTCATACGAGGCATTGGAAGGTGCGCGTATGATTCACGACGACCATTACCTGTTGGCGCAACCCCCATTAAATGGGCATTGTGCTTATCTTGCATGTAGCCTTTTAACACACCATTCTCAATAAGAGTGTTGTATTTTCCAGCGACACCTTCGTCATCAACATTCAATGAACCACGCAGGTCTGGTAAGGTTCCATCATCAACAATGGTGCAATGTTTTGATGTGACTTGTTCACCCACTTTACCTGAAAACACAGAGGACGCTTTTCGGTTAAAATCACCTTCTAATCCATGACCAACCGCTTCATGCAATAGAACACCAGGCCAGCCTGCACCCAAAACAACGGGCATAGTACCAGCAGGAGCTGCGTCCGCTTCTAAGTTAACCATAGCTTGGCGAATGGCTTCATCCGCAAAATCAAAAGCACGCTTTCGACCGCCTTCTTCTTGCAAGAAGAATTCATAGCCATATCGACCACCGCCGCCAGAACTGCCACGCTCTCGGCGATCGCCTTTCTTCGCCAATACACTGATAGACAATCGGACAAGAGGTCGTATATCGCCGGCATAAGTACCATCTGTTGCTGCGACCAGCATTTGCTCATAAACGCCACTGATGCTAACAGAAACTTCTTGTATCAAAGGTTCTTTAGTACGAATGTATGCATCGAGCTGCTTCAACAATTCTATTTTTTGCTGCTTCTGCAAGCTTTCTAGCGGATTAACTGAACGGTAGAATTCTGGAGCCTGACTGCGAGAGAACGCTTTAACTGAACCCGTTTGACCTTGGGATGCAATACCGCGAGCGGCAATGGCACTTTGCTTTAATCCGTTAAGATCGATTTGATCTGAGTAAGCAAAACCCGTTTTCTCTCCGGTGATAGCACGAACGCCCACACCACGGTCAATATTAAAAGAGCCATCTTTAATAATACTGTCTTCCAGAACCAGAGATTCATGCCAGCTCGACTGAAAGTACAGATCCGCATAATCCACATCTCGGCTGGCAATCAGACCTAATGTCTCAGCAAGATCTTTCTCAGTGAGACCCGTAGGTGCCAGTAATTCTTGTTCAATTTGATTTATTGTCATTTGATCGGCTCTTTCTTCATTACGTTGCTAAAGCGATTGTGCTCTATCAACGGCATATTCTTTCTGATTGAGGCAAGCTGTTCTAAGTCCAGCTCTACCAATAATGTTCCTGATTCTTGTTCCAATGAAGCGATGACTTCACCCCACGGGCTTACCACCATTGAGTGCCCCCAGGTTTCACGCCCACATTCATGTGTTCCGCCTTGGTTTGCGGCAATGATAAAGCACTGAGTTTCAATGGCTCTCGCTCTTAACAGAGTTTCCCAGTGTGCCTGACCGGTAACGGCAGTGAATGCGGCTGGTACAAATATAATATCCGCACCTTGGTTTCTAAGTTCGCTAAATAGAGAAGGAAATCTTAAGTCATAACAAATTGTTAGACCAAGTGTAGCAGAGGGTGTATCAACTAGCGAAATCTTGTTGCCGTAGGCAAAAATATCGGATTCGCGATAGCTCCCCTGTTTGTCTGCGACGTCCACATCAAATAGGTGAAGTTTGTCGTAATGTGCAACGCATTCACCTTGCGGGCTATAAAGCAATGACGTTGTCGTGACACCTTTGGTTTGTTGAATTGGAAAACTGCCAATATGAAGCCAGATACCATAGGTTTGAGCTAAGTTTTGAAAAGTCTGTTGAAGCAAACCCTCACCAAGCTTTTCGGCAACGGTGTGATACTCATCTCGACCGCCAAATACAAGTGCATTTTCTGGGGTGGAAATCAGCTCAGCCCCTTGTTCGGCCAAAGATTCGATGCCTTGCTCAATCACATTTAAGTTATGTTGAGGCAAAGCATTTGACGTCATTTGAATCAGTCCTACTCGCATGTCCCTCTCCTTAGACCTCACAACCTCAAACTACTCACTCAGTTTTGAGTGGCGTTTTTGGGCACTGTATATTCACCCTTGCTTCTTGAAATCTCAGTTACACTTGGATTATCCAGAGCCCCTTTCACGGCATAGTTTACCTTGGTAATCACTTCAACGACTGGGGACAACGCCGTGGTAATTGCAAAAACGACAATTGCCGTTTGTGGTGCCACGGCAAACGCGGTAATAACGGGAATACCGGATGTTAGATCGGGCACAAACTCTACTTCAGCATCCACTATTTGTGTTTCTAGGTTTGCTAAACCTTTAATCGACATACGTCCTGCTACAGCATCCATTTTAATGTCATTGGTGACGAAAATACCGTTCTTCACTTCACCAGACCCCGTAATGCTATTGAACGCCATGCCCTTATCAAACACATCACTGAAATCCAGCTGCATTTTACGAATAATGGAGTCTAAGCTGAATAGACCCAGAAGACGCGCCGCACCACTCACATCGGAAATGACACCTTTCCCGAGCTTTGAGGAAATGGTTCCATTCATAGAGGTCATCTGAGGTAACCAAGGTGCTCCATTCCATTCTAGATCTGTTTCCACATCAAATGGGGCTTTTTGAATGCCTGACGTAATACCAAAACGTTCCATCACTTCCGTATTGTTTTTACCAGACATCGACATTTTAAATTTAGAGCGACTTTGGTTCTCTTTGAGCATCCACCAACCGGAAGCCTTAAACTTATTGTCGCCACTTGAAAAGGAAATATTCTTCCATTCAAGACGATCGCCTTGCCTTAAGAAATCCACATTGACCTTTCCGATCTTGTAGCCTTGTAACCAAAAGTCGTTTATTGCCAGCGTTAGGTTAGGTACCGCATCATGAAACACTCGGTCAAAAGGTCGAATCAAAGGTTGGGGCTTTTCATCATCCAAAGCGAGCGGTTCAGGATCCGTTGATTCATCTAAACCTGGAATATAAAGCTGCAGCCTATCCAGTGAAACCGTTAAATCATACGGTTCAAGGTAGCTTGCTTGACCTGATATCTCAGCCCCCTCCACTTCCATCTTCCAACCAAGACTCTTCTTGCGAGCACTGAAATCTAGATCATGCCATTCCACCCCAGCTAACGTCAGCGCTTTGCTTTCCACCTTAACGCTTTCTGGGATTGGGATTTTAGGAACGTCAAGTTCGCTGACCAAAGGTTGAGGTCCGGTGACGGGACCCAAAAAGAGTTCCAACCATTGGTCGAGATCGAAGTTGTCACGGCGTACAACAGCACTGTGACCAACAATAGGACTGACTCGGAATGCGCCACGCCCAACCACTAGGTGAGAGGCTCCGAACTCGGGTCTTTCATTGCTAATATCAATTTCAGCCTGATATTTAAATTCAGGAAGCTGTAGGCGTGCAGAAATGGTTTCTTGGTTGCCAGAGGCTTGTAACCTAGCACTGCCTTTCTCGCCCAATGCTTTACCGAGAGGCTCTGGATATTGGCTGGCAATAAATTGGGTTTCCGCTTTCACATCAACTTGATAAGTAAAGCCGACATCGTTGATTTGCAAATCAACGTCCATGCTCCATGGCGCATGACCTTGAACACGCTTCAGCCACGTTTCGCCGACATAGGGAACTAATGGTTGTACATCCCAATCTCCAAGAACATCGATGTTCACATTGTAGTTCTTACTCTGAGTTTGCCCTAAAAAGTCTAAGGAAATGGGCTGACCCAAGAGTTCTGCAGATAGACCAGACGATCGAACCACATCATTATCAAATTCAATGAGACCAGAGGCATTACTTAACGTCATTGATGGCGTTTTTATATTAACTTGATTATCCGGCAGTTTTGCCCAGCCCCAAGCTCGAGTATCGCTTCCATCAAAAGGAATCTTTAGCTGAAAATCCGCATCAACCAAGCCTTTTACTTGAACGGCAGTTAAAGCAGCACCAACAGAATCAACCAAAGGTGTGGCCATCATGTAATCACGAACAGCATCACCTTTGCCTTTTGCTGTGGCTTCAATTTCTATATGACCATTTTCCGACAGCGATGGGATTCTTCCCGTAATTCGACTTGCCTTCACGTCCATGAGTGTCGCGCTTCGAGAGTCCATAAACATGGCTTCGTTTTGGAACAACAAATCAAGCTGAAGGTTCTTAAGTGGCGGCCACGCCGTGTCAAAGCTAAACTGCGACTGCTTTAAATTTACCAATGCTTGGAACATGCCGTCATTGTTAGAGTATGGGAATCGATCCAAACTACCATACCAAAGCAACTTAGATGTGCTCGCTTTACCTGCCTGAATCGCCGTTGACAGGTAATCCGTCAACTCCGTACCTAACGCCAGAGTTGGAAGATAACGCCACGTTTCACCTGCGTTGAAGGCATCAGCTTCAGCGTAAAAAGAAAGGAATGGGCTTTTCCCTTTGGGGAAATCTAATTTAAAGGCACCTAACACTTGGAGGTCAGGTGTGGCTGCTGTGACTTTGTCCGCCCATAAACTCCAACCCCAATCTCCCTGATCTTTCCATGTAATGTCCACTTGCGCTTGGCGAATTTTAAGCGGGGCTTGAAATACATCACCATAAGGCAGTTCATCATCAATCAGAGAAACACGAGCATTAATCTGATCGAGCGAACCAGACAATTGGGCACTTAGGTGATGCAACTCAGGTAGCAGCTCCCACTGTTGCATGGCTCCATCTTCTAGGTTGGCAGAAAAGCGCATACTTGATAGGTCTTTCCCCATAGAAACACGGATATCTTCTACCCTGCCCCCGAGCTGAACGGTATCCAGCCACTGGTTAAGCTTATCCGACTCTGGCATCAAATGAACAAATGGCGTTAGGGTTGCGACATTCAATTCAGATACATTTAACTGCCAGTTTTCTTTGTTAAATTTAAATGCTGCATCCAAAAAAGGCCAAGGTGTATCATCTGTTCGGAGTCTTAGTGAGTGGGCATTCACTTGCCAACCAGAGCCTGACGGCGCCATACTGACAATACCGTGTTCCAGCATTAAGCTATGCTGCGCTTCTTTATTCCAACTGATTTCGCTTGGCAGAATTTCTAAGTAAGCATTTTTAGGCTGGCCTTTGTCCAACGTAATCCAAGAATTAAAGCTCGCGTGTCCCTGAGCAATGCCCACTTTATCTTTCAAGTATTTCGTGAGCCAAGGCGTCACTTGAAGATTTTCAGCGCTAACAAAGAAATCACCACTGATTCGAGACAAGTCTCCCGACTCGATAAAGTCAGCTTTCACCGTTAAGCTGTTTATGTCGTTATCTGCAATACCAATAACGCCATCAGCGCGATGCCGATCTCCAAAGTTCCGCCACTTTAAATGTTCAATTTCTAACGTTTTTATATCTCCGGTAAACGTCTGATAAGTTACGTTGGAATTGGCAATAGAAAAATCGTTCAATTGGCGCAGAAGCAAGTATTCAATATCGTTTAAAACACTTTCAGATGACGGGGAAGATGCTTCGGGTTTTCCGATGGCTTGATTGCCTTCTTTCAACCATTTGATGTGCTGAACATCTAGACTCAGCCCATCAACACGTAGCGTCGACACGACAGGTGTTAGGTTGCGGAGAGATGCAAAAACGTCCAATTCTATTTCGGCTTCTCGGATGAGAATTTGGGTTTTTTCTTCATCGGGAAGAATGGCTTGCAGGTTTTCTAATGCAATGAAAGGGTGAGTATTTTTCCAATATCCACTGACCTTTTCACTTTGGAATTCTATTCCGGTAGATTGAGAAACCCACGTTTCGATATCGGCTTGATACTTGTCTAAGCGAGGAAGAGAGACACGCAAAACAGTAACGGTGATCGCTAGGATCACCATTACGGTTACTAAACTCCAAATGAGCGTACGCCAAAGTAGAGATGGCAGAAACTTCACTGTTGCTCCATTTACATCATAACGACATCAAATTGTTCCTGGACATACAGTGGTTCAGGTTGAATTTTTACTTCTTTTCCAATAAAGACTTCAAGCTCTGCCAATGCATGTGACTCTTCGCCGGTCAGGGTATCTGAAACCGCAGGAGACGCATACACAACGAACTTATCAGCATCGTAAGCGCGGTTTACACGAGTCACTTCACGTAAGATCTCATAACACACAGACTCGACCGTTTTCACTGAACCACGACCTTTACAGGTTGGACACTCGGAACACAGAACATGTTCAATACTTTCACGAGTTCGCTTACGTGTCATCTCAACTAAACCCAACTGTGTGAATCCATTGATGTTCGTTTTAACTCTGTCGTGAGCGAGCGCCAATTCCAGTGAAGTGATCACTCGCTTACGGTGTTCATCTGACATCATGTCAATGAAGTCGATAATAATGATGCCCCCAAGATTGCGCAGCCTAAGCTGACGGGCAATGGCTTGAGTCGCTTCAACATTCGTATTGAATATGGTTTCTTCCAAATTTCGACGACCAACAAAAGCACCTGTGTTGATATCGACTGTTGTCATCGCCTCTGTCTGATCGATAATAAGATAACCACCCGACTTAAGCTCAACTTTTCTGTCTAAAGAACGCTGAATCTCATTCTCGGTATCGTACATATCGAAAATAGGCTTATCGCCTTCGTAAAGCTTCAGTTTTTCATGCAGCTCAGGCACGAATTCCGATACGAATTCTCTAAGGTTTTCGTACACAAGTCTTGAATCGACTTGAATGCTATCGAGTTCTGTTCCGACAAAATCGCGTAAAATTCGCTGCGCCAAGCCCAGTTCACCGTAAAGCGTCGAACGAGTTTTGTATTTTTTGCGGCGCTCGATGACTTTCATCCATAAACGCTTTAGGAAAGCGGCATCTTGAGATAATTCTTGCTCATCCGCCCCTTCAGCAGCGGTGCGAATGATAAAACCACCGTGCTCATCGCAATAACTGGAGACCGTTTTTTTCAATCGTTCGCGTTCATCTTCGCTTTCTATACGTTGAGATACACCCACGTGGCTTGCACCAGGCATAAAGACTAAATAACGGGAAGGAAGCGTAATGTCTGTCGTAAGGCGAGCACCTTTTGTGCCAAGCGGATCTTTTACGACCTGTACGACAATGTCTTGCCCTTGGCGAACCAGTTCAGAGATGTCTCTGACTTGGAATTGCTGCTTTTCATTTTCAGCAACACATTCTGTATGCGGGACGATATCAGAAGCATGTAGGAAAGCGGCTTTTTCCAAACCAATATCAACAAAGGCGGCTTGCATTCCTGGTAATACTCGGCTCACACGACCTTTGTAAATATTACCGACTATGCCTCTTTTCGACTCTCGTTCAATGTGAACTTCTTGTAGTATTCCACCTACAATCATCGCTACCCGAGTTTCGCTCGGAGTAACGTTTATCAACAACTCTGCACTCATTCGTGTGCCTCAAATTAAATTAGAAAAACTTGTGCAAGAGCTGGTCAGTTTCCATCAATGGTAGCCCCATAACGGCATGGTAACTCCCTTCAATGCGAGAAATAAACTTCCCACCAATCCCCTGAATTCCATAACTGCCAGCTTTATCGCACGGTTCGCCTGTTTCCCAGTAACTTGTTATTTCTTGTTCTGACAGGGATTTAAACCATACGTTTGTTTCAACAAGTACAGACTCGCTGCGAGTTTTGTCTAATACAGTCACGGCGGTTAGCACCTGATGACTGCGTCCTGACAAGCGGCTCAACATAGTTCGTGAGCATTCAAAATTCTCTGGTTTCTCTAGCGCTTCACCATCAACGACGACAATGGTGTCAGAGCCAATAACAATATCTGCTTGATCGGTCATCAATAAACCGGCTTGCGCTTTTTCTTTCGCAAGTCGTACCACATATTGGGAAACGGACTCACTTTCGCTTTTTTCTTCTAAGATATCGGGAGAAACCGTGTCAAACGGGTAGCCCAATTTACCAAGCAATTCTTTTCGTCTTGGTGAGCTAGAAGCTAAGGTTAACCTGCGCTCTGTCTGGGACATACCTTTTTCCTTATCAATTACCGAATATGCCAATGGCGTCTCACTCGACGCAGCAAAAGGAATATCCATGGCCACAAAATACAGTTCACTACCGCAGCCCACAGGGACAGTGGATTAAACGTAACATCCTGAATGAGGTATTCACCAAAGAATTCCAATAATTCAGCCAATGCCGTCAACGCACCGATAATAATGGCTTGCTGCCACAGTGCCATGTTTCTTAAAACAAGGAAGTTCATGGCCACTAAGTAAACGGTGATTGACATCATCATGCCACGTATACCTAGAGTGGAGCCCAGTAGTAGGTCCCAAATCAACCCAAGTACTAACGCAGTACCCACGTTGACTCGATGCGGCAAAGCTAACACCCAGTAAAACACGATGAGTAACAACCACGCGGGGCGGAATATTTCAAACATCCCCGGCCAAGGAATGGACTGAAAGACTAAAGCAATAAGGAAAGTCGCCCAAATGACCATGCGCCCTCTTAGAACACTATTCGCCATCACTCACCTCACTGACAGATTCACTGCTATTTTCATTTTCCGCAGGTTGAGCATCTTGCCTATTTTCACTTGGCCAAACCAATAGTAGATAGCGTAATCGGTCAAATGCCACCACGGGCTCCGCTGTGATCGACGCAAACGGGCGGCGATTGTCTCGCTCAACCGTTGTGACGTAACCAACTGGATAGCCTTCAGGGTACCGATCCCCTAGACCAGAAGTGACCAGTAAGTCACCCTCTTCAATTTCCGTACTACTTGGAATATGTTCAAGTTGTATGGTATTGATACTCCCGTTACCTGAAGCAATAACACGAATATCATTTCGCACCACTTGCACGGGAATGGAGCTGTTAGTATCAGTGATCAGTAAGACACGGCTATTGTGAGCAGCAACAAAGGTTACTTGACCAACAATGCCTTTCTCATTGATAACAGGCTGACCAACATACACCCCATCAATTTGACCTTTATCGATCACCACTTGGTGGCGATAAGGTGAAGAGTCCACAGCCATCACTTCCGTCACCACCTTTCTTTCATCACGAATAAAAGGGGAACCTAGTAACTTTCTTAAGCGTTGGTTTTCTTCACGGTACTGATCTAGAAGGGTCAAATTGCTTTTAAGCCGAAGCACTTCTCGTTTCAACGCTTGGTTGGAGGTGAGTAGGGTCTCGCGCGTGTTCATTCGCTCGTACATGCCATCAAACATGGTACGAGGTAAATTCGCCAAATATTGGATTGGCGCAACGGAGCTGTTTAAGAAATAACGTACGCTGGAAAATGTGTCTAAACGACTATCAGCCAGCATAAGGCTGGCTGATAGTATGACCGCAAAAAACAGACGCAGTTGCAGGGATGGTCCCCTGCCAAATATCGGTTTCATCGCTGTTTACCCGAAGTTAAAAGCAGCAAGGCTTACTCTTCGCTAAACAGATCGCCGCCATGTACGTCGATCATTTCTAGCGCTTTACCGCCACCACGAGCAACACAAGTCAGGGGTTCTTCTGCCACAACAACAGGAATACCTGTTTCTTCTGTCAGAAGACGGTCCAAATCTTTCAGCAGTGCACCACCACCAGTAAGAACCATACCATTTTCAGAAATGTCAGAAGCCAATTCCGGCGGACACTGTTCAAGTGCAACCATGACAGCAGAAACAATACCAGTTAGAGGCTCTTGAAGTGCTTCAAGGATCTCGTTGGAATTCAGTGTAAAGCTACGCGGCACACCTTCAGCTAAATTGCGACCACGCACTTCGATTTCTTCTACTTCATCACCTGGATAAGCGGAACCGATTTCGTGCTTAATTTTTTCTGCTGTCGCTTCACCAATCAAGCTGCCGTAGTTTCGACGAACGTAATTGATGACCGCTTCGTCGAATCGGTCTCCACCGATACGAACAGAAGAGGAATAAACCACACCGTTAAGTGAGATAACAGCAACCTCTGTTGTACCACCGCCGATATCGACAACCATTGAACCTGTTGGCTCTGATACGCGTAAGCCAGCACCAATTGCTGCCGCCATTGGCTCATCAATCAGATAAACTTCACGTGCGCCCGCTCCCAAAGCAGATTCACGAATGGCTCGACGCTCAACTTGAGTGGAGCCACACGGTACACAAACCAAAACGCGAGGGCTTGGTTTCAACACGCTGTTGTCATGTACTTGTTTTATGAAGTGCTGAAGCATTTTTTCAGTCACGTAAAAATCAGCAATAACCCCATCTTTCATAGGGCGGATTGCCGAAATATTGCCCGGAGTACGACCCAGCATTTGTTTCGCTTCGTGCCCTACAGCTGCGACACTTTTTGCGGTACCAGCGCGGTCTTGTCGAATGGCCACAACGGAAGGTTCATCAAGGACAATGCCCTGACCTTTTACGTAGATAAGAGTATTGGCTGTACCTAAATCGATAGAGAGATCGTTTGAAAACATGCCACGAAGTTTTTTAAACATATTCTTCGTTCATCCTGCAAGCATTAAGAAGACATAAAATTGCACTAAATGTACCAATGCCTTGCGTTATCAGCAAGGCATTGACATGTAAACATGGGCTGAATCTCGCTTTTTCTTGCAGATTCTTTACTTAAGCCCTCATTTTTAATGTTAAGCGGTGAAAACATCAGTTTTATCGACCAGTGATTCTTGGCTCTCCCCGATAAATGATCCGGTCATTTCCACGGTAAGTTCCAAAAGTGATAACTGCCGAAGGTATTTCATCCCCAACACCTCTCCAATTGTATTTCAACCAATATTGATTTCCTGACGAGCTCCAACATTCTATGTTGTTATCTGTTGGGTTCACTTTTACGACCTGCCCGGTACCAATTCTTAACCATAGACGCACTTGTTCTCTTATAGTGGCATTTTGTTTCGCGATTAGCTCATCACTCTCACCATGGGACACTCTGCCAGATTCATTGAAACTTGCTGTTGAAAGCTCACTGCCGACACTGTTCCATATTGTTTGACGACAGAATTGATTTCCCACAAAGCTGCTTTTACTGTCGTCATTATTAACAATAAATTCTTCGCCACTCCAAAATTCAGTACGCATGGGTATTGATACTCGACCATTCGATTGTGTACCCAGATCTTCCAAAATCATACGGCCATATCGAACGTCTGGCTGTTGAGGTAAACGTATACGTTCTTCATCCGAGTTAGCGGAGAAACTCACAGGATCCACACCTCGGATTTCCAACTCGATCTCTGTTGTTGTTGAATCAAGCTCCGTCAGGGTTCCAGAATAATTAAACAACTTATCCGGATAAGTTTGAGCAATGCTCACCATTAAACGTGACCAAGTGACATCATCCGATGGATTGAAGCGCCACACTGCATCGCTGCCCCACAACTCACTTCCAAGATCGGAGTCCTTAATGGAAAGGCGGTCGGCATAATCCCCTTTTAGCGAGAAAGAGGCTTTTAATTGTTGGTTGTAGTGTTCTCCGTAATTTAATGTAGAGAGAGGTGTATTCCCTTCCGTCATAGCTGACAACGCTTTCACTTCAAACTCTACCTCTTCGAACGGTTGGTTCATATAAACAAAATTATTCTGCCCTGTGGGGTAAGTAAATTCTGCTTTTTCTAGAGAGAAATGAGATGGGTAAAAGCGACCGATCGGGTGCTTAATAAATGGTACAGACATGCCGTTTAAGTAGTTGGGCTTTTCAACCCACATCTGAATACTGCCAACTTCAGACCATCTAAAGCTTTGATCGGAAAGTCCCCATTCATTGAAGTTCACGGATATCGGCAAATAGCCATTACTTGAGTTGCTTATCTGATTCGCCATCTCAAGTATTCCTTTGTGCCCAGAGGAAGGAGTATGAAGGTCAAAATGCACATCAGCAGAGACTTCAAAACCGGTCACACTGTCCTCGAAACACAAGAGCGGATCCATGTAACCGCTATCAGGCACACCATCGTTATTAATATCAGCGCTGGAATACCAGCGTAAAGCCCTTAGTCGCGAATCCACAAAGTTACCTGAACCAGTAAATTTATCACCTCCACTTGCGGTACCAGAAGGGAACAACTGAAAAGAGCCACCTTGTGGAGCATGACAAATTGATAAAGCGAAAGGGCGGCTATTTATGGTGGCGCTTCCTGCTAAACCAGACCACGAAGGCATACTGACTTGTGATGGTTGCCATTTAGCATCCGCCACGTGGAGCTTGAACTGACCAGCTGACAAATAAACACTATCTAAGACTGCAACACCCTTATCAAACTGAATATTGGGTATCGTTTCTCCAGCAAGGGGATCGCTTCCTTTCGGAATGGCAGTATTGTGGACAATAAGAGAATTGTTGTTATTGATAATTGATGGGGCAATCAGCTCATAAGACATATTCAACGATTGCGTGCCTGCATAGTCTTCAATCGTTTGACATTGCCTAGGGTTCGCTGCGTTTGATGCGACTGCAGACACTTTAACACTAAAGGGGCGACTTGCGACTTGTCCTTTATTGCCGTCGACTCGGTTTTCATCGGTAACTTTAAAACCATACGGAACAAATTGATATGGTCCGGCATCCGCAGACACATTAGTATTCTGGAGTAACTTCCCTTGAATGTGGACTGGAGATAAAGAGGTACTCGACAATGTTTTTGTCACAATCGCATCTTGCCCCGCTACAAATTCATGGAAGAAAGGTGTCGAACATCGAACGGGATCAGAACCTAAAATCCAACAAGATTGCCCTGCGGTATTATTGGGAATGTCTACACTAAGTGTGCCCGAATAGTTATTAAGCAGCTGCTTTGTGGCTTTATCCACCAATTTAAACGTTACCGGGATCCCGTCACAGGCAAGTCCAGTGGCAGTCGCAGGTGTAATCACTAATTCTGGTTCTGAGAAGCACTGGCTTTCACCCGTGATTTTAGCGCTGTTCGACATGTTCAAATTAAGTGCGGTAACAGCACCATAAATATGAACACTATTGGACAAGTTAACCGTCGCTTCACTGTAAATAAGCCCTTTAAGCTTGTCATTTTTAGTCAAACTAATAACACAGCCACCAGCTGGACAAGAACCGCCACTCTTTTCCGGATTATATCCCACGATAAATAAGTGATCCGGATTACCCATATTATTAAATTTGGAGTCGTTAGAAAGTGTCAATTTCTGTACGTGCATTACCACCTTCCCTTGAATGTTAATTGTTGAACCACTGTTGATATCTAGATTTTCAAAATAGTAATGACCCGATTGAAGAGTCACATTGGAACGCCCGATATTCAGTGTTTTTGAACGCAGTGGCGACAGTGTGACCGTTTCATCCCAAATATTAGGGATCGATGTTTTGAGTGAAAAATCAGGCAGTTTATCCATAGAAACCTGATAGTTGGCATCATTGGCGCAAGTACCACCATCGCAATTTGACTGATTGTTAAAATTAGAAGATGAGAAACCAACAGTACGCTGACCATTGATCAATCGAGCATTTAAGATAGAAGCATTGTTGGACATGGAAATTTGGCTGTTACGCCCCTCTTTCCACCCTTGGGCAGCAGATGGAAACAGTGTGCAAACATTAAACCTTGGGGTTGGAATATTTTGCTGGCCAAAAGCAAAATACCCTACCTCTTCATCCGCATGTGATCGCTTGGATTTTGACCCAGATTCCGAAAGGTCTTCATCAATGACAAAACTCACTTCGTAATCACCATCATCGTCGTCATCACTGGAATCACCTTCACCGGACAATTTACAACGCCGCAGCCACCCACCATGACTTCCACTTCGTTTTTGTTTATTGGCAATGATTCCTGGCTCTGAATTATAGCCATGTTCGAGTTCTTCTAGGTCATTACAGGCATCTTGTATCGGAGTGTTCACACTGTGCTCATTCACCTCGATTTTTCCAAACTCGTAACGGACACCATCGGCTATACCTTTCCCTTCATTACTAACTAGGAAAGCAATTTTCTCTGTATTCGTAACGGGGGTATTTCGATTCACTCGAGTTAGCTCTAAAAACAAGTCTATAGAATCGTTTTTAACGTTTTTAATACCCGCGGTCATCCATCGGTCGGTTGGAGAGTTGATTTGTGCTAAAGCAATAGGTTCATCAAATGTCGTATTTGAGAAGACGGAATAACTCACTTTCACTTTATTGGGGGTACTGCTGGTTTGATCACCACGATACGCTTGTGTGTAAACATAACCAGCGACTACTTTATGCGCTTTGGTATCGTCATCGTCATCATCGTCGTCGCTTCGACTCACAAATGTCGCCGTGCCAGGTTCCATCACCAGATAGCTTATTGAGTCCATCAGCACTTCATCCATGCCATTGTATTCTGCAGCCGTGGGGGCGGTATCCTGAATAAAGCTGACGGACTGTCTTGTAACCGATGTAACGGATAACGTAGCAGGCTTATCGTTGTCGGCATTATTTGAAGCAACAGTTGGCATTAAAAATACCAATGGCTCCGTTCGATATTGTTTCGTGAATCGAATACTGCAGCCACTTTTACAATTGGCACCTTGTAAACGACCAAATTCATATTGGGCATCATCATAGCCCATTTTCACACGAGGAATTGAAGGGCAATTTCGCCCCTTAGATATACGGAAGTTATTTGCAGAAAATTGATTTCCCAGTACGCGGAGATTCAAAAAAGGGTTGCTAGCTGAAACGCCAACAGCCGTTGTTAGGTTGAAATTCGCTTGCTCTTTTTCTTTAAAACCATCAACAAAGTACTTTACTGTACCCTTGATGTTATTTTGATTGTTTTGATCAGGAATAAACTGAACTTTGTACTGCCGTACTTGAGGGTCAGCAACATGCCGCGACTCATAGATGAATGGACTGTACCGTTGGTATGTGTTGTCATCCGTCCAAAATGGATAAAATCGAGAACCCTCTAAACGAGCTCGATTACTGCCATCTGAGTCCATATTAAAAACAAAGCAAAATCCATCGTTCGCATTGACGTTTGCTCCATTAAGCACTTCTGTCGCCGCGATCGAATGTAGTGGAAATAGGATAAAAAGCAGAAACAAAGACCACTTGGCTTGAACCAAGCGAAAAGCATTCAACATCATGAGGTCTATTCCATGGCTTTAGCCCAAACTTCCTGTTCTCGGCTAACTTCAAAGGTATTGCTTCCGCCACATACCGCAACGGAACTGATTCTATAGAATGTTAGATCACCAGACCCACTTTGAGCGCAAGTGATATTTAATGAAGAGCAAGGAACGTTAGAGTTTATACGCAACGCCTCTTCAGCTGCATTTGCAGCGGTATTTAAATTTGTGCAACGAGAGGTTAACTGAGGTGTCCCCGCACTTTCATTTAATGGGTACATGTAAGTCAAGCCCCACTCGTTACCGGAGTGAGCCAAAAACCACGCTTGTGTGCCAAGCACCTCACGAGTCAGAGTATCTTGGTTTGACCACTCCAAACGAACTAAAGTTAGCGCAAGCATACCCATCACAACAATAACAAAAATGGCAATAATCAGCACGCTGCCTGTCTGGTTCTTTTTATGGGACATTAAGCACCTGCACATCATGATTGTAGTGACTTTGTTCACCATCGCTTTCGAATAAAATATCCATGTGGACTAAGCCACCACGCTGTAATGACATTCCATCGACAGCGAATGCGGCGCTGGTGGCATTTTCGCCTACCTGGACGACCGTTCCAGCATCTCGAGTAATTAGACCAGTTCCTGTATTCACGCAGTACTCGACTTGCTCTGAGGGTATGTAAATATAGTGTCGGTTGGCAATTGAGTTGCTCGAAAATGACGCAGAGAGACTGTAGATCGCACCGCTTAAACTGGCCCCAGTTAACAATACTGAAGCAGAAGAAGGATCGACCAAATCCGATATTTGACTTGGATTAATCACCAAACGGGCTCCAGCGCTGATTGCAGCATTCATGTCCGTCTGAGTAAAACCGTCATTGCCCACAATAAACTGCAAAGTATCACTGCCACCACTTATCGAATCAATTATCTGGTAAAAGCCAGAATATCGAATGGGATAGAAAGACACACACGAACCGCCACTTGAAGTCGCCAAACTATTGGGCACGGCATGCCTTATTTCACGGGACATTTTTTCAATAACAAATCGCGCTTGATTGTGCAGAGCCTGCCTTCGAGTCGTATCAGCATAACCTTGAGCGCCAATCTTAACGAATCCAGCAATGCCTAAAAACATGATAGAGACGATCAGTATCGTGACGATCATTTCCATCAAAGTGAACCCTAATTTTTTCATTAGTAGTTCCCCTTATAAGCACTGAATCGAAACTCCCCATACTGCCCAGCAATAACCGTTAAGGTAATTCGTTTATATCTATGTAGAGCATCAGCAAAACCAAGGTCACTGCTCGGAACGTATACGACGGCAACTTCAGTTCTAAAATTTGGGTAGTCATTAGCGATGTCAGAGCCAAAAATGTCATTAAGGCTGCCACGAGCATTCAGTACACAATCCGATGCGTTGTTATTGGTATGCCAACACCCAATATAATCATCAACATCATTAAACGTAGCCGTCGTTTCTCCGGTTTCTGGACCTAACGTTACCGTACAAGTTGGAGCCCCAGCTTCATCGCACCGAATGATACTGCCATTCGGATCACTCACATGGTCAAACCCTCTCGCTAGAATTTCAGTCATGATACTTTGAGCCAAAATAGACGCTCGAACTTCATATTGTGAATGCGCGGAGTTTTGAACACGAGGAAAAAGAATAGAAAGCAATACCGACATCGAAATGCCTAAAACAATGATGGCGATAATACTTTCAACCAGCGTGAAACCACGTTGCTTAACAGCCATAAACAAACCCTTCGCTGTTAATGCAAACTTGAGCAGACTCTACGCCGTTGGAAATACCAATAGAAATATTGCCCCCTGCAACAGGTGTGGAGCAACCAGAAATACACGTTGGAACACCTAACAGATCAAACTCGACGATCATACTTGCTGGTGTAAATGAGAAGGTTTGATCTTCAATGAAGACAAAGTTGCTTCGATTATCTGCAGTGCACCCAGTGCCAGAACCCAAACAATTGCCAGAAACCACCAATCGGTATTGGCTTTGATCGCCAGAGTAGTCAAGAGAAGGTAAATTGGATTGCATTCGACCAAGCTGAATTTGCCGAATGATAGAAATGGATTGCTCTTGAGCGGCGAAAGAAGAGAAGCCTGAAACGCCTACATACTTGCTGGCAGCGTATGTAGAGATTATACCTAAAAGCACAATGACCACCACGAGCTCTGTAAGAGTAAATCCAGCTTGTGAAGAAAACCGTTTATTGTCCACACCACTAACCATGAATTCACATCGCTCCGAACAAAAGCAAGAGAGCTTTCAATTGGTATCCATTAAACAACAATAGAATTAACCAGAGGTAAAAAACTAACCTCTGGTATTTTGATTAACAGCCTGTAGCTACGACCGTTATTGTTGGTGCATTGTCAGCATCCGCTGCTTCTGTGTAGGAAACATAACAGTTTGTGGCTTCAATCGTTGCTGCGGTAGTTAAAGCAGGCGTAGCGTTAAAGGTAACGTAATATGATGAACCTGCTGTTCCAGCCCCTGACACGGCTGTATCCCAGTCAGCTGGTAGCCCTTCAACAGCAAGTTGAATTCCGTTAGTTTCTGCACTTGGGTAGCCAAAATGAGTGTTGATGCCACTTGCAACAGGCGTTGTTGTAGCGCCTTTACTCACACCTTCTTCGCCTTCTATAGCAGACTTACCGTAAACGATACCTGATGCGCCGTTCATTGCACCTTTCAAGCCTTGAAGAGATGAGCCACGCGCATCACCTTGAAGGTTTAAAAACTTAGGTGCAGCGGTTACCGCTAGAATACCCAAAATAACAATTACAACCACTAATTCGATTAGGGTGAAACCGCCTTGTCTTTTCATAGTCACTTCTCTCTATGTTTAGATATTAACGCTGTAACCAATTAAGTTACTGCAATTCTACGGTCACACGACCAGTTTTTATTTCATACACAAACTTATGATCACTGCCTTCTTGCTGTACATAAGAACAAGTACTCTCAGAACTGTTTGCTTCAGCAGTGTATTTTAAATCAGCTAGGTTACTACTTGCGGCATCCCCAACTTTTGGTGGATTTTGTAGCAAATTCTCCATCAAGTTCACACAATCGGATGAAGATATAGCCGACGGAGCAGCAGTTTGCCCCGTTGTTTTTAAAGCAATCGGATAGCCATCTCTGAATGAGCTGTCATTGCCATCGTTATCAAATGAGCGGGTTAGCCAGAACTCCACACCATCATACTCAATGTAATGTTGCTTACTATTTCCTGTACCCACTCCCGGTCTGCCTTTCGCTTCCCACTGCGCTCGAGCAGAGAGAACACCTGTGGCATATCCACCAGCAACCGCTTCAATACTTGCCTTTTTGGCTTCATCGGTGACATCTAAAAACTTGGGCAATGCCGCCGCAGCTAGCAAGCCAAGAATAACAATCACTACAACCAGTTCTACTAATGAAAAACCGAACTGCTTTTTCATTTCTTCACCTATTTTTTTACTCATTCCTGAGTGATTTCATTATATCGCACACCCACCAGTAAGACTATGATTTAGGTAATTTAACTGCCTATTTTATAGTACTTATTGAGAGCTTCTTCTCATTCAAAACCAAGTCCAGCACCATTTCTTCATTAAATTTATATCGACAATGGTATGTCGGATAACCAGAAAGTATTTGTGTTTCTGGTGCTGCTAGATAGGTACTTCCCAACCTAGGGTACAATGTTTCCAGCCACCATTTGCAGTTCACTTCATTACCATGCAAAGGTAATACCCATCCGTTATCATCTAGCTGAACTTTTCTACCTTCGTACTCAATAAAACTTGGTTGCTTACTGATAACCCATTGCTGCCTATAGGCATTTGCGCGTTCAGTAATTTGGTTCTCCAGCATCAAAAAAGTGGTGCCAGAAGCTTCATCGTCAATTTTTTGCCAATTGAAAGCCAAAGTGGCAAGCAAAATGCCTACCAAAAAAGTCCAAATGGCAAATGCAGGAACGGCTTTCCCCTCCATGTCAATTCGCCCAACTATTTTTGAATTGCATCCAACATGCCCCACATTGGCAAGAAAATCCCCATAGCTAAAATCAAAACCATACCCGCTACAATAGTCAGCAGTAGAGGCTCTATTCTTGCCGTTAATGTTTTCAGGTCGTAGTCCACTTCACGATCGTAGAAGTCTGAAACTTCAAGCAATAGCTCATCTATTCGACCTGTTTCTTCTCCGACAGAAATCATCTGTATTACCAAAGGTGTAAAAATTTGACTCTGAATTGCCGTTGACGACACTGTACTTCCCGCTTCAATTGCCGATTTCATTTCCAAAATTCTAAGCTCTAAAAATCGATTTCCTAGAGCTTCGCCTGACAAAGCTAAAGACTGATTCAACGGAACCCCAGATTTCAACATAAGTGCGAAAGTTCTGGAAAATCGTGATAACTGAGCACGATTCACAATATCTCCCACAATTGGGAGCCTTAATCTAAATTTGTCCCACTTTTCTCGACCATCAGGTGTTCCAATCCAAGCTTTCATGCCAAACAAGAATGCAAAAAAGGCAATAACTAACCATACCCAATAATTGACAAAAAAGTTGGATGTACTGATCAAAATCCTTGTAGGTAAAGGCAAATCCACACCAAATCTTGCAAACATCGTGGCAAACTGCGGAATTACTTTAACATTCAACACTATCATTGCAATTGAAATAAAACTCAAAACAAAAATAGGGTATCTCATCGCCGTTTTTATTCTTTTTCGCGTTTCCAACTCTTGTTCATAATATTGAGAAAGCTGCAACAAGGCTTGATCTAAACGACCCGTATTTTCACCAACATTGATCATTGAAATAAACAATGGGCTAAATACTTTTGGGTATTGCTGCATGGACGAAGACAAGTTTCGACCATTAGTCAATTCATTTCCGACATCTTCCAAAGCCTGTTTGAGTTGCTTATTCCCACAGTTTTGAACCAATCCTTTGATCGCTCTTAAGATGGGTACTCCCGCTTTCGTCAAGCTATACAGTTGTCGGCAAAATATAACGAACACTTCCAGCGGAATAGACGGTGTGAAAAGAGCGGAAACATCGAATCCGGCACCGCCTTCTGCACTTTTGCCTTGGCTTATCGAAGTTGGTATTACTCCTTTGCTTATCAATGCTTCGGCTGCGAGCTCTTCGGTTGGAGCGTCAACCTGCCCTGCCACCTTACTGCCTTGTAAATCTCTGCCTTGGTATTGATAAGTCGCCATGCCGTAACCTTAGAGCAGAATCGGCTCGATGGTCGCTGAAGAGTCGCCTTCACCGAGATTCATAACTTCATCTAAACTCACCACACCTTTCAAAGCGAGCTCCATAGAAGAAGCCAGTAACGGTTTATACCCTGGTGCTCTGCGAGCTTGCTTTGCAAATTCCACCGCATCTCCTGAACGAAGTGCGTCCATCATATGCTGTTCAAGCTCCAGTAATTCAAAGACCCCTACTCGACCTCGATACCCTGTTAAATTGCAGTTTTGACACCCTCGCCCTTTAAAGAAAGTGGCATCCGCTTGATTTGGGAATCGGCTTCCGAGCCATTGCTTTCGAGACTCATCGACATGATCGTGAGTACTGCAGTCTGGGCATATTTTTCTTACTAGTCTCTGAGCCAAAACCGCTCTTACCGCACTGGCGACCAAGTAGCCGGGTGCCCCCATGTCCATCATACGCAGCGCACTGTCGATAGCATCGTTTGTGTGTAAGGTGCTTAATACTAAGTGACCCGTTAATGCAGCTCTTAACCCAATCTCCACCGTTTCTTGGTCACGCATCTCCCCCACCAATATAATGTCGGGATCTTGGCGCAAGAATGTTCTTAAAATCTTAGAGAATCCGAGATCAATCTTGGTGTTTACTTGAACTTGGTTAACGCGTTCAAGCCGATACTCAACGGGATCTTCCGCTGTTATGATTTTCTTGCCTGGTTCATTTAATTCGGAAAGCGCACCATAAAGCGTGGTTGTTTTACCAGAACCCGTCGGCCCAGTAACGAGGATCATGCCATGAGGGCGTCGGAGCTGTTTTCGCAATCTCAGCAATAAATCTTCAGGTAAGCCCGATTCATCGAGTTTTCTAACGCCAGCAGATTGGTTGAGCAGTCGCATAACCACCGATTCGCCATGCTGAACGGGCATCGTGGACATACGAATATCTACAGACTGACCTTTCACGCGAATATTGAAACGACCATCTTGAGGTAAGCGTTTCTCTGAAATATCCAGATTCGCCATCAATTTGAGCCTCAACACGAGTGCTGACGCAATATTAACCTCATTCAACAGTGTTTCATGAAGCACACCATCAACGCGCTGTCTAAGTCTTAGTACATTTGAATCCGGTTCAATGTGAATATCGGATGCGCCAACTTGAATGGCATCTTCAAACAGAGAGTTAACCAGTTTTACAACTGTAACCTCTTCACTGTCTTCATCGTCTCCAAAAGAAAAATCGAACGTATCACTCACCTGGTGCTCAGCTTGAAGCTGCTCAGCAAACGAGGCAATTTCTTTTGTTCGGCGATAGTATCGGTCAAAGCCTTCTACTAACTGCTTTTCTGGCGCGATTACAAAATCAAGCGCGTATTGTTGAAGCTGGCTTAACAGCGATTCTTGAGCAAATAAATCAGCGGGATCACTCATCGCAACACGCAATGTGTCACCCTGACGACCAACAACTAACGCTCTCAATCGACGAGCATGCACCTCTGGTAGTATTTGAACGGCATCAACATCCACATTCGCCCGACTTAGATCGATTAGCGGCACGTTAAGCTGCTGCGACAGGAAGGTCAGCATTTGCGTTTCAGTTAAGAACCCAAGCTGTATTAAAGTATCACCAAGCTTTCTGCCTGTACTCTTTTGGTGACCTAAGGCTTCTTCGACTTGATGTTCTGAGATGATGCCTTCTTCAACCAACAAATCACCAAGACGTTTACGTAGTTTAATCTGCATTTGAAGACGCCTCTCTGTCATTGATATAAGCAATACGCTCACGAATAAAACTGTTGGTCTGTGCCGACAAACCTACTCGATTAAGTGCTTTCTGATATGAGTCCTTTGCTTGAGAATATTGAGCACTGCGCTCTTGCTGTATTCCAAGCCCTAACCACCACTTGCCATTGTCTTTATCTCTTCTCACTAGCATTTGGTAACTTTCAAGTGCAATCGGGTAGTTTTTGAGTTGTTGTGCTAAACCCGCTCGAGCCGCGAGGTAATCTTGCTCGGGGTTAGGTGGCAAATGCTCAAGCACCCCCAAAGCGGCCTCATTGATGCCTTCTTTTACCAATATATTCATTGCTGCAAGCCTCAGCACTTGGCTATCTCGGTCGAGCACGATACCTTTTTGTAATACCTCTAAAGATTGACGTACATTGCCACGCCCATAATAAAGTGCCGCCAATTTTTTACGTACCACTTCATCTTTAGGAACGTAGCGCAGAGCCGATTGATACCCTTTTATTGCTCCATCAAAATCATTGGCATCTAACGATTTTTTTGCCCTCGACAACGATTTATCCGCTAGCTGCTGAGGAGTAAGTTCAACTTGCTGAATCGCCATTTCACCATCTGTTATGGGTTGTGGTGGTAGCTCGAATTTATCTGTTTCTGCTATCGAAGAGGTATTTGCCAATTGAACTTTAGGTGCTTTTTCAGAAACGACCTTCGTTTTTTCCGGCTTCACCTCTTTCTTTGAAGTGGATGTTTTTTGAGGAGTAATTGATTTCTGAGAAGTAACGGCTTTTGCAGCTTCTGTTTTTTTCGTTATTTGTATTTCCTCTGCCTTAACCTGCTCTGCTATCGGCTTAGACACAGATTTTGGTTCGCCAATACTTTTTTCTGACTCGATATTTGCGACTTGAACAGCATCAGGTACTGGTGATACTACTGAGCTCATTAAAGCTTCAGGATCTTCCGCAGCCTGATCTTGATATATGTTAGTTACCGACTTAGAAACCGTTTGCTGAGTTGGCGAAGCAACCTCCATGGTCACAGGTTTTGCCGAGTCAGAGGCGTTATCAAGATTGCGCTTTTCAGGAATTTGAGCTATTTTTTGCTCACTGGTAGATTGACTCAAAGTAAACCAAGCTCCCCCAGCAATCAGTAGGGCGACAAATAAGACAGCCCAAATAGCTTGCGGACGTTTTTTAACGGGAGAGACATCAACCTTTTCAATACGCCCTGAAGGCGATTTCTTATCTGACATTTCAGATAATGCTTTATTGATAACGCTCATGATACCCCCCATCCCCATAGAAATGGCTTTTTAAACCGGGGCTTGACTGTATCTAGCGTATCGTTAATCGCATTATAGACGTGCTCCATATGGATATGAGTCGCGTTAGCCGTAAATGCCAACAAGAGTGCCTTATGGCAAACTTGGTTAATTAAGCGTGGAACACCGCGTGACGCTTTCCAAATCGCTTTTTTTACTTTTGCATCAAACAGATTGACGTTTCCACCGCTCACCTGAACGCGATGATCGATATACGCAAAGGCTTCCTCAATAGAAAGCGGCCTTAATGTTGCACTAAAGGAAATACGTTGACGCAACTGTCTAAGGTGGTGGTGCTCTAATCGCGCATCAAGCTCGGGCTGACCTAGCAAAACGATCTGCATTAGCTTAGCTTGTTCCGTTTCAAGGTTTCCAAACAATCGGATCGCTTCTAGGGCTTCATCACTGAGACCTTGCGCTTCATCGATCAGTGCTACAACACGCTTCCCATTCAGGTGCAATTTTAATAATTGCGCTTGGATATCATCGACCAAGCTATCGCTGTCTCGAATTTCGACTTCGAGCTCTTTTGCGATCGCAATTTTTAGTTCTTCACCTGTAAGTTGTGGGTTAGGTAAGTACACCAACGAAACTTCATCAACTAATTGGTTAATGAGCATCCGACACACCATGGTTTTCCCTGTGCCCACTTCCCCAGATACTTTTATAACACCTTCACCCATGTCAATAGCAGACAAAACGGTTTGGATCGCCTCGTAATGCGGCACTAACCCCTGAAACAATTCAGTATTGGGGGTTAGCGAGAAAGGCGCTTGTTTAAATCCAAAAAATGTCTGATACATAATTATTCTTCAGGGAACCACTCTTGTAATAAGTCTCGTGAACGTTCTAATTCTTGCTGCCATGTATTCACGCCAACCACGGTTGGTCTTAGCAAAATTACCAGCTCTGTTTTTTGAGTAAGCTTGGTCACGTTTCGGAATAAATGCCCCAACCCTGGAACATCGCCCAAGAAGGGCACTTTGGAAACTTGATCCACGGTGTTTGACTTCATCAAGCCGCCGATTACGACAACATCACCATCTCGCGCTCGAATGACCGAGTCCGATTCACGAATCGAGCTCTTTGCTAGAGGGACTTCGTATTTTTTACCTTCAAGATTGATGACTTTTGTCTGCGTTTGCACATCAATTACCGCAGGGTGAACATGAAGAAGAACAAAGCCATCATCATCGATTTGCGGTGTTACATCTAAAGAGATACCGGAGAAAAATGGCGTGAGCTCTATGTCCGGCGCAACATTCGCATTATCACCGCTACCGACCACACTAGAGATATCGGTAACGAAATACTCATCCGATCCTACCTTTATCACAGCTTTTTGGTTATTCGCAGCGGTAACCCGTGGACTTGATAAGACATTGAGATCACCTTGGGTACCGACAAAACTCAATACACCATTGAAATCACCATTCTGTATGGTGACGTTGGTTTGCCCTCCGAGCAATGAGCCAATGGCATCAAGCCCGGGTAACGCAGGAATTCCATCCGCTGGATTGAAGCCACGACCAATCGACACACTCGCGTTGCCAAATGTTGACGTTAGACCACTCCAATTTATCCCTTGCTGATAGCCATCAGACAGCGTGACTTCAAGGATCTTTGCTTCCAATATCACTTGTCGCTGCATGCGCTGCTGCGACACACCAAGGAATTGCCTTATCTCTCTTATCTCGTCAGGGTATGCTCGAATCGTTAATACACTGGCTTGAGGTGAAACAACTACACTACGACCATCCCCTGTACCAATGAGTGTTTGAGCGGCTTTTTCTAGTTGAACCCAAAAATCACTTTCACTGATGGTTTCTATCTCAGTGCCACCGGTGGGAGAGGTACTGGAGCTACTGGACGAGCTCGAATTATTTGACGAGCCTGATGAACTGGAGCTGTTGCTTGATGAACTAGAGCTGCCTCCACCATCCTTGCTGGTAATGGATCCGGTTGTAATAGAGGTAAGCGAACGCCCTAAGCGTTTAAATTGAAGGTAGTCAATTGGAATAGTTTCGGTACGTAAGCCAGCCGGGTAAACCTGAATGAGCTTTCCACTTTGGACGACCTCAAAGCCGTAAAGATCACGAACCACTTTAAGCACTTCGTCTAACGTTACGTCGGTCAGATTAACGGTAATACGCCCCGCAACATCAGGGTGGATCGCTGCGCTGTAGTCCGTCCCTTTAACAAGGCTTGCAAAGAAGGTTTTTGCCTCGACACCATTAGCTTGCACTCGAAAGCGCTTCAAGGTTGGAGAAACCGCAAACTCTTCGTTTGCTAACTCAGGCATCAAATCAGCCTGAACAGAAGCAGGAAGCTCATCTAAGCTTTTGCTACTCGCTTCATTGATCACTTCATTAAGCGCTTCTTTAACCTCGACAGGCTCCCGGTGCCCCATGGAGCAAGCCGTTAGTGACGCGATGATGGCTATTACTACAATATTACGCATAATGTCTATGAAACCTTAGTGTTTAATGTCAGAGGGAAATAGCTCTAGTCGCCATTTTTTCCCGCTCTTTATCAAATCTACAAATTCTGGTTCGATCCTGTTGGCCAGATACCCTTGAATGTACTTCCCTTTCTCTACAACTTTATCATTTAAGATGGCATAGCATGGTGCACCTTCTGCACAAATAATAGATTGCAGTGTCGGTACTGGTGCGATTGCTTTTTTCTTAATTTGTTTCTGTGTTGTTGTCTTTGGTGCTTGCCAACCAAGTGGAGCGGTAGGATCTTGGTTAGCGTACCCAAAAGAGCTAAATATTATGGCTAAAGCTAAAAAAATTCTAACCACCGATAAACTCCTGTCCTGTACCTAATGTATAGACAATAAGAACCAAACGTGCTGACGGGTAATCTTCAACTTGATATTGATAGCTGCGCCAAAAATACGTGGTGGGCATACTCTCAAGTTCAATTAAATAATTTTTTATATCAAAATATCGACCTGTAATTTCAATTTTTACAGGATGAATGTAGTAGCCTACTGCTTGAGAACTTCCACCAGCGATGATGGGTTCAGCAGGCAGAGAGTTTAGACTTTCTAATTTTAGCCCTTTACTACTAACGAGTACATTTTCTAACAATTCAGCCATTTGGCTTGGAGTAACTAAAGATTCAACCAACAACTCCAAACGCTCGGATAACTGTTGGCTGTGTTTTTTTAAACGAGCAAGCTCTTCATCAACCTCTTTGTTTGGATCAGTTCTAAGCTGTTTATTGACCGTTGCAATCAAGTCTTGGGTTGTTTTTATTGCCTGTGTTAAAGAAGAGTACTCACTGTTTTGAGAAGCTTTGACTTTGAATGACGGCTCCAAAAAGAACGTCAATATGATGAAGAAGATCGCGACCCATCCACCAGCCGTAATTAACCATTTCTCTCGGCTAGAAAGAGCTGAAAACTTCTCACTTAAATCTTGAAGAAGTGCCATTACTCACCCCCTCTTTTTGCTTGCAGCTCAAACGTCACTATATCGTCGTCATTTCTACCAATATTGAGCTGCTCAAAATTACGGCCGACTAAATCTAACTCATTTCTAAATTGTTTAATCCAGCCAGGAACTGCACTTGGCGTTCGAGCTAGACCTGATACATTAAGTGTGTTCTGGCTAATGGTTATTTGGCTAAGGGATATATCATTTCTACCTAACCGAGATAACGCACTCATGATACCCGAGTAACCCACTTGCTTTTGATTATCAAACTGCCCAACGGCATTAAGAGAAGCTTCTTTTGCTTTTATCTCTTTTTCAATTCTGACCACGGCGTCGAGTTTATTTGGGGAGGGTTTATGCTCACCCAACATAGTTTTCAGTTCAGATAACTGAGTTTTAAGTACCTTGGATTGATCTGACAAACGTGTAATTTTCGTTTTTTCATTACGAATCTGATATTCATTGAATCCGTAGTAGCCCAGCATGACTAATCCAACGATCAACCAACTTGCAGCCACAACAGGCAAGGTAAAGAATTCTTTTTTTGGCTTTAGGTGTTCTGGGTATAGGTTGACATGGTATTGGGCGCCAAGAGCGTAGTGAGAAAGCACTTCCCCACAACGCTTGTCTTCATCCATTAACGTTCCGACTTTGACACTTAACCTTTCTTCCAATGCAGAAGTCAGTTCTTCATCAACTTCATCATCGCAACATATAAACAGTTTATGGAACTGTGCCTGTTTGATTTGAGAGCTGAGATAATCGATCGAACGTTGCATTTCGAGTGCAAGTCCATCAATTTGCAGGCTACTTGCTTGAGGACCCGTAAGTGGGGCTGACACTCCACGAATGGTCCTGTGAAAGCATATGTCTCTGCCAACGTAAGCATTGATTTTAAAATTGCTGTGTGCACTTTGGTGGAGCAATAAAAAATCTTCGGCTTGCTGGTGAGTCTGCCCCCAAACTTCATCTTCGGGTAAAATTCTGTCTAACTCTACTTGGCTTTTTTCTAATATAGCCAGTAGTGGGGTGAGTATTCTCTTGCTCAGTACGTATGCTTGGATCTTATTGCTGTTAGGTAATGCGATGCCGTCCGCAACGATGTCTGATACTCGTTCAGCGATAAGATCTTTAAGTAAAAAAGGAAGGGCGACTGACCATTCTTCTTCTGGTAGCTCAGGCCGTTCAATTTGATAAGTTTGATAATGATGGGAACCTAAAACAATAACGACGCTGGAATTTGCGTATTGTTCTTCAGCCAAAAGCTTGAGAAGTGTTTTCTCCCAACCTTTCTCTTTTACTGAGAATGATTCGACATTATTGTCAAATGAGCAGTAAACGGCATCTTCAAGGAGAGCGATACTCACCTTTTTCGTACTGGAACTTTTTCCTTTCAAGCGTTCTAGCAAAGAAACCATTTTATTCATTAGTTACTGCTCATATTTTCTGTCGCCATCGATTTCTGCGACCAATTTTAACCTTTGATGCAAGACGCTTAGGAAAGAGCAGCTCTTCTTTTTCGAAAAACCGACCTTGTCCCCCATCAATGCCCAAATTTTGCAAAGCCATCCATTCAGAATTATTTTCGACCCCAACAGCAATAACTTTAGTTTTACTGTCCATGCAAGCGCCAATTAAACTTCTTATGAACAACTGATTTTCTTGTCTTTGGTCTATTTTTTTTATCAAACTGCGATGCAATTTAAGATAGTCAACATCCAAATCTTTTATGTAATGTGTACTTGCAATTGTCCTGCCAGCCTGGTGGACTATAATTTTGCACCCCAATCCAGAAATCATACGAATAACTGGGCGTACATAATCTAAATTTTTTACCAAACTACTTTCTGAAAATTCAAAGCTAATACTCTTTCGTATTTCACTTGGTAGTTGTAATAACTCATCTCGTAGCCAACGTGTGTAGAGTTTTTCTTTGAATGGAAGCACATTTATATTTAAAGAATAACATATTCTTTCGTTTTTCGTCTTTAACCAGTCAAGAATTTCTTGAATTACAACACGATCCATGGCGGTTTCATAACCAACTTGTTCGATAGCTGCCATAAATCGAGAAGCTTTTATAATTGCACCACTTTCATCTTTCAATCTTAGAAACAATTCATGATGTAATAATTCTTCTTGTTGATTCTCTCTTATAAAGCATGGTTGTGAATATATTTGTATATTAGACGAGCAAAGTGTTTTGTCGAACAATGTCCTCCAACGGACATTTCCTCTGGCAATATCTTTCTTTTGCTTTTTATCAAACCGAGACCAATTATTCGCTGACTCTATTTGTGCTGTTTTCAGCGCCGTTTCAGCCTCATCTAATATATAGCCACGCCTTTCCCCTTCAGAATATAAACTTGCGCCGATATGACACCAATTATCAGGAGATAATGGCGAAAGTGGCTCTATTTTGGAAATCTGCTTAATAACTTGGCTACAAAGTGCTTCTATTTCTTTGCTGCCTTGATGAGGAACCAAAATGGCAAAGTCAGACTCGTAATAGCGTGAGAAAATAACATCCGGAAAGCGCTGAACAATGTTTGATAAGCTTTGCCCAACTTCAATAGTAAATTCATCGACGGAAACCTTATCGTTGAATGAGATAACATCATCCCAAGCTTTGATTCTAAATAATACAATCCCGCCGTATGATCCCGCTTCTTGTAAACTTGCCTCTAACTTTGAGTCAAAGAGTACCCGATTAGCAGCGCCTGTAAGTTGGTCTAAAAAAGTATGTGTGCGAATAAAGGTATCAAAGCGGCTACGCTCTTGGCGCGAATCTCTCAACTCTTCGATTAACTTATCTAACGCCTCACTTGCGGTGAAGGGCCACTCTCGCAGATCACCTTTGGCAAATTCTTGTGTTTTGCCTGCTAAGATCATTCGCCCTCTTTCTTCTAAAAGTTCAGAGCCATATAGCTGCTCTTTCAGCCACTTAATGCCCTGTATTAAGCAAAAAACAATCAATAAAACCGCTAGCGTAATCGAAGACATCGCACCAACAGAATACTCAAGCCCAACATAAGGTGGCAATACTGTAAAATGAATCTGATAACCTGAGTGGTGCTGTAACGGATAAGTGAGTTGTTGAGCGCGTTCTACTTGCAAAAATGAGCGAGTATCTTTGTAGTGATACATCGAGCCTGATGGCGAGGTAACGTCCATTTCAAGTACATTACTTGCCTGAAGTAGCTTTGGCAGCCATTTAGCCATAGATTCTGCTGCTTCAGGGTTATCCAGTTCAGAATCAACGACGTCTGCAATACCTGAAATATAGTGGTGGACATATTCCTGTCCTATTCGCTTGAACGAAAGCGTCCCACCAATAAAAAGGATGAACATTGCGCTGACGACGATCATGGTTACAAATGCAACCAATCGAGTACTTAATTTGAGCGTGGGGGTATATCGCATTGTCAGGCGAATTCCTTTTCTTGCTAGTTCAAGTAAGACTTCCTGGCTCTGTTGAACGAGTAACACGAAGTTTCATTTCCTAAGAATCGCACAATCGATATCATGCCCAAGTAGCCTAATACCTTGAGGTTACTTGGGTATATTGTGAATAGGGAATGGATGATACACAAGTTATTCAATGAAAAACCTAAACAAAAGCCGCGAAAAATCGCGGCTTTGTTGAATATTGCGAAATGCTCAAAGACTGAGATTCGTTTATTCTTCTGTAAATTTATAACGGTTGTGATGACCTTAAGCAAGGAAAACAAAAACCAACCCATTATTAAACAATCAGTTAAAAGCCTAAAACGTAAAATTTGTTAAGTTTTTCGTTAAGTTACTAAGTATTAGCCCCTAAACTTTACAATTCCTTGCTTTGAGGGACGAGTATAACGCTTTTATAGTCGTTCCGAAATTCACGTCTCATAATCCCTGCTAGCACCGATACATTTTAGCCACTCGAAGTTGGTATTAGCTACGTCTAACTTTGTAGTGGTCTAGTAGATCATTAGACCACTACACTTCTGCACCTTCGCAATACTGGTTATAAGTAGTTACGCTAAAACAACCAGAGACATAGACCTTTCCCTAAAAACAGATGATCAAACGAGTTACCTAATCATTACCCACAACACTTGAACTTATCACTTTCGACAGCTCGAAACTGGACATAAACGATTTAGGTTCTTCCTCTAAACCGCCTCCAAGTTAAACCGATAATAATTGATTTGACTTATACCAACCTTTTCAATAAATTAGTTATCGGTTAGCGCGACCAGTCAGCCTACGGACGAAGCGAAATGCAGCGCAGGTAAATCCAACTACCACCATCTGATTAAGTATCACTGTTCTTGTGGTACGTAGGCACACAAGAAAAACCGGTGCTTAATACCATGTATAGATACCCTACCGTTCGTGAGGCAAAGACTCACGCAAAACACCTATCTAGAACCTTCGACCTAAAGCGTTCAGAAGCTCAAGAGATTACAGCATATTGGTTCAATTGTTATGATTGGGGTGAACTGCTAGAAAAGTCTGGTGCTAAAATATCCATAGAAGAGGTAAATGCTGTTACTCCATTCATCAACATATTTGGTCAAAGCAAGGTTGATGAGTTTAAGGGTGTTGTTCTCCCCCACTTTGATGCAATTAGAAAGCATTTCAATAAAAACATTCACGTTCATGGCAGTATCTTGCATAAGATTCTAGAAGAAAAGTTTAACCAGATTTCTGGTAATACAATTGATGCAATTCTTCACGCAATGAATGAGCATCAAGAAGAATGTATACCATGGGATAGTTCTGAGCTGATTAGCGAGCTTGAGTTTAGGGACGATACAGTTTCCCGAATACTATCAGGGAAGGACAAAACTAAACTTCAACTGCACAACGGTCATATAGAACCTGCTATGTATGGGTTTAGTTTTTATGCTTATTACCGATTCAGAGGTAAAAAAGTGGATATTACCGTTCGAGAGTTTGATCTAGATTTATGCCGACCATCAAGAGATGGCGTGAGTAACAATCTATCTATTTGTGAACGAGGTTGGTTCAGTAAGTACTTCATCGCCTATCTGAAGCTGGTTATTCAGCAGCTGCGCAGCGTTGGGTACACAGGAACTGTAAGGGTATGTAAAATTCAAAACGTAAAAGCCCTAGATTTCTACCGCAAAAGAGGGGGGGACACTCTTCACGGCGCTGTGTACGATTTATTCAAGGAACTTCTTAGTATGGGCGGTGACTTTGCTTGGAGCACAGACGAGGAAGGAAAAATATGGGATCTAGGAATAGAACTTTCATTTGAAACTAGCTCATCTCAATGGATGTTTGGAGAGCGAACACTATGAGCAACAAGGTGTCTAGTATTGTTCTTGAGCGATTCAAAAATCTAACTCATTGTGAGCAAGCTCTTATTATGAGCGAAGTGTTTTCCTCAGACCAATTCGATAAGTTTCAAAAAGAGGCTAATAAGAAAGGAAAGCCCCCTAACAAGGTAGCCAGTGACTTTTTGAGACGTTATTTGTCAAAGAATTTTGAGACCAATACTGTTTACGGGCGTAGGCTTGCCCTTAAGACTGACTACGATGATGACCGACTAGACCCTATTTCTGTGTGGATGCCTAACGGAAGGTTTAACTGTGATAAATCGGGGTTCTACAAGCTTCTTGGTAACCAAACAAAGTGTAATCGCGCAATTTCAGAGATTATAAAGAAGAGTCGCTATATGTTGGCCATCAAGAAGTGGGATTCAATCAAACCGTATCTAATGTCACCTGCTGTTGGAGTAGAGAACTATTTTGTTTCGCCAAGGCTTTGGTACGAACCTAACCTACACGAACAGCAATCTGTGTACTTCCTTCTGGATGAGTCGAAAGGTCTTGTGAAGATAGGCATATCAAAAAATATTAATAATAGGATGGATGCCGTTAAACGAGAGTACAAAACTGGTCCTTTGACTCTGCTTACTGTCGTGCTTCATGGTGGTCTAACTGTTGAGAGGAGTTTACACAAAAAGTTTAGTGATTGGCTTGTTGATGGCAAAGGTCGAGAGTGGTTCAAATATGAGGGAGAGCTTGTAGAATTTATCGATGAACTAAGCCAATACACTATAAAGAGTGAATACTTGGAAGCTGTAGGTATTATCTAGGTATACCTATCGTGGTTAAGTAAATCAGTCATCCATGTGATAGACGTTTTTGTCTTAAGCATTAATTGGTTCGTTATATTAAGTCACAACTACAATTTAAGGTATATAGCGAGTCAAAACTCTAACTCATTCTGCGGCAGAAATGAGCTAGCGATGAATCCACTAACTCGAAATTGGACATAAGCGTGCTAGAGCTGGTGCTCTAGCACGCCTATGTCTAACTAGAAAAGTATATTGAGGCTTTGATTATTTGTTAGTCATATTTAGAATGATGCTCTATTTATAGGACGGTCTCTGTATAAGAAATACCTCAATTGCTCCGCGTTTAGTCTACTAAAGTTATAATACCTTACCTGAGGATCGTAATTATTTAGTTTTTCGGGGTCATAAAACGAAACGTTTTTCTCTGACAAAAATGAAAAACCAATGGACTCATCTAGGTAATTCTGACCTCCAACTGGAGCAAGCCACCCTTTCTTAAGGGCTTCGTAAGCTAACAGCCAATTGCTACCTTTCAGCTCTTGTGGGTTCATTAGACTTTCCCACAATTCAAACGTTTCTTCGTCTGAAATCAAACCACGCTGCTGCGCATCCAAAGTTAGGAGAGCTACAAATGAATTTTCAATACTCTTTATTGTATCGACCACTTCTGAAGTAAATTCAATGTCGAGTAGCATCATTCCCCATATAGCCCAGCAAATTTCGCTAGTGTGGCTCTGTCTAGAGTTTTCAGTAATAACCAATTCTAGAGTTTGTTTAATCTCTTCAATATCGACTTGGATACCCGCATTTTTATAGAACGCAATAAAATCAATAACGATAGGTAATGTTGATGGTTCTGCGGTAGCCCATTGTAAAAGAATTCTCTGGTACAGCGCATAATTTGCACTTTGAACGATATGGGATGATGTTCGAACTACTGCATACTTTAAAATAGGCTCAAAAGGTTCTTTTGAAATGTAATCCATTGTCATATCGAAAAATGACAACAGCGTTCTTCTTTGAACGCCAGCAGTTGCCATACTAATATCAAACTTTTGAAGTTCATGTAACCACTGAGGATCAACTTCTAATGGTAGCTTAATTATTTCGGTTTTCGAAGAGTTAAGCTCCAGTTCGAATTGAGACAATACCTCTTGCAGTACAGATAATGTATGCTCAGCTTCCTGCAAGGTTTTACACCCAAATTCAAAGTCATCAATATATCGATGGTAGTTTGTCCCAACCTTAGTTACTAGTTGCTTGTCAACTTCAGACATAATCAGTTCAGCAATAGCAAATGAAGTGTCAGTTCCTATTGGAATCCCTTTGGTTTGTTGGTCTTGAGAATTTCTTACCAAGGTATCAATCTTGTTCCCAAGATTTTTGCGAAAACTCCTTTGCTGCTTTGCTAAAGACTTTGTGTGTAAAACCCATGGAATACTATGAGTATATATAGTTGAGTAGAAGTTAGAGATGTCCGCTTTTAGAATATAGCGAGAAGCAGTCCTCGTTTTTAACTTAGAATCAGGCAGAAAGCTAAATCCCTTTTCCCATTTTAAAGCTCTGGTTGAGTCATCTTCAACTGGACGACTAATTGATTGAGAAGCTCTGTCAAAAACGGAGTCAAAATCAGCCCAATGGTCTGATATCAGCTTTGCGAGCTGATAATAATTTATAGGGTTGGGAATTCTTAATGGGCGGCGCAATTTCCCTCGTCTAGCCAAGTTAAACTTCGCACATTCGCTGCTATAGACTGGCCCATCTCGGTTATACGTGAATGGTCTGGAAAGATTATTCCTCGGATCTATCAGCACGTCTCCATAGTTGATAGTGCTAAATGTCGTTGGAATTTCTTGTGGGAAATAACCTTTTTTAAGTAATTTTTCTAACATTTCACCTAACCTTACTAATATCGCTAATGCTCACTCAAACTGTGAATAAACGCGTGCCATGTCTGAGCGCTAGCGAGTTCTGCACGCGTTTTCGAGTCAGATTTAAAGCGTGTGTTATAGCAATTTTAACTGCGTCTCGTTGGTCTAGTCGGAGGTGGAGGTGGCGGTGGGACTGCTTGTTTTGGCGTTTCTCTTGGCTTATCAACTGGTCTAGGTGGAGTTTTATCATTCATTTTTTTATCTCCGTTGTATTCGTGGGTTGTCCAACTTCTGTTGCTTGATTTGATTCAAGATTTTGAAAATCTGTATTGTGGGAAACAAATAGTCCAAATAAAGCAATAGCAAAAAACAGAGCTATCGCACCAAAGTAGTGTGAAAGGCGAGCAACAAAAACTAGTATTTTATTCTCAGAAAACGCCTCCTCTTCAGGAACCTCATCATCTTCATTTTGAATCGCACTTCTAATACTTATTCTGTTCTGAATAATGCTATCTGAAAGTTCCCTATTACGATAATACAAGTACCCTGAAAGCAGCAGACTAGATAAAACAAAGAACACCGAGATCACAAAAAATACCCAGCTCGATTTTGCATATATCAAGCTGTCAACATTACCTTCAATATAGAGCTTATCAAACAAGGTAAATGTTAAACCTAAACCTGCACTTGAAATTGCAAGCACAGCTTTATCAAGTCCCTCAGAAACCTTGGTTTCACCCTCAACCAATTGACTCCTATAATTTAAATAAGACTCGATTTCTGAGCTTAGCTGTTCAACTCGTGAACTTTCAGACATAGTCATCCTCAAATTGCTATAACTCTTATAGACAGAGTTTTTCCATGTTTACATTCAATCTATGTTGCTGTCATTTATTATGAAACTCAACAAGTATCAGCTTTTTGTGTGAATTGGCAGAGCGTTTCGAGGTATAACGAAGAAACGTTACCGTACTAATGCCCAAAGTACTGATTAGATTTACTTGGTCTAGCGCCGTACTGGCTAGATTGTACATTCTTTGGTTCTAACAAGGTTCGGGGCAGACGTGATTTTCGAAACAAGAGTCTGCCCAACAACCTGTTGGCAAAATTACTTCAGACTGATTTTTGCAATAGGCTGTTGCAAAATTGGGGCATATAGGAGTTGTTGCAAACACTGCAACTACTTAGGATTCCTCGATAGTTACTTAATGAGCAATGTGCATGCTTTGCACATTAGCTAATCTTATTGCCAATTCTATACCTTCTGAAGCATTTGGAGGTATATTCGATTTAGAAAGTGCCCAAAAATGAACGAATCTACAGACTCAATATTGAGTAAAAGTGCTACGCAACCAACCCAGATTTGAGTTTTGCGAATGCTTCGTTGACCAGCTTCATTCTTATTAAGAATGGATTATTTATACCCACAAAGTATTTTTTTGGTTTAAGTATCTAATTAGATGTTCTTTACCATGTTTCGTCATGACCTTTAAAGGTGTGATGTAACCTTAGGCGCAATTTCTACGTGTTGAGACCAATACCCATCTTCAGAGACCCCTGCCTCAAGAGTTTACACCAGGTTACTTGACTCTGAAGTGATGACAATAAATTTGATTTATTCATAAATTCTTGGATAGCAATTCTAAAAATCCTAGTCTTCAGTACTGTTTTGTTAGCTTTTTCATTTATTCTCCAAGACCAGAAAAAGCCGAAATTACCCTTTGCCTAAACGCCCCAAGTCGCAGCTCATCAAACGCCTCTATGGTCTCGTTATGATTGCTTATACCATCGGTACAACTTCCCCAAGATACATTTGAACCTTGGTGGCTTTGAGATTCAAGCAAAGGCTTCTCATCATCCAAATGACTTCGTTGATGAGAAAATCCAGATTCTATTGATTTTCCCATAAATACGTAAAGACAAGACTCAGGGATGTCTTCCTCAACTCGCTCAGCAATCTGGATGAGGCTTTGTTCTGCAAACGTAAATAACCAAGCTTGCTGGGAAGTTGAGGAGTTGACTCGAAGTATACGCCCTAACACCTGGCGGAAGTACAGTTCAGTTTTGACCGAACTCATGTGGCAACATACTTGAAGGCGCGGAATATCAGTTCCTTCGCTGATCATACCTATGCTCACAATCCATTGAGCATCACTTTGTCTATAACGCTCTATTTCAGCTAAAGGCTCTTCATGACGATAGGTAACAATTGAGACGGTTTGACCAAATTTTTGAGAAATAATTTCTTTAATTGCTTGTGCATGTTGAACGGAAGCGGCAACAACTAATCCCCCCGCAGTAGGAGAATCAAGGCGTACTTTGGCTAATCGTTCACACCCTAAGCCAAGTAAATATTCCATAGCCTCTTGGTTATGTATGACGCTTTGGTAAGAGGCTTTCGTTTTTTTAAGCATCTCTAAGATTGATGAAAAAGATTCCATCTTCTCATTGCTAGTGACAGACAAATGCTCATTATCGATCAGCACGATTTTAGGTGCTCTACAGACACAATCATCAATAGCTTGTTTAAGAGTATATTGGTAGTCGACAAGTAGTTGCCCATCTGGATCGCTGTATTCACCCAATACAATCGGTAAAGAGTCTGATCTCCATGGTGTTCCTGAAAGCACGAGTGTGAAAGTAGCAAGTCCTTGTATCTTTGTAAGAACTTGTTGCCCCCAAATGTTTGCATTTTCAATCTCAGAACCAGAGCAATGATGAATCTCATCAAACACGACAAAAACTCTATGGTTTTTCAATGTTTGCCAAAACTCATCGTTAAGGAACTGAATAGACTGGTATGTTAGGGATTGCCCAATCGCCCCCATGCCGCCGTTAAAAGTACAATCAAGGATTGATGAAAACGTCTTTTTAATGCCATCAGATACAGCCAAGGATGGTGAGAAGCATAATATAAGATCAACCATTTTATTTTGTAGTAATCTTGATGCAATATTAGCGGCAAGTACTGTCTTACCAGCCCCTGGAGTAGCTTGGCAAAAGAAATGGGGTAGATTCTTTGAGTATTTTTCTAAAGCTTTATCTGAGCATTCACTTTGCCATTTTCTTAGCATGACTAACCACCTGTACTCAGAGTATTCAAAACGGTTGTTAAAGCGTTTAATTTGCCGAGCAACATAGCGCCTCGTTCCTTAGCTTGTTGATGAATTGGAGCGAGTCTGCTTTCTAGCTCGGGGAATCGAGATATTATCGACTGGTACTCGTCTACCTCTCCAAGCAAGATTTCAAGCTCGCCTTTATACTCATTGCGCTCTTTGATCAGAACGGAATAATCCTGGTTAGTATTTTCGTGATTTATTCCGGATTGATGGTTTAACGCTGCATAGCTCGGTTGTTTTCTAAATTGTTCCGTTTGAAAGTAACGTTTGTTTCGACCAGAACCCTCACATCGTAACCAGTTTTTCTTTTCAAAGTTAAAAATGGCTCGATACACCTTTTTGCGAGCTTCACTTGAATTACATTTTTTATCATCAACTGATAGCCACAGATCCCTAGCTTCTAGCACGGTAAATCCATCTAAACTATGTTCAATCAACAACTTGTGCATGACTGCACTGATTCTTCGAGAACGTTTCATTTTCTTAAACAACACCCACTCAAAAACTAAGGATTGCTTAGTATACAGTTTTCCTGAAAACTAAGAAAATCTTAGTTAACTTGAGATCATAGAAATGAAACCTAAGTGTCATTCCAAAACCCAATCACAGCGCGACTCAAACAAGCTCGGAAAAAAGCAAAGATCTCCCAAAAAGCCTTGGGAGAGCGTATAGGCATGGATGCAAGTTCAGCTAGTGCTCGAATGAATCAATACGAAAGAGGTAAACACACTCCAGATGTTCAAACATTAAAGCTCATTGCTGATGAACTTGGTGTGCCACTCAACTTTTTCTTTTGTGAGGATGAAAGTTCTGCTGAGCTGGCGTGTATGATCGCTGAAATGACAGAGAGCGAAAGAAAGAAACTCATTGCAGCTCTGAGTCAAAATAAAGATTAAGAAGTAAGAGGGTTTACTTTAGGCTGGTTACGTGAGGTAAGTGTATTTCTATCTAATTTGAGCAACAGTGCATTGATAACATCTCATGCTATCCAAATAGTCCATAAGATAAGTATCTATAACGTTTTTGGATAGCCCATAGTTGCAGTCTTACTAATTTAGCAAGATATGAATTAGTTAAGGTATGACAAATAATTTAGTTATGCTCTAGGTTATCCAAGTTCCTGAATGTTCATCAAGTCGGTGATTATTAAGATAGACGCTTTTTAGCCACTTTGTTATATGTTTTACCTTTCATAACTCGTTCAACTTGAGAACGATCATTAAGTCCAAGTTGTTTCATAATAAAGGTCAGGTTATGTTTAGAAGATAGCCTTCTAATTTCGAGCACCTGGTCGACTGTTAGTCTGTTACTATGACCGCAAATCACACGGTTCACATAATCTTGATCACACCATAATTTGCTTACCATCAAGTTTGGCACGCCTTTATTTGGGTTAAGGCGTTGATAATCTGAAATTGCCGCATCTCTTTCTTCAAGCGAGATGCGTTCTCTATCTGTTATACTGTGCTCGTGAAGAAATCGTAAACCTTTAAAGCCACCAGGTATCATATTTAAAGAGTTACCATTAGCCATACACTGATCAACAATGAACTCTTCCCAATCCATGATCTGCTTGTAATTGTGGTTATATACAATTAGTTCTGATGTAAATATTACGTTTTTCTTGCCAGTAAATTCACGCCATGCCTTGTGAAAGGTTTTGTTACTGCCAGTTCTAACTTCATTGAAGTGTTCAGACATCCTCTGTAACCAACTACGCTTTGTAATCCCAATATAGTGGTATTCTTTATAATCATTGCCATCAGCAACACAGATCTGATGTCCGTATCCAAAATGGCAATTGCTAATCCTTTTAGCACCTTTCATTAAAAGTTGAACTGGCACAGCTATACCCCATGAAGTTCCTTCAAAACTATGATGAAGAAGCCTAAATAGGACTCTTACTTCGTGTTTTTTTCGAGCGTATTCAGGATGAGCAAAAAATGGATGGATGTAGGTTTGAATTGGGTTGTGTGGGATATCTTCCTTTCTATCATGGCTTTCGTGCGTGATATCAAAATCAAAATCTCCGCATAAATCCCAAGAGTGTGATTTCTTAGATTTGTTGTGCTTAAGAAGTTTATCAATACTGCCAGTTATATATTGAGATACAGCTGGATCTTCGCTTTTAAAGCGTTGCTTGCTCGTTGTGACACTATAACCTTGATTAATGTTATCTAGTGCTTCATCAATGATGTGAGCAAGCATATTACTGTTGATAGGGCAGTACTTACCGAACAACTCTTCCACATATTCCAAATCTATGTACTTAAGTTTATGGCTCAGTACTTTACTGGCTTGGATGTTAAACATCTTTTTGGGAGTAAAGCTCATATCAGAATACCGAAATTCCTAAATATAACAGGATAATAGAGGAAATAGAGGCTTTGGTAAGTGCCTCAAATCAAGGTTTAAATATTAAATCAACCGCCAAACTGAGTGACCCGACTTGGATTAGATAGAATTGCGATTCACACATTCACGATATGATTACGATATGCCCCATAACATACAAGTGTAAATTTATTGCATAACATTGAAAGTAAAAATAACCTCACATATCATACGGAACACATAACAATACGGTTGCTTATTTGCATTAGGAGCACAAGTTGCAATTTGTTGGTAGCAAATGGTTTAAAGTTGATTTTCATTGTCATTCTCCTGCCTCAGATGATTTTCCTAGATCTAGCAAGATTCTTGCCTGTACTAGTCGTGAATGGCTCCTTGGTCAAATGTCCAATGAAGTTGATTGTGTGGTATTGAGTGACCACAATACGGGCGCAGGTCTAGATAAAATTCGAATTGAACTAGAAACACTCAAAGCTGAGTTCGAGTCTGGTGAGAGTAATGGATATAGGGACATTGTTATTATGCCTGCAGTGGAGCTCACAGCGGCGGGTAACGTGCATGTTCTTGCTATCTTGCATGACAACGCTACATCCTCAACTATCAGCGAGTTGGTGGGTCGTTGCGGTCTTCCTTCATCCCAATGCAAGAATCATTCATTGGAACTCTCATTTGGCACACGAGGCATTGTTGAGGCTATCCATGGCTTTTCTACACCTGCTTTGGCCATTTTGGCGCATGTTGATATGCATAAAGGGATTTTCAAGAATTCCAACCAAGGCTCTGTAAAGGGTGTTTTCGATGCAAGTCCTGATGCTATAGAGCTAATAAGAGAGTTTGATGATCTCGAAACCTATCAGAAGAAACTCATCGAAGATCTCGCTTGGGTAAAAGGGTCTGACGCACATTCTATTGATGAAATGGGTAAAGGCTACACTTGGGTCAAAATGATAGAACCTTCTTTTGAGGGGCTAAAAGTCGCACTATCTGATCCTACGCATTGTATAAAACGGGGTCCTGAACAACCTCCAGCGATCCCATCGCAGCAAATCACCAAATTAACGTTAAAGACCAAGATGTGCCAAGACGTCAATACTAACCCCATTAGCATTGACTTAAGTCCTTGGTATACTTCAATTGTTGGGAGTCGTGGTTCCGGTAAATCTACGTTGATAGAAGCGATGCGATTGAGTCTCCGTCGTGATGAAAACCTTCCTTTTACACAACAAAAAAATATAGATGAATTCAAAAAGGTGGGACCGGATGGGGCTATGGCACCTGACTCTTTCATTGAGCTTGAGTACCGCAAAGATCAAGATACATACAAACTGACATGGTCACCGATAAATACTCATTTCCATCACTTGAATAAGAGAACTGATCAATGGGAGGAAGAAGAAACCTTCAATACATCACGCTTTCCAGTCTCGATTTACTCACAAAAAATGTTGTATGAAATGGCGACTAAGCCGAATTCATTTCTACGCGTAATAGATGAGAGTGAAACGGTAAATTATGCTAAGTGGCAACAAGATAAGCTCAATCTTGAAACTAAATACAAACAGTACTGTGCTGAAGAGCGTGAAGCCCAGCGCTCTATCGAAAACCTTACAACCACTAAAGGGCTATTACAAGACGTTGAACGTAAACTTCAGACATTAAAAAAGGCGGGCTTAGAGTCTTTACAACAAGCGCTCGCTAACGACAAAGAGAAATTAAGCAAAGCAGAAACCAGTAAGCAGAAGGTGGACGATTTAATCGAAAAACTGGAAAGTGCTTGCGCGGAGAGAACTGCAGCGAGTATTGACGACCGAGAGTCTGATTTAGGTAAGTGGCAACTAGAAGTTAATGAAATCCACGACACCTTGAGTGCAGCAGTACTCTCATTAATTTCAGAGTCAAAGGCTAAATTGGCTAATTCATCTGAACAAAGTTTTCTTCAAACGCTCAACCTTAGAATTGCTAATAATACTGGTGAATTGAACACTAAGGTCTCTGAATTAAACAACGCCAGCGTTGCCCCTGAAGAGCTCAATGTTCTTATGGACTCGCAAGCGGAGTTACAGCTGGTTCTAAATAACGAGCAAAGTTTGAAAAACGAACTTGCTTTGACCCAAAAAAACAAAGCTGATGTATACAAGCAACTTGTAACTCATAGGGAGCAACTAACCAGAGTTCGCAATCAGTTCATTGCTGATCTTGGTTTAGAGGAGTTGAAAATCAAGGTGCTTCCTCTGGCATGTTCAAGCAAGCGTTTAGTCAAAAGTTACCAAGATGCCTCAGGAATTGAAAAATTCGCGACTCACATCTTTGATGAAAATACACCGAATAGCTTATTGTACGACCTAAATAATTTAAACAAATTCAGTCCTAAAAGTGCAGAACTGCGGTATTCTGAACTGGCAAAACTGAAGAGTTTTCATATCGCTTGCCTCAAAAAGGAAGATAGTAGTGACTATGCAGGGATACACGGTTCGCTAAGAACCCGATTGGGACAGTTACAGGATGAAAGATTAGACGAATTACATTGTTGGTTTCCTGATGACGGTCTTCAAATTGAGTTCCAAGATTCGACGGGTAACTTTCGTCAATTAGAAAGGGCGTCACCAGGCCAAAAATCTGCGTCTATGTTGTCGTTTTTGATGTCATATGGCGAAGATCCACTGATACTCGATCAGCCTGAAGATGACTTGGATTGCGCTATGCTTGCTAGCTCTGTTATCCCTGCGATTTCGAATAATAAAAAACGTAGACAATTAGTAGTCGTAACTCACTCTGCACCAATTGTTGTGAACGGTGATGCGGAGCTAGTGGTAGGAATGAAACAGCAAGCCCAAAGGTTAGAGCCTCATATATCTGGAGGGCTTCAGGAATCTGCAGTCAAAGGGTTTATATGTGATCAAATGGAAGGTGGTGAGAAAGCCTTTAAAACAAGATTCAAACGCATCATCGGTTAGATAAACCTACCTAAAAAGCTCAACTAAGTGTTGAGCTTTTTAATTCCAATCGTTTAAATCTAGCAGTTAATGAATATGGGATACAGTGGAATAGTGATTCTAGTCATGGCTCATCAAAAGCCCGTACCGCCTCGCTTATATGTATTAGTTCCGACTAGAT